>NZ_JBIVLI010000034.1:0-88142 GCF_044751205.1 Streptomyces sp. NPDC088732
CGACAACACCAAGCCCGAATCAGCCACTACAAACGACGCGGTCACACACCACCCGAAGCTGCCCACCCGTCACGACAAAGACCGTTGCAGTACTAGGGTGCACCGCGTGGTCGGTTCGTGGCTGACAGGGCCGGTCGCGGGTGTGCGGCAGGACGCCGACCGCCGGAGCCCGAGGTCAGCGCGGGCGTAGACCCTCGACCAGGGCCCTGACCGCGCCGGCGACCAGGTCGGTGGTGGGTCCTGTTCCTGCCAGACCGTGCCCGGCCACGTATGCGAGCCCGTGCAGCATGGCGAGGACGGCCGTATTGACGGTGTCGGTGTCGGCAGTCGCGATGTCCCCGCTTTCGGCGGCTTGGCGCAGGAGTTCGACCGCCGGAGCGAAGGCCCGTTCGTTCGCGGCAATGAGGCGTCCGGCGTCGGGCCAGGTCTTGGACGAGAGCATCAGGGTCATCAGTTCGTCGTTGCGCCGGGTGAAGTCGACGTAGGCACAGGCGAATGCCGTGAGCCGTTCGGTGAAGTCGCCGCCGGTGCCGGCCAGGGCTGATTCGATCCGGGCCCCGAGTTGTTCGTAACCCTGCTCCACGAGTGCGGACAGCAGTGCCTGCTTGTCCGGGAAGTGCCGGCGCGGGGCGCCATGGCTGACGCCCGTCCGCCGGGCGACCTCGCGCAGCGACAGGGCGTCGGCCCCTGTTTCCGAGAGCATCGTCTGCGCCTCGGTGAGGAGGGCCGCGCGCAGGTTTCCGTGGTGGTACTGGTTCCGGGCGGTCGGCATGGCATCACCGTACCAGCAATGTTGACAGCGGCTACATTGGCAATGTAGTCGTTGACTACTTCATTTTCGCCGACTGCCCGAAGCGGGCGGGCCCCTTCCCTGACCAGGAGCGTGACCCATGACATCGACCATCACTCCGCGCCACCATCACGTCAGCATCTCGGTCGCCGACCTCGACCGTCAGACGATCTGGTACCAGCAGGTACTCGGGTTCGAAACGATCATCGAGCGGTACGAGGTCCCCGAGCCGCCCGTGCGCACCGCTGTCCTGCAGACCCGCACGGGAATCCGTGTCGAGCTCATCGAGCGCGCCGGCTCCACGCGCCCGCGGGTCTTCACCGACCCGCTGGACGCCTGCCGGGAGCAGGGCTACGGCCACTGGGCCCTGGAAGTCGAGGCCCTGGACGCGGTGTTCGCCGCGCTCACTGCCGCCGGCGCGCAACCGGTGTGGCCGCCGGCCGACGCCGTCCAGCCCGGCGCCCGCTTCGCCTACGTGAAGGACCCCGAGGGCAACCTCATCGAGCTCATCCAGCCCCCGGCCGCGGACTGAATCCCGGGAGCCGACGGCGACCGTATCCGGACGCCTTCGCGCCCGCCTCGCAGGGCAGACCAGTTCCCGGTCGCGCACCTGGTCCCAGCGGCATCACGAGTCCCGGTTCTGGCCAACTATGCGTCAGATTTGAGGCAGTTGCGTGCTTCTGATGTGCCAGGGAAGGGCGGGCATGTGACCGTTCTGGTGCACGGCAGCGGATGGAAGGGGGCTCCCGCTGTTGCGTCGGGTCCGGGAAGCGGGCCGGCACACCTCGGGGCCCCGTGGCAGCGATGCGAAGTAGCGCGAAACGCACGGGGTGCCACCAGCAGGATCCACGGACTGGGTCATGCGACGTGGTGGTGCCGGGTCTTTGTCCGCCTTCTAAGGGAGAGACGCATGCGAAGGAACGTTCTGGCAAGGTCGCTGGTCAGTGTCACGGCCGTGGCAGGGATCGCCGCCGGGAGCTTGGCGGGCGCGAGCACGAGCTTTGCGGCATCCGGCTCGGCATCGGCGCAGTCGGCGACGACGGCCGTGGTGACGCCGTTCGCGGTGGTGAACCTCGGCCTGAACGCTACGCAGGCCAAGGGCGTCCAGCGATGGCTCAAGGCGAACTGGGGCTACACCGGCGGCATCGACGGCGAGCTGGGCCCGGAGAGCTGGAAGGCCTTCCAGCGCCACCTCAAGGCCTATCACGGGTATACCGGCGCCATCGACGGAGTCGTCGGCGGTGGCACGGTCTCGGCGCTGCAGCGCTTCTTACGGGACAACGGCTGGGGCTACACCGGCGCCATCGACGGTCAGGCCGGTTCGGGGACGCAGGCCGCGTTCAAGACGTTCGCCAACTGGTGCGTGGCCAACGCCTGACCCACGGGCGAGCTTCACCCGGCAGGGGGCTCCGGGCCACACCGGCCCGGAGTCCCCTGCCGGGGTGTGCGCACAGGTGATCCGCATCGCGTACAGGTCTCCGCCGGTGTTCGCTTCCCGTTCAGCGGCCTCGCAGCGTGCGGCGCAGGCGGTGAGCAGGACGACCGTCGGCGGCTCCATCGGGTTCGGTGGCCATCGTGACCGCGTGCCCGTGCAGACTCCCGTGGGAGTGAGTCCGAGGCCGAGGGCGCAGCCGGGGGTCCCGCGGTGCCTGCACCGGGGACGGGTTCACCGCGTGGGCGGGCGGCCTCGAGCACACGCGTTGGGCCGGTGACGCGCCGGTGTCACGGCGACTCCGACCGATACGCATGATTCGAGTGGCCATCTCAAATAATGGACACCCCTGGATATGGTCGCCCTCCGAGCCGAACGCGAAGGAAGTGTGCATCTTCCCAGCTCGGAAGCTGTTTGTGTCGTCTCCAGCGGGATATCGCGGGTCGATACCGACCGCCCCTTCCCGTGCTCGCCGTCTCGCTATATGGAACATCTTTGACGTGGGATCTCTGCCGGGCGGATAAAGGACATGCCCATAGGCCATTTCTTCGCGCAGCGTCACCTCGCGGCGTGAGTGTCGGCGATCCCTCTACGCGAATGAGTGCAACGTGTCCCACCCCAGCGCCATTGGACCTGCGTCCGTCCCCGTCGGGCTGTGGCACGCATGGCGTGCGGAGCGTCATCGCAGCCTCGCTGCACCGACGGGGAACCTCGCCCTCGTGGAGACCCGTTGGTTTCCGGCGGGTGAGCGCCCTGATGCGGAGAAGGAGGGGGAGGGGCAGCCGGACACGGTGACCGTCACCACGCTCCAGCGCACCGACATCGTCACCGGCGAGCCGGAGTACGGTCTGCGCTTCTGGGACGCCGATTCACCGGCCATCCGGTACTTCGACCGCGTCGATGCCTTCTCCTACGATCCGGCGTGGGTGGTGCATGCCACCTACAACCCCGTGCCCGGCGCGCGCAAGATCGCTTTCGAGCACCTGCGGGACAACGGCGGCACGCGGGATCTCGTCGTCCCCGGCGACATCACCCTCACCCTCGACGGCCACGAGTACACCCTCAGCGCCTTCGACGACGACGGCACACTGCTGCTGGTCTTCGGGGACCCGACCAACGGGGCCACCACCTACGGCGCCGGCCGCTTCCTCTTCGTGCAGCGCACCCAGGACGACGACCGCGTCCTGCTGGACTTCAACCGTGCGTTCGTGCCGCCCTGCGGTTTCTCCGATCAGTACAACTGTCCGATGCCGCCGCGGCAGAACCGTTTCCACCTGCCCGTCGAGGCCGGCGAGAAACTCCCCGTCTTCCGCGACGGCTTCCTCGCGCAGCACTGAATCTCCCGCAGAAGCCACGTCACCGCAGCACGAAAGCGCCTTCACCATGAATCTCAAGAAGACTTCCCTGTACGGCACCGCGACGGCCGCCACGCTGGCTCTGACCCTCACGGCGTGCGGGGGCGGCTCCGGCTCCGGCGGGAGCAGCGCCGGCGGTGCCTACGACAAGGACGCGACGGTCAACATCGGCTCGCTCTACGAGCCGCAGAACCTCGACAACACCGCCGGCGGCGGCCAGGGCGTGACCGAAGCCCTCAACGGCAACGTCTACGAAGGCCTCTTCGGACTCACCGACGACGGCAAGGTCGAGAAGCTCCTCGCCCAGGACTACAAGGTCAGCGGTGACGGGCTCACCTACACCTTCACCCTCCGTGACGGCGTCAAGTTCCACAGCGGCAAGGAACTCACCAGCCAGGACGTCAAGTACAGCCTGGAGAAGGTCATCGCGGACGACTCCCAGTCCGCGCGCAAGAGCAACCTCGAGGTGATCAAGGGCATCACCACCCCCGACGCACGGACGGTCGAGGTCACGCTGTCGCAGAAGTCGATCTCCTTCATCTACAACCTCTCGTACGTCTGGATCATCAACTCCCAGGCCCAGAACCTGAAGACGACGGAAGACGGTACCGGCCCCTACACGCTGGACAAGTGGACTCGCGGCTCCGCCCTGAGCCTGAACCGCTTCCCGGGCTACTGGGGCCAGGCCGCCGCGAACAAGAAGGCGGTCTTCCACTACTACAAGGACGCCACAGCCCTCAACAACGCGCTGCTGACCAACGCTGTCGACGTGGTCACCAGCGAGCAGTCGCCCGACGCCCTGGACCAGTTCAAGAGCAACCAGAACTACAAGGTCAACGACGGCAACTCCACGACCAAGCTGCTGCTCGCCTTCAACGACAAGGCCAAGCCGTTCACCGACGCCAAGGTGCGTCAGGCCGTGTCCGCCGCCATCGACGACAAGAAGCTGCTGGAGTCGGTCTGGGGCGGCTACGGCAAGCTCATCGGCTCCATGGTGCCTCCGACCGACCCCTGGTACGAGGACCTCACCAAGGTCAACGCCTACGATCCGGCACACGCCAAGCAGCTCCTGTCCGAGGCCGGGTACGCCAAGGGCTTCGCCTTCACCCTCGACACCCCGAACTACGACCCGCACCCCACCGCCGCCACGTTCATCAAGTCGGAACTGGCCAAGGTCGGCATCACCGTCACGATCAACACGATCACCCCCGACGAGTGGTACACGAAGGTCTACAAGAACCACGACTTCACGGCGACGCTCCAGGAGCACGTCAACGACCGCGACCTCGTGTGGTACGGAAACCCCGACTTCTACTGGGGTTACGACAACAAGCAGGTCACGCAGTGGGTCCAGCAGGCCGAGGAGGCCGCCACCACCGATGAGCAGACCGCGCTGCTGAAGAAGGTCAACGAGAAGACCGCCGAGGACGCCGCAAGCGACTGGCTGTACCTGTACCCGCAGATCGTCGTCGCGAGCAGCAAGCTGTCGGGCTATCCGCTCAACGGCCTCAACTCGCAGTTCTACGTCCACGACATCAAGAAGAAGGGCTGATGGCGCGCTACCTCCTGCGCCGACTCGTCTTCCTGCTGGTGTCGCTGGCCCTGGCGAGCGTGGTCCTGTTCGTGCTGCTCCGCCTGCTTCCCGGTGACCCGGCCAACGCGCTCACCGCGGTGGGCGCAAGCCCGGAGCAGATCGCCGCGGCACGGCATTCCATCGGGTCCGACAGGCCGCTGCCCGAGCAGTTCGCCCACTGGCTCGGGCAGCTGGCCCGGGGCGACCTCGGCACGTCCTTCGTCAGCTCGCTGCCCGTCGGCCCCGAGGTCGCGTCCCGGCTGAACGTCACGGTCCCCCTGACCTCGGCGGCGTTCGTGCTCGCCGTTCTCGTAGCCGTGCCCGCAGGCTTCGTCGCGGCGTACAAGCGGCACACCTGGTACGGAGCCCTGCTCAGCGGCGTCTCCCAGCTGGGCATCGCGATCCCGGTGTTCTGGCTCGGCATGATCCTGATCGACGTGTTCGCCCTGAACGCGGGCTGGCTTCCGGCGGGCGGCTTTCCACCGGACGGCTGGTCGGAGCCCGCCGAGGCGGTCCGCTCCCTCGTCCTGCCGGTCGTGACCATCGCCCTGGTGATGAGCGCTTCCCTGATCCGCTATGTGCGCTCCGCGACCCTGGACGTCCTGGGCAGCGATCACCTGCGGACCGCCCGCGCCCTCGGGTCCTCCTTCGGCCGGGCGATGTGGCGGCACGGCCTGCGCAACGCCTCGGTCCCGGTGATCTCCGTCCTCGGCATCGAACTCGCCACGACCCTGCTCGGCGCCGTCGTGGTCGAATCGGTGTACGCGCTGCCGGGCCTCGGCTCGATGCTCGCCACCGGCATCGCGCAGCACGACTACCCGGTCATCCAGGGCGTGCTGTTCGTCTCCACGCTTGCCGTACTGGTCATCGGCTTCGTCGCCGACCTGGTCCAGCGGATCATCGACCCGCGACTGCGCGCACGGCTGTCGGGAGGAGCCCGATGACGTCCGACATCCTCGAACCGGCCCGGAGCAGGCGGGCGACACGAGCAGGGCGCCGCTTCCGCGGCTCTGCCACGCTCGTCGTCGGCTGTGTCCTGGCGGGCCTGATCGTGCTGCTCGCACTGGTCTCCCTGTTCTGGTCGCCCTACGCCGCCGACGACACCTCCGGCGGACGGCTGACGGCACCTGGTGGGGGTCATCTTCTGGGCACCGACAAGCTCGGGCGCGACCTGTTCACCCAGGTGATGGCGGGCTCGCGCATCGCCGTCGAGGCCGGGCTGGGGTCCGTGCTCGTCGCCGCCGCTCTCGGCCTCACCCTGGGTATCCTCGCCGCCTTCGCGCAGGGCTGGCTCGATGACACCCTGTCCGCATTCCTCGACATCCTGATCGCGTTCCCGACGCTGCTGCTCGCCATGCTCATCGTCGCGGCGCGCTCGGCGACCCTCGGTTCCGCGGTCCTCGCGATCGGTCTGGCGCAGAGTGCCGTCGTCGCGCGGCTGGTCCGCATCCTGGTCAAACGAGTGCTGGCGCAGGACTACATCACCGCAGCCCGTACGTCCGGCACCTCCTGGCCCCGCACGGTGCTCGGCCACGTGCTGCCGAACATCTGGCCCACCCTCGTGGTGAACCTGGCCCTGCAGTTCGGCCTTGCCGTACTGGCCGAGGCGGGCCTGTCCTACCTCGGCCTGGGCGCCCCGCCGCCCAACGCCTCGTGGGGCCGCATGCTCCAGGAGGCGCAGGCCACCTTCACCACCGCCCCCGCCGGGGCACTCGCCCCTGGCATCCTGCTGGTCCTCCTCGTCATCGGCGTCAATCTGATCGCCGACGGACTGCGGGACTCCCTCGACCCCGCGACCCGCAGGAGGCGGACATGAGCCTCCTCGACGTACGCGGACTGACCGTCAGGACCGCCGACGGCCGCACCCTCATCGACGACCTCTCCTTCGGCGTGGACAGCGGTGAACGACTCGGTCTCATCGGCGAGTCCGGCTCGGGCAAGTCGCTCAGCACGCTTGCCGTTCTCGGTCTCCTGCCCGACGGCATGACCGCCACCGGCAGCATCGAACTGGCCGGAACCCAGATCGTCGGTGCCCCCGAAAGGCGGCTCACCGCGGTACGCGGCCGCGACGCGGCCATCGTCTTCCAGGAACCGCTGACCGCGCTCGACCCGCTGATGCGCGTGGGCCGGCAGATCGCCGAACCCCTCGCGCGGCGCACCGGCCTCAAGGGAGCCACCCTGCGTGACGCCGTGCGTGACGCGCTGACACAGGTGCGGCTGCCCGATCCGGAGCGGGTCTTTCGGGCGTTCCCGCACGAGATCTCCGGCGGACAGCGACAGCGCGTCGCCCTGGCCATGGCACTGGCCTGCGCGCCCGCTCTGCTCATCGCGGACGAGCCGACGACCGCGCTGGACGTGTCGGTGCAGGCGGAGATGCTGGACCTCGTCGACGCCCTCGTGCGGGAACGGAGCATGGCCGTGCTCTTCGTCAGCCACGACCTCGCCGTCGTCGCCCGGGTGACCGACCGCGCCCTGGTGATGAAGGACGGCCGCGCCGTCGAGGAGGGCACGGTCCGCGACCTCGTTCGCGCCCCTCACCATGAGTACACCAGGGCCCTCGTGGCCAGCGCACGGCAACTGGAGTCCGCTTTGGACCTGAGGAGCGCACCGTGACGCCCGTACTGGAACTGAAGGACGTGACCCTGCGCCACCGCGGGAGCGCGGACGACGCGGTGCGGGACGTCACCCTCACCGTGGAGGCCGGAGAGAGCCTCGCTCTCGTCGGTGAGTCGGGCGCCGGGAAGACGACGCTGCTGCGCCTGCTCCTGGGTCTCTCCCGTCCCACGGCCGGAGGTGTCCACTTCGACGGCGCTGCTCTCTCCCTGCGCGACCGTGAGCAGATGCGTCGCTTCCGGCGAAGCGTGCAGTGCGTCTTCCAGGACCCCTACTCCTCGCTCGACCCCCGCCGGCGCGTGGGAGCCATCGTCGCGGAGCCCCTGCGCTCCCTCGGCATCGCCACACGGTCCGTAGCCATGCCGAAAGCGGCCGTCGCACTGGAGCGCGTCGGCCTGCCCGCCGACGCGCTGCACCGCTATCCGCACGAGTTCTCCGGCGGGCAGCGCCAGCGCATCGCGATCGCCCGGGCCGTGGTGTGCCACCCACGGGTACTGCTCGCCGACGAACCCGTCAGCGCGCTCGACGTCACCACCCGCGTCAAGGTCGTGGACCTGCTGGCGGAGCTCAAGCAGGAACAGGGTCTGACGCTGGTCATGGTCTCCCACGACCTGTCGGTCGTGGCGTCCCTGTGCGAGCGCACCGCCGTGCTCGAACGCGGCCGCGTGGTCGAGCAGGGCGACACCGGCCAGGTGCTGGGCCGTCCCGCCCACCCGTACACGCGCAGGCTGATCGACAGCGTGCCGCGCCTGCCCGCCTGAGCTGCTCGATCGGCCGATCGTTCAGGGTGTTGCCTCCTGCACGAGGTTCGGGCTTCGGTCGGTGTCGCCCTGAGGGGTTGGCTGCCAGCCCAGTTCCGGGGCGATCAGGTGTCGTACGTCGTGCAGGATCTGCTGGTACTCCTCGTGATGGAACTCGTAGGGCAGTTCGAGGCGGAGTTCCGACACCGACGCCATCACGGGGTCGGCGGTGAGCTGTTCCAGGATCTGTTCGGCGGTCCCGACGATGTCCGGGGCGAAGAGGATCCGACGTGTGCCGATGGTCTGCGGCGTCAGAGTGCGCTTGTGGCGGCCGGCGGCGTAGTCGGTGTAGCGGGTCCGGGTGGCGGTGTCGGCGCTGTCGAACGGTACGACGACGCGCCCCAGCGCGATCCGGGCCTCCGGCCGCACCGCGTGCACGGTGTGTCGGTACTGGGACAGCAGGCGCAGTTGGGCCGTGGTGAAGTCGTCGGTGTCCTCCCCGCCGCTGACGATGTTCCCGGACAACAGGTGCAGACCGTGTTCGGCGGCCCAGCGGGCGGAGCGGAGGCTGCCCGCGCCGTACCAGATACGGTCGGCCAGATCGGGGTTGTGCGGTTGCAGCCGGGGCCGCTGGGTGTTGCCTGGTGAGTGGATCACCGTGTCCGGGCCGCCCAGCCAGCGGCCGCGCAGGTTGTCGACGAGGCGGGCGATTCTGCCGTACGACAGGTCGAAGCTGCGCCAGTCCCCGTCGTACACCAGGTCCCCCAGCAGTTCGGCGTGCGGCATGCCGGTGCTGAAGCCGGCCTGGAGTCGCCCTTGCGAGAGGACGTCGGCGAGCGACAGGTCCTCCGCGAGGCGGAAGGGGCTCTCGTACCCGATGGGAATGACCGCGGTCCCCAGCTCGACCCGCCGGGTGCGCTGGCCGGCCGCGGCGAGGAACACCGCGGCCGACGCGACGCCGTGTTCGAGGTGGCGCTGCCGGATCCAGGCGCCGTCGAAGCCGAGCCCTTCGCCGTACTCGAACAGTTGCAGCGTCTCCTCCAGCCCGGTGTGCGGGTCGTCGTCGTCGAAATTGCCCGGGGTGAGAAAGGCCAGCGAGGTGATCCGAGGGGTGCTCATGCGGGGTTCGTCCTCACGTGGTGGCGGACTCGGCGGCGGGGCCGACGGGGGAGGGGGTGCTTCGGCCCGGGATCGCCGCGAGCAGTTCGCGGGTGTACGGGTGGGCGGGGTGGGCGAACAGTTGCTCTACGGTCCCGGTCTCCACGATGCGACCGGCCCGCATGACGGCGACCTCGTGCGCGATCTGCCGTACGACGGCGAGGTCGTGCGAGATGAACAGGTATGCCACCTCGCTGCCGGCCTGGAGTTCGGCGAGCAGGTCGAGGACCTGGGCCTGGACGGATACGTCGAGGGCCGACACCGGTTCGTCGCAGACCACCAGGTCCGGCGAGAGGGCGAGGGCGCGTGCGATGGCCACACGCTGGCGCTGCCCGCCGGACAGTTCGGCCGGGCGGCGGCCGAGGACCGAGGCCGGCAGTGCCACGCGGTCCAGCAGTTCGCGGGCCCGGTCGAGCCGGGAGCGCCGGTCGCCGACGCGGAAGGCTCGCAGCGGCTCGGTGATCACCTCTCCGATGGAGAATCGCGGGTCCAGTGAGGCGTACGGGTTCTGGTAGACGAGTTGGGCCCGGCGGCGCAGGTCTCTGGCCCGGGAGCCGCGGGCGTCGGTGACGTCGTGGCCGTCGAACAGGATCTGTCCGGCGGTCGGTTCGGTCAGGCGGAGTACGAGCCGGGCGGTGGTCGACTTCCCCG
The DNA here is from genome assembly GCF_044751205.1 of Streptomyces sp. NPDC088732. NCBI lineage: Bacteria > Bacillati > Actinomycetota > Actinomycetes > Kitasatosporales > Streptomycetaceae > Streptomyces > Streptomyces sp. NPDC088732. The sequence continues at coordinate 10,313 of NZ_JBIVLI010000034.1, forward strand.
AGCCGGACTCGCCCACCAGGGCCAGGGTCCGGCCGCGGTGCAGGGTGAGACCGACCTCGTCGACCGCGCGCAGCGTCCGGGTCTCGCCCGCCGCGCGTGGCAGCCTGAACTCCTTGACCGCGTTGCGGACCTCGACCAGAGGCGGTGCCTGGACGGCGCCGGCGGCCGGCGTGCGAAGGGTGGCTGGGCGTCCCGTACCGAGGCTCGGAGCGCTCGCCAACAGCCGGCGCGTGTAGACGTGTTGCGGCGTGTGGAGGACCTCCCGGGTCGGTCCGGCCTCGACGACCTGCCCCTGGGACATGACGACGATGTGCTGTGCGCGGTCGGCGGCAACCCCGAGATCATGGGTCACGAGCAGGAGTGCGGTCCCGTACTCCGTGGTGAGGCGCTGAAGTTGGTCGAGGATGAGGCGCTGCACGGTGACGTCGAGCGCGCTGGTCGGCTCGTCGGCGATGATCAGTCTCGGTTTCGCGGCGATGGCGATCGCGATCAGCGCGCGTTGCCGCATACCGCCGGAGAGTTCGTGCGGGTACTGCCGTGCACGGACGGCGGGATCGGGCATTCCGGCCTGCTCCAGGACGGCGACGGCCTCCGATGCCGCGGCGCGGCGTGCGGCCAGTCCGTGGATGCGCAGCACCTCGGCGACCTGCTCGCCGATGCGCTTGACCGGGTTGAGCGACACCGAAGGGTCCTGCGGGACGAGACCGATCTGCGCGCCGCGCAGGACCCGCAGTTCCGCCTCCGTCAGCGCGGTCAGGTCGTGCCGGCCGAAACGGATGGAGCCGGCGTCGATCCTGCCGTTCGCCGCCAGCAGGCGGGTGACGGCATGTGCGGTGGTGCTCTTGCCGGAGCCGGACTCGCCCACCACGGCGGTCACCTCGCCCCGGCGGACGTCCAGGTCGACGCCGCGTACGGCATGCACAGGGCCGCCGCGCGTGTCGTACGACACCGACAGGCCGCGTATCTCCAGAAGGGCTTCGGTCACGTCCTCGTCCATGTGTGTCGCGGAGTGGTTCGCCGGCCCGGTCATCGCTGCTCCGACCATTCGCCGTCCAGGGCCCGGGCGATGCGATTGGTGGCCAGGACCGTCGCTGCGATCACCAGGCCGGGCAGTGCCGTCAGCCACCAGGCGTTCGCCTGGTAGTTGCGGCCCACGGAGATGAGCGTTCCCCACTCCGGGGCCGGCGGTGGCGTCCCGTAGCCGAGGAAGCTCAATGCCGACACGGACAGGATCGCCGTTCCCAGTTCGAGGGTGGCCAGCACGACGATCGGGCCCGCGGCGTTCGGGAGCACGTGCCGGCCCAGTACCGAGTACCAGCGTGCACCGCAGGACCGCGACGCCTCGACGAAGACGGCCTGCCGCACTCGCAGCACTTCCGACCGGGCCACCCGGGCGAAGCTCGCCACGCCGGCGATCCCGACCGCGAAGGCCACCTTCACCGTCCCGTACCCCAGCGCGGTGACCAGGGCCAGGGACAGGAACAGCGCGGGAATGGAGAGCAGGACGTCCACGAAGCGCATCAGGACGTCGTCGATCCAGCGGCCCACGAACCCGGCCACCAGGCCGAGCAGGCCGCCCAGGACGAACGCCACCGCCACCGCGATCAGCGTCGCCTTGAGGGACAGTTGTGCCCCGTGCACGACACGGGAGAACAGGTCGCGTCCCAGTTCGTCGGTGCCGAACCAGTGCACGCCGCTGGGGCCTCGGAAGTTCTGCGACGGCGTGCCTTCCAGCGGATTGCGTGAGGTGAACAGCTCAGGGCGGAAGGAGGCGATCACCACCAGGACGACGACGACGATCGAGGCCAGCAGGCCCGGGCGGTGCAGCAGGAAGCGCAGCGCCCGCCGTGCGTCGCCGTGCCGCGGTCCCGGCGGCGTGCCGTGCACCGGACGCCCCCGCTGAGGTGCCGTGGACTCGGTGGTGTCGTGGACAAGGCTCTGGCTCATGCGAAACTCGCCCTCCTGCCCGAGGCCACCACGATGCGCGGGTCCAGCAGCGGATAGACGAGGTCGACCACCAGGTTGGCCAGTACGAAGGTCAGCGCGCCGAACACCACCACGCCCTGGACGAGTGGAAGGTCCTGCGCGGTGACCGCGGTGACCGTCACCCGGCCCAGGCCGTCGCGGGCGAAGACGGTCTCCACGACCACGGAACCGGCGACGAGCTGCCCGACCAGCAGCCCCACGATGGTGAGCGCCGGCAGGGACGCGTTGCGCAGCGCGTGCCGCAGGTGGATGCGCCATCGGCCGGCGCCCTTGGCCCGCGCCGTCTCCACGTAGGGCTGGCCCAGTGCCGTGAACAGGCTCTTGGCCAGTACCTGTGCGACCAGCGCGCCGGTCGGGACGGCCAGCGTCACGGCGGGCAGCACCAGGGCGCGCAGTCCGTCGTTGCCGAAGGCGGGGAACCAGCGCAGCCTGAAGGAGAACGCCTCGACGAGGATCAGCCCGACCCAGAACGTGGGAACCGACACTCCCAACGGTGGCAGGGACAGCAGGACCTGCCGCAGCCACCGCCGCGGGGTACGGGTCGCCAGCACCGCCAGTCCGCCGCCGGCGGCGACTGCGAGCAGCAGCGCCGCCCCCGTCAGTTGCAGGGTCTGCGGCAGTGCGTCGGCCAGGGTCGCGGTGACTGACCGGCCCGTGGAGATCGCGTCACCGAAGTCGCCGCGCACGGCCCGGCCGAGGTACTCGATGTACTGCTCCGGAACTGGCTTGTCGAAGCCGTACTGGTGTCGGAGCGCGGCCAGCTGCGCCGGATCGATGGCAGCGGAGTCCGCCCCGGCGCCGGCCATGGCCGACACCGGGTCACCGGGCAGGTAGTCCAGGACCACGAACGACAGCGTGTAGGCGGCCCACAGCACGGCGAGCGCCTGTGCGAACCGCTTGATCACGTATGCGCCCATGCCGTCAGCCGATCCAGGTGTCGTGCAGTTGGATCCGGCTGGAGGCGTCGAAGTCGAGGTGGTGCACCTTGTTCGACACGCCCAGCTGGGTCTGCAGTTCGACCACCGGGACGGTGTAGGCATTTCGTACGATCAACGTCTGTGCCCGCGTGACCAGTTGTGCCCGCTGGTTCGCGTCGGTGGTGGCCGCCTGCTGGTCCAGGACCGCGTCCAGTGGGCTCGACGGCACGCGGTAGGTGTTGGCGAGTTCGGTGGAGTACGAGGTCCGCAGGATGTCCGGGTCGGCGCGGGTCAGGTTTCCCCACAGTGCGTCGAAGTCGCCGGACTGCTGCACCTGGGCGATCTGGGAGATCTGCAACTCCTTGAGCACCAGCTCGATGCCGGTGGCCTTGAGCTGCTGCTGGATCAGTTCCAGTGCCGGCTGGTTCGTGGCCGCGTTTGCGAACCACTTGACGGTCAGGCTCAGCCGTGTGCCGTTCTTCGTGCGGATGCCGTCCTGGCCCGGCTTCCAACCGGCCGCGTCCAGCAGTGCCCCCGCCTTGGCGCCGTCGTGGGCCAGTTCCGCACCCAGGTCGGTGTAGTCCGGCGTGGTGTGCGACAGGACGCTGGTGGCCGGCCGGGTGCCGGTCGGGAACACCGTGGCGGCGACCTGTTGTCGGTCGACGGCGTACCCGACCGCCTGGCGCACCCTGGCGTCCTTCAGGATCGGCCGGGAGTTGTTGAACCCCAGTCCGAACACGACGCCGGGGTTCGCCCGCTGCTGGAGGTTCACCCGGCCTCCCTTGAGCGTCGCCTCGTCGGCCCGGCCGACGCTGCCGATCGCGTCCACCTGGCCGGACCGGAGGCTGCCGGCCCGTACTCCCGCCTCGGGAACCACCTTGAACACCAGCTGGTCCAGGTACGCCTCGCCCTTCTTGGTCCACAGTGAGGAGCCCCACTGGTACCCGGCCCGCTTGGCCAGGGTGATCGACTGGTTCTGCACGTACTGCTTCAGCACGAAGGGTCCGGATCCGACCACCCCCTGGCTGCACCTGTCCTGCGGCGACTTCTTCACGCTCGCCGACGACTCGATCCCCAGCGAGTGCGTTGCCGTCGCCTGGAGGAACTGGGCGTTGGGCGCCTTGAACGTCACTCGCACGGTGGACGGATCGACGGCGGCCGTGCTCTCCACGCCGCTGAGGTACCCCTGGGCGAGGATGGCCAGTGCGCCGAGCTTCGGCACGGCGTCGAAGTTGTCCTTGACCACCTGAGCGGTCAGCGGTGAACCGTCGCTGAAGGTCACGCCTGGTCTCAAGTGGAAGGTGAACGTGGTGGCGTCCGGGCTGACGTCCCAGCTCTTGGCCAGCCACGGCACGATCTTGCCGGACTTCGGGTCCTGGTCGGTCAGGGAGTCGACGACCTGGCGCAGGGAGTAGATGGTGTCGTTGCTGCCGACCTGCTGCGGATCCACGCAGCCGGCGTCGGAACCGACGGCGAAGGTCAGGGTGCCTCCGGAACTGGGCCGCCCGGTACCGGCGCCGGACCCGCCGGTGCCCGAGCCGCAGGCGGTCAGCAGGACGCCGGTGGTCATGAGGACGGCCAGGGCGGCGGCGGCCCGGCCGGTGGATGCATCGTGATGAGCTGTCACCGAGGGTTCTCCTACTCGTGTCACCGCGCACCGGCGCAGGGAGCGAGAGCGCACGGATATGACGCCCCGTCAGGCGTGCTGCCGCGACGGGGTGACGCTGTTCAGAGGATGGGGAGAGGGAGGGAGAGAGCGGGTCCGGCGGTGGGCGCGAACCGGTACACCCCGCAGGGGGCGTGGATGTGCGGGGAGGCGGCCGGCGCGCGTAGTCAGCCGGCGGGGCGGATCCCGGTCAGCTGTGACAGAGACAGCTGGCGGAGCGCTGCAGATCGATATGGCGTCGCCGCGAGAAGCCGGAGAACAGCGTCGCGGCCGCGAGGGAGGCGCTCAGGTAGCCGTGGTGCCGCATGCCTACTCCTCCCCCTCCGGGCTCCGTTCACGGGGCGGCGCGCTTGCGGAAGTCGCCGATGACTCCGCCGGGCTTTCACCTGGAGCACCCCGCCGCGTCGGAGGGTTGCCGGTCAGCCAGCCAGGGCTTGACGCTGACGCTCAATGCCGCTTCGCAGCCTACGGAGCGGTGTCGCCGTCCGTCAATGGCGCGAACTCTTCGGTCCGATCCGCCCGTTGGCGGCTCCCGAAGGCCGCGCGGCGGGTCAGTGGCGGTCGCAGGCCCAGATGGGAGCGGAGTGTCCTACCGGTGTACTCCGTGCGATAGACACCGCGTTCCTGCAGTGCCGGGACAAGCAGGTCGACGATGTCGTCGAGGCCGTCCGGGATCAGGTAAGGCGTGACGTTGAAGCCGTCGACCGCTCCGTGCCGTACGAAGGAGGCGAACCGGTCGGCGAGTCGGGACGGGGTGCCGACATGGCCACGCTGGGGCCCGAGCGCGATGACGGCCTCGCGCAGCGACCACCCGTGCGCCTCCGCCTTGGCACGCCACTCGGCGACCACCACGCGCGGGTCGGCGACGCGCCGGGCGCCGAAGGAGCCGTCGTTCTCGGCCACCACGGGATCCTCCTTGGGAAGAGGCCCGTCGGCGTCCCGGTCCGACAGGTCGATGCCCCACAACAGCCCCGCGATGCCGAGCGCCGTCGCGGGAGTCACCTGCTGCCGGCGGATCCAGCGCTTCTTCTCGTGCGCCTCCTCCTCGGTGGCGCCGATGATGATCTCCGTGCCGGGCAGGATCCGCAGATCGTCCTCGGGTCGTCCGGCCGCCCGCAGCCGGCGCCGGATGTCCTCGGCGAAGGCCAGTGCGTCGTCGAAGTCGCTGCCGTGCGCGGAGAAGATGACGTCGGCGTTGCGGGCGGCGAAGTCGCGGCCCTCGCCGGAGTCCCCGGCCTGGAAGACGACCGGATGCCCCTGGGGACTGCGGGGCAAGGTCGGGACGAGGTCGACATCGAACTGGGCGCCTTTGTGGCGTACGCGGGTGACGGCGCCCGGTACCGACCAGGACGGTGCCTCCGCGGAGGTGGCGACGGCCCCGTCCTCCCAGCCGTCCCACAGGGAGCGGGCGACGGTGAGGAACTCCTCCGCCCGCCGGTAGCGGTCGGCATGGTCGAGGTAGCCGCCGCGGCGGAAGTTCTCGCCGGTCCACGCGTTGTCCGTGGTCACCACGTTCCACCCTGCGCGGCCTTCGGAGAGCAGGTCGAGCCCGGACAGGCGGCGGGCGAGGTCGGCGGGCTCGTTGAAGGTGGAGTTGGAGGTGCTGACCAGGCCGATCCGGCGGGTCACGGCGGCCAGTGCGGCGAGCTGGGTGATCGCGTCCGGCCGCCCGGCCACGTCGAGATCGTGGATGCGGCCGTCGACCTCTCGCAACCGCAGGCCCTCGCCGAGGAAGAACGCGTCGAACAGGCCCCGCTCGGCGGTCTGGGCGACCCGGCGGAACGATGCGGGGTCGATCTGCGAACCGCTCTCCGGCGCGGACCAGACGGTCCAGTGGTTGACGCCCTGGAAGAACACCCCCAAGTGGAGCTGCGCGTCGGGGCGAGGGACGTCGAGGGGATCGGTGCGGGTCATCGGGCCTCCTCCTCGGGGGCGGTGGTGGCGTAACGGTTGGCGGGCCGCTCGAGACCCAGGGCCGAGCGCAGTGACCCGCCCGGAAGCGGACGGGCGGCCAGGCGTCGTTCGCTCAGGGCGGGCACCACGAGCCGGGAGAGGACGGCCAGGTCCTCGTCCAGGACGAGCGGGTGCAGCCGGACGCCGTCCACCAGGCCGCGCAGACCGGCGAGGAGGGTGACGAGGCCGTCGGCCGATCCGATGTGCCGCAGCCGCCCACGATCGGCCCACGGCGCGTGACGCTCCAGGTCGGCGACGCGTTCGGCGGCGCTCGCCCGGGGCGTGTCGAGGGCGACGTCGACCTCCGCGAGGACGCGGGGTGTGCCCGCCGCGGCGGCGGCAGCCGTCACCGCCGCCGGGTCCCGCCCGCTGACGAGCGCCACGTCGAGCAGCCCGGCGGGCACCAGGTCCGGCCGGCCCAGGACGACCGGTTGCCCCTGGGGTGGGCGCGGCACGATCGCCGGGCCCTTCACGGAGTAGGTCTCCCCGGTGAAGTCGATGTAGTGGAGGCGTTCGCGGTCGAGGTAGCGGCTGCTGGCCACCGACCGGATCACGGCGTCGTCCTCCCAGGAGTCCCACAGGGCACGCACCACCCCCACCCCGTCCCGGGTCTCGCGGGCCCGCCCGCCCGCGTCGGCGATCAGAGGGCGCCCCCAGGCGCGCGCCGCCTCGGGCAGGTCCTCCTCGGTCACCACCCATCCCGCGCGTCCGGCGGAAACGTGGTCCAGCGACGCCAACTGACCGGAGACGTGGAACGGTTCCGCGTACGTGACGGGTAGCACCGGCGCGATCCCGATCGTGCTCGTGGACGCGGCGACGAAGGCCGCCCGCTCCACCGCGCCGATCCGGCCCACCGGGTCCGGCGGGGCGCCGGGCGGCAGCACACCGTCGTCCAGGGTGACGAGGCTGAACCCGGCGTTCTCCGCGGCCGCTGCCACGCCGGCCACCCGGCGTGGGGTCAGCAGCCGGCCGGGGGAGTGGGCGGCGCGGCGCCAGGCCGCGGGGTGGGCGCCGTCGCCGTCGATCTCGACGGCGAGGTGCAGAACGGGACCGGACATGGGCGTTCCTTCCGAGAGCACGGCATGCCGGCCGGGAGCGCGACTCGCGTCCCGGCCGGCCCGGGTGGGCCCGTGGGACGGCTACTTCTGCCAGCCCACGGTCTCCGGCAGCGGAGTGCCGAAGATGGTGGCGCCGACGTTGGCGAGGCCCTTCTTCACGGCGTAGATGGACGGCCCGCTGAACAGGGGCAGGAAGGCGTACTGCGCGAGTTCCTTGCGCTCGATGGCGTTGGCCTGGGCGGTCTGCCGGTCCGGGTCGGAGATCGAGGCCGCGGCGTGGATCTCCTTGTCCAGGTCGGGGGTTCCGGCGCCGGTCAGGTTGGAGTCGCTGTCGGTGCCGTAGAACTGGTAGAGGTAGCGGGCGCCGAAGGGGTCCGTGGACCGGTTGCCGGACAGGAAGAGGTCGAAGTCCCGGTCGCCGAGGATCTTCGCGAAGTCCGCTTCGTCGGCCTTCTTGATCTCGAGCTGGATGCCGACCGGCTTGAGCATCGCGGCGAACGCGTTGGCCGTGGCCTTGTCCAGAGGGTCGTCGCCGAGGAGGGTGTAGCCCACGCTGAGCTTGGTGCCGTTCTTCTCGCGTATACCGTCACCACCCGGCTTCCAGCCGGCGGCGTCCAGGGCCTTCTTCGCGTCGTCGGGGGCGTAGTCGATCAGCGGGGAGATGTTGTCGCTGTAGCCCTTCTGGAAACTGAAGAGCAGGGCCGAGCCGGGCAGCGGTTCGGAGTAGTCCAGGCCCTGGAACTGGATCTTGGCGATTTGTGCCCGGTCCACGCTCTTCAGCAGGGCCTCGCGGACGTGGACGTCGCCCAGGACCGTCGACTTGGTGTTGACGTAGAGCGAGTACTCGAAGGGGCTGCCGCCACGGCGGATCTCGGTTCCCTTGACGCCGCTGATCTGCTTCAGGCCCTCGGCACTGCCGGTGGCGGCGTAGTCGACCTGCCCGTTCTTGAAGGCGTTGAGTGCGGCGTCCGAGTCCAGGTTGACGTAGATCCGCTTGTCGAGCTTGCCCTTCTTGCCCCACCACTTGGGGTTGCGGACGAAGGTGAGGTTGCCGCTCTTGGTGTCGAGCGTGCCCACGGTGTAGGGGCCGGCGCCCCATTCGGGGTGGGCCTTCTTGACATAGGCGTCGTTGAAGGCGCCGACCGTGGCGGCCTTGGGGTGCAGGAAGGTCGTGAACAGGCTGGACCACCAGGGGTCGACACCCTTGAACTCGATGATCGCCTGCTTGTCGTCGGTGCCGCGGGTGACCGAGATGATGTTGCGGTAGCCCTCGGTGTTGCTCGCGTTGTAGTCCTTGTTCGTGCCGTTGTTGGCCTGCCAGGTCGCCTTGACGGCGCTCCAGTCGATGGGGGTGCCGTCGTTGTAGGTGGCCTTGGGGTTGATGGTGAGGACGACCCGCTGGTTGCCGCCGGTGGTGGTGACCTTGACGTCGCTGAGGTAGTCCGGGTTGTACTGCACTTCGCCGGTGGGGGAGTACGTGATGACGTCGGGGTTGTACCAGAACCAGATGCGGGAGGCGGTGAGGGTCGCGTTGGCGTTGAAGGGATTTCCCTGGTCGTCGAAAGTACCGGGGGTGGTGTAGGTCCCGCCGTCCTTGATGTTCTCGTACGGCTGCGGGTTGTAGTCGACCTTCGCCGAGGCCACCGCGGGCGTCGCCGCCTTGTCGGTGGGCCTGCCGGCCACAGGGGCACCGGACCCGGAGGAACTGCAGGCGGTGGCGGCCAGCGCGAGGGCCGCCACGAGCGCGGCTGTGGGGGTGATGTGCGATCGCATGGGGGAGTGGTTCCGTTCCTGTGTGGAGGCGTGCGGCACCGCGGGGCGCGATGCCGGCGGGGTGGGGGGGCCTTGATTCAGCGGGCGTGGCAGGCGTGCCGGTGGCCGGAGCCGGCTGCCGCCGCGCCCAGGGCGGGCCGCTCGGCGCGACAGCGTTCCCGCAGCGCCTCGTCGAGCGTCCGGTACAGGGGACAGCGGCCGACGAAGACGCAACCTGGCGGCAGATCCGATGCGTTCGGCTGCTCGCCCTCCAGCACGATGTGCTCCCGTGATCGCTCGACCCGTGGGTCGGGGACCGGGATCGCGGAGAGCAGGGCCTCGGTGTAAGGGTGCCTGGGGTCGGCGAAGAGATCCTCGGTGGCGGCTGTCTCGACGATGTGGCCGAGGTACATGACCGCGATGTGGTCGGCCACGTGCCTCATCACCGCGAGGTCGTGCGCGACGATCAGGTAGGCGAGGCCCAGTTCGCGCTGGAGTTTCGCGAGCAGGTTGACGACGCCGGCCTGCACGGAGACGTCCAGCGCGGACACCGGCTCGTCGAGCACCACGATCTGCGGTTCGGTCGCCAGCGCCCGGGCGATGCCGACCCGCTGGCGCTGCCCACCGGACAGAGCGGCCGGGAAGCGGTCGGACACCGACGCCTCCAGCCCGACCAGGTCGAGGAGCTCGGCCACGCGTGCGCGGATCGCCGCACGGCCGGCGCCCACCGCCTGCAAAGGCTCGGCGAGCAGGTCGAAGACCGGGAGCCGGGGGTCGAGGGAGCCCATGGGGTCCTGCATGACGATCTGCACCGCGCGGCGCAGCTCCCGCGCCCGCTCGGCGGAACCCGGCCCGGCCACGTTCGTGCCCTCGACCTCGATCAGCCCGCGCTCGGGCGCTTTGAGGCGCATGATCTCCAGCAGGGTGGTGGTCTTGCCGCTGCCGGACTCGCCCACCAGGCCCAGGGTCCGGCCCGCCCGCAGCTCGAAGCCGACATCGGCGACGGCGTGCAGCGTGCCGACACGGCGCCTGAGCAACGCGCCTGTGGTGACGGGATACGTCTTGGCCAGGCCGGAGACGCGGAGCACCACCTCACCGGGGGAGCCGGCGGTCCGCTCCCCGGCGTCCGCGGCGGCGGGGAACAGCGACTCCCTCGCCAGGCGGCCGTCGGCCACCTCGTCGGCGCGCAGGCAGGCCACCCGCCCGTGGCCGGCGACGGGGGCCAGCGCGGGCTCCTCCGTGCGGCAACGGTCGACCGCGGCCGGGCAGCGGTCCGCGAACGGGCAACCGGCCGGCATCCGCAGCAGCGAGGGGGGCTCGCCGCCGATCGGCACGAGAGCCCGGTCGGCCCGGACATCGGGCCGGGGCACCGCGCCCAGCAGCCCGATCGTGTAGGGCATGGTGGGGTGGCCGTACAGCTCCTCGGCCGCGGCCTGTTCCACGATCCGGCCGGCGTACATCACCGCGACCTCGTCCGCGTAACCGGCCACCACCCCCAGGTCATGGGTGATGAGTACGACACCCGCACCGGTCTCGGCCTGCGCGGTGCGCAGCACGCCCAGAATCTGCGCCTGCACGGTCACGTCGAGGGCGGTGGTGGGTTCGTCGGCGATGATGACCGACGGTGAGTTCGCCATGGCCAGGGCGATCACGACGCGCTGGCGCATGCCGCCGGAGAACTCGTGCGGGAACGACCGTGCCCTGCGGTGCGGTTCGGGGATGCCGACCAGGTCCAGCAGATCGACCGCGCGCTTCCACGCGGCCTGCCTCGTCAGGTCCTGGTGCACCCGCAGTGCGTCGGACAGCAGCCTGCCCACCGAGAAGATCGGGGTCAGCGCGGACAGCGGGTCCTGGAAGACCATGCCGATGTCCTTGCCGCGCACCGCGGACAGCTGCCGGTCGTTCAGTCCTACCAGGTCGCGGCCGCCGAGCTGTACCTGCCCCGACAGCCGGGCGGTCTCCGGCAGCAGGCCCATGATGCCCATCGCGGTGGCGGACTTGCCCGACCCCGACTCGCCGACGATGCCGAGGGTCCGCCCGGGCAGCACGTCGAAGCTGACTCCCCGCACGGCCGGGACCGGACCGGCCTCGGACGGGAAGGAGATGTGCAGGTCGCGCACCGACAGCACCGGTGCCGTGGTACCGGACGCCGTGGCGGGGTGTGTCCGAGGGGTGGTGAACGTCATCGCCGGCCTCCCGAGGCCCCGGTGGCCGACGTGGGGTCGAGGGCGTCGCGCAGGCCGTCGCCGATGAGGGTCATCGACACCGTCAGCAGCACCACCAGGCCGGCCGGATAGCCGAACAGCCAGGGAGCACTGGTGATGGTCCCCGCGCCGTCGGCGAGCATGGTGCCCAGTGACACGTCCGGCGTCTGCACACCGAAACCGAGGAAGGACAGGGCGGTCTCGCTGAGCACGGTGGCGACGACTCCGAGGGTCAGGTTGACGATGAGCAGGGAACCGAGGTTGGGGATGATGTGCCGCATGACGATCCGCCACGGCCGCACGCCCATGAACTCGGCGGCCAGCACGTAGTCCCGCTCCCGCAGGGATGTGGAGACCGCCCAGATGACCCGTGCCGTGGACATCCAGCCGAACACGGTCAGCACCAGGATGAGCACGCGCCAGTCGCCGGCGAGGTGGTGCGAGACCAGGGCCAGGATGAGGAACGACGGCACGACGAGCAGAAAGTGGATGACCGTCAGGGTCAGCTTCTCGACACGCCCACCGAAGTACGCGGCGCCCGCGCCGATCACGGCGGCGAGCACGATCGTCAGCACCGAGACGCTGACCGCGATCGCCAACGAGCGCTGCAGGCCGTGTACGGCCTCCGCGTAGACATCGTTGCCACCCTGGTTGGTGCCGAAGTAGTGCGTCGCGCCGGGGGGCTGGGTGAGTGCCGTGAAGTCGGTGTCGGTGTACGCGAAGCGCGTGAACAGGCCTCCGAACACCGTGAAGAACAGCAGGAGCACAAAGAGGGTCACCCCGAGCAGGGCCCCGCGGTTGCGGGCGAACCGCCGCAGGTACAGCAGTCCGCTGCCGAGCCGGAGCGCGGCGGCGTCGTCGAGCGGCTCGGGCAGGGGAGTCACCGTGGTCGCCATCTCAGCTCACCCGTACCCGCGGGTCGAGGAGGACGACCGCGACATCGGCCAGGATCGCCCCGACCGCGGTCATCGCGGCGCCGAAGGCCGCCACGGCGACGGCGCCGTGCACGTCGTTCTTGGCGAGTGTCTGGATGAAGTACTGGCCCATGCCGTTCCACCCGAAGACGGTCTCGGTGATCACCGCGCCGGTGAAGATCGCCGGGATGCCGAACGCCACCGACGTGGCCGTCGGGATGAGCGAGGCGCGAAGTGCGTGCCGCCGGATCGCCTGGGCACGCGTCAGGCCGGTGGCGCGCGCGGTGCGTACGAAGTCCGCGTTCACGCTGTCCAGCAGCAGCGAACGCTGGGTCAGGTGGTAGCCGACGTAGCCCAGCAGGGTCAGGCTCGCTGTCGGCAGGATCAGGTGCTGGAACCGGTCCGTGACCGTCGGCCACAACCCTTTGACAGTCGGGGACTTCTCCCCGGCGACGTACAGGAAGCGCCACCCGAGGTGCTGGTTCAGCCAGATCCCGGCCAGGACCACCGCCAGTGCCGCGACCGCCGCCGGGACGTTGAACAGGAACACGGAGGCGAACTGGGTGATCCGGTCCCACCAGCCGTACTGCCGGGACGCGCTGAACACACTGAGCGCCACACCCAGGACCACGGACAGGAGCGTCGCGGCAGTGACCAACTGGCCGCTGACCACGGCCCGGAAACCGATCTCCGAGTTCACCGACACACCGACCGGTGACTTTCCCCAGTCGAAATGCAGAACCACGTCGCTGAACCAGTGCCACCACCGATCCGCCAGCGGGACCCGCGGATCCAGGCCGTACGGCGCCAGAGCGCGGTCGATCTGCTCCTCCGTCCGGACCGGGCGCAGTCCCCGGTAGTTGGACCTCGGGTCGAGGAACCACGCGGCCAGCACATACGTCACGTTCGTGGCGACCACGATCATGGCGAGCCATCCGGCGGCCTTGCTGATCAGGTGACGGAGCACGAGTGTGCCTCCCTCCGGATGTGGGACGTGCCGGCGACGGTGTGGGGGTCCGGCGGGGGTGTGCCGGTTCTGGGCATGCTGGCGCTGCTTTCTGACATGGTGAAGTGCGCGTACTCGGTCCGCTGCGACGGTGCGCTGGTGTCCGGGCCTGTCGTTTCCTGATCGGGGACCGACAACACAAGAGTCTGGAGTCGTGATCGCGTCCGCCACCAGACTTCACAGTCGTCCGCCATACGAATGCAACGCCGACGTCACGAACGGGCCGCCCGCGGCAGTGGCTCTGCACCCGGCCGCGTCCGGATGCCGGACAAGCCGTACTTCAGGCCTTCGACGTCGCCTTCGACGGCCGTCGCACTCCTCAGTGCACGGACTCGTCCCCGACCCGTACCAGACCGCTCTCGTAGGCGAAGATCACCGCGTGGATCCGGTCACGGAGGCCGAGTTTGGTCAGGATGCGGCCGAGGTGGGTCTTGACGGTGGTCTCCCCGATGAAGAGGCTGTCCGCGATCTCGCCGTTGGCGAGTCCCCGGGCGGCCAGGGAGAGGACTTCTCGTTCCCGTTCGGTGAGAGCCGACAGACGGCCGCGCTGGGCGGGCGCGGACGCGGGGGCTTGCAGGACGAAGCGTTCCACCAGGCGCCGGGTCAGCGAGGGCGCCACCATGACCTCTCCGCGCAGCACCGCACGGACGGTCACCAGGATTTCCTCGGCGGGGGCGTCCTTGACGAGGAAGCCGCTCGCGCCGGCACGCAGGGCGGCATAGGCGTACTCGTCCAGGTCGAAGGTGGTGACGACGAGGATCCGGGGGCCTTGGGGCTGGGCGCAGAGATGCTCCGTCGCGGTGAGCCCGTCGAGACCGGGCATGCGGACGTCCATCAGGACGAGGTCCGGCTCCAGGGCGGCCACGCCGGCGATCGCCGCGTCGCCGTCGGCGGCTTCGCCCACGACGGTCAGATCGGGCTGGCTGTCGACGACCATCCGCAGCCCCATCCGGATCAGCTCCTGGTCGTCGCAGATCAGCACACGGGACGGCGGCGGCGGGGGAGCCGGGGTCGGGGTCGGGCCGGTCATGCGGTCTCCGCAGTGAGTTGGGGCTGCGTGGGGCGCAGGGTGGCGGCGACCTTGTAGCCGCCGTCGGGAGTGGGCCCGGCGGTCACACTTCCGCCGTACAGCGCGGTGCGTTCGCGCATGCCGGCCAGCCCGCGACCGGAGGAGAGCAGCGGGGCGGGGCGTTCGGCGGCGGTTGCCCTTCCGGTTCCTGCCGAGTTCTCCACCCGGACCCGGACCAGGCGCCCGGGCCCCTGGGTACCGGTGTCGACCCGTACGTGGATCGAGGCGTCCGGCGGCGCGTGCTTGACGACGTTGGTGAGCGCCTCCTGCACGATGCGGTGCGTCTGCACGGTGAGATCCGCGGGAAGGCCGGATCCGTCCCCGTGGAGTTCCAGGACCGCGTGCCTGCCGCTCGCGCTGAGGCGTCCGACCAGTCGCCGCAGATCCGCCGGGAGGGACGCGGCGGCCCCACCCGGATCGCAGCCGTCGGCCGAGGCGTCGGCGCCGGGCGTGCGCAGCACCTCCAGCAGCCGCCGCAGTTCACCCAGGGCCTCACGGCCGGTCGTGCTGATGACGCCGAGGGTGCGGTCCACGACAGTGGGGTCGACATGGCGCATCAGCCTGCCGCCCTCGGCGTTCAACACCATCACGCTCATACTGTGCGCGAGTACGTCGTGGATCTCGCGGGCGATGCGTGCCCGCTCCTCGGCGACGGCGACCTGGGCCAGGGCGAGGCGCTCCGACTCGGCCAGCGCGGCCCTCCGCTCGAACTCGGCGACGTAGGCCCGCCGGGCACGGACGTATTCGCCGAACACCCATGCACCGCCCAGCAGAAGGCCCACCGTGAGCGGGGTGAGCCAGGCAGCACGAGCGCCCGTGCCCGCCGGCTCCCGCTGCCATGCGGGAATCCACAGCAGTACGAGGACGGTGGCACAGACCACCGTCGCCGCGGACCGGCGCAGGCCACGCACCGTGAGCGTGGCCAGGACCGCGGCCAGGGCGACGGCGCCGCGTCCCGATTCCTGTCCCCACACCTGTCCGAGGTTCTGCGCCCAGAACCCCGCCGTCACCAGGGCCGCGACGAGCACCGGCCGACGTCGGCGCGCCAGCAGGGGCAGCACCAGGGCCATGTAGACGCCCGTCTGCACCCAGACCGGCCGCCAGCCCGGCTGCGCGTGGATCACCGGGGGCATGGCCACCACCACGACCAGCAGCAGGTCCGCCAGCCACGGGTGGCCGCGCCGCAGGCGGGGCAGGGTCTCGATCAGCCAGTGCACCACCTCACGCTACGGTCGGGGCCCGCCGCGCCGCATCGTCCTCCGGGGCGCCTCGGGGTCCTCCCGTGGTCGTACACGCACCGGCCGGGAACACGATGTGCGGCTCCTCGGGACGCTTTCAGCATGTCCGTCATGTCGATCACCACCGAGTTCCTCAGACGGCCCCTCATGACCGGCGCGGTATCCGCCAGTTCCCGGCGGCTGGCGTGCGCGATGACCGAAGGCATCGGTCTGGAGAGGGCCGGCCTCGTTGTGGAGCTCGGCCCGGGAACGGGGGTGTTCACCGATGCGATCCTCGCCCGGCTCGCGCCCGACGCACGACTGGTCGCGGTCGAGCTCAACCCCGTGCTCGCGGCCCGGCTGGCGGCCGGTCGGCGGGACCCGCGGCTGACCGTGGTACGAGGATCGGCGGCCGAGCTGGCCGCCGCGGTGGACGAGCCGGTCGATGCGGTGGTGTCCGGGCTGCCGTGGACGGTCATGCCGCGCGAACGCCGCGCGCACATCCTGGACGCCGTGACCGAAGTCCTCGTACCTGGCGGCCGGTTCACCACCTTCGCGTATCTGCACGCGGCCTGGACCCCGCCGGCCCGTCACTTCGCCGCCGAACTGGCACACCGTTTCGACCGGCTGGAGCGCTCGACGGTGGTCTGGCCGAACCTTCCGCCTGCTTTCGTGCACCGGGCGACCCGGAAGCGGTGATCGTGAGCAGGACCGTGAGCGTGACGGCCGCGACGGGACAGCACCCTGCCCTGGTCCCGTTGCGGTGCCGGCCTCCCTTGCGGAAGGCCGGCTTCGGCTTGGCGCGAGTCGGCCAGCCGGAAACGCTCAGCAGACCGGGCACGACGGTTCGGCCGGCGCGGTACGCGCCGTATGCCCATCGCCCGACGTCGGGCCGCGGGCCTTGGCCGAACAGCACGTCGCGCCTGGTTGGCACCGGCCTGGCCGGAGCGCCGACCATCCCGGCTTCGACGCAGTGACACGCCGGGCGATGAGCCCTGCGTGTCACTGCGACGAGGCTGTGGCTACCTCGCTGCCGTCACCGTCAGGCCTGGGAGCCGGTCGCGACCGTCAGCGGCGCCGACTCCACCGTGCGCGACGTCCCGTCGGTCCACGTGCCGGTCACCTGGACGGTCACCTTGTCGTGCAGGTACTTGCCCAGCAGGTGGAACCGCGCGTCGGTCGCGCCCTTGACCGGCTTGCCGTTCACGAGCCACTGGTACCCGAACGTGGCGGACGGGGTCCACTCGCCGGCGTCGGCCGTCACGAAACCGCCGACCTTCGGCGAGCCGACGATGGTCGGCGTGCCCGGCTCCTTCAGGAGGAAGTGGTAGAAGGTGACGTTGCCGTCGGCGTTCGGGTCGGGCTGCTCGCGGTTGAGGATGTTGAGGGTCGTGCCCTGCGGCGTCTTCAGGAACGACAGGCCCTCGACCTCCTGCGGGTAGGGGGTCTTGAGGGTGAAAAGGTTCTGGACCTCGCCGGTCGTCAGGTTGGCGCGGGAGATGTTCTTGCCCGCGTCGTTCGAGGCGAAGTACATCCAGCCGTCGTGGATCTTGCCGCCCTGGGCCTGGTCGACCGACTGCGACAGCGGGATGTAGCGGTTGAAGCTCCAGTCCTTCAGGTTGTAGACGGCGATCTCCGTCGCCTTGTTGTAGGCCATGCCGTAGGCGAGGCCCTTGCTCGTGTCGACGGCCACCCAGCTGGCGATGTCCTGGACTCCGTGCGGCGGGCTCAGGGGCGCGGCCTCGCCGGTGAAGCTCAGGCCGGCGGCGTTGTAGGTGGCGAAGACGGGTGTGTCGTAACGGCCGCCGGTCACCGCGTCGCGCGTGCTGGTGTCGAGCGAGATGTAGAGCTTGCCGTCGGAGTAGTCGATGTCGCCGATGTGGTTCAGGCCCTTGTAGGCGAACGGCGAGGGATTGAACAGCTCGGGGGCGATAGCCGGCGAGGTCTTGAGGATGGTGTTGTAGCGCAGGTCGGTGATCTCCAGCTCGTTGCTGCTGGAGAAGTACCAGTGAGTGCCGTCGGTGGTGACGCCCTGCATGCGCGAGCTCCCGGCGTTACCGGTGAACACGTCCTTGCCGATGAGCTCCCACGTTTGCGCCGTCTGCGCGGACGCCACCGCGGGTGCGGTGTCCGCGTGCGCGGCCCCCGCAGGAACCACTGCCACGGCCGCGCCCACGAAGGCGAGCCCGGAAACGAAGGTCCTTCTGGTGAAACTTCCCACGACGACTCCATGTCTTGCGCCGGCGGAGCGACTCGCTCCGCCCTGTCCGCCTCAGTCCTACAAGGCCGAGTTGACTCAACCTTGACCGCAGCATGACCGCGCAGCCAATCGCACACACCTGGCATAAGGAGCCCTCTGTGGCGCCGGTCAAAACGGTGACGCGGTGGCCGCCAAACGTATGTCCGGCTGCGCGGGGGCTACGCGGGCAGAGGACGGTCGGCGATGACGTTTTTCATCACGAGGGTGGAGGTCAGCCGCTGAACGCCGGGCAGGCGGACGAGCTGTTCGTCGTAGAGGCGCTGGTATGCGGCGATGTCCGCGGCGGCGACCCGGAGGAGGTAGTCGGGTTCGCCGAACAGGCGCTGGGCCTGCAGGACGTTGGGGATGGCGGTGACCGCCTCTTCGAAGGCGGTGACGGTGTTGGCGTCCTCCCAGCGCAGGGTGGCGAAGACGAGGGTCTCGAAGTTCAGCCCGACGGCGGCCGGGTCCACGGTGGCGCGGTAGCCGCGGATCGCGCCCGCACGTTCGAGGTCGCGCAGCCGGCGGTGGCACGGCGAGACGCTCAGCTGTACGCGGGCGGCGAGTTCGGTGATCGTGAGACGGCCGTCCTGCTGCAGCTCGGCAAGAATCTTCCGGTCCATGGCATCCATGGAGAATATTTTCCCTCAGGATCCGGGATTGCGGGGTAAATAAAGGAACCCTTTCGGGCGAATTCGGCCTAGCCTTCTTCACGTAATGAACTAGGGAAGAGGGCAGATCCCATGGACACGACCACGCTGGTGGCCTTTCTGGCGGTGGATCTACTGCTCGTGCTCACCCCCGGCGCGGACTGGGCCTTCGCGATCTCGGCAGGCCTGCACGAACGCGCGATACTCCCCGCGGTGGGCGGGCTGATCGCCGGATACGCGGGCTACACGCTCCTGGCCGTCGCAGGCCTGGCCGTGATCGTGGCCGATTCGCCGACCGCTCTCACCGCATTGACCGTCGCCGGTGCCGGCTACCTGGTGTGGC
Organism: Streptomyces sp. NPDC088732; assembly: GCF_044751205.1. NCBI lineage: Bacteria > Bacillati > Actinomycetota > Actinomycetes > Kitasatosporales > Streptomycetaceae > Streptomyces > Streptomyces sp. NPDC088732. The sequence continues at coordinate 29,287 of NZ_JBIVLI010000034.1, forward strand.
TGGGCTGGAATGTACTGCGCCGGCCCACCGTGCCGATGACCACCGAAGAGACGGCCGGCACCTCGCGGATGCGGATGATGCTCAAGGGTGCCGGAATCAGCGGCCTGAACCCGAAGGCACTGCTGCTGTACTTCTCGCTGTTCCCGCAGTTCATCGACACCACCGGCGCCGGCTGGCCGGTGGCCGCGCAGACCGGCCTGTTCGGCACCCTGCACATGACCGCCTGCGCAGCCGTTTACCTCACCGTCGCCGTCCTGGCCCGCACGGTGCTCAAGACCCGACCCTCCGCGGCCCGGGCGGTCACCCGCGCCTCCGGCGCCCTGATGATCCTCATCGGCCTCTTCCTGCTCGCCGAACGCGTGGCCGCTTGACCCGCCCGAAAGAGGACAACCCGAGAACACCCTGATCCAGCCGGAGCAGGCAAGCGACGCGGCCCTGGCCCTGTGCGGAGAGGACGGTGAAGTCCCTTCACCTTCGAACTCAAGACCAATCCGATCGCGTCCGCCGTCGGCGACCGCATCGAGGCCATCGACGGCGTCCTGATGTCCCGGACGGACCTTGACCGTGTGCCGGCCGGAGGCGCGGCGTTCAGGCGGCCGTGAGCGCACGCCCGTCGCCACCGAACATCGGACCCGGATCCGCGTCACCGGTCCCGCCCCCTGACCACCCCGAGGAAAGAACTGCCCCCATGGAACTGTCCGCAGTGATCGCCTGCGCGGCGATCGCCTTCACCCTGATCGCGGTGTCCAGCCCTGGCTGGGCGTGTGTTCCGGCGGCCGGCGCCCACGACCGCGTCGTCCTGCCCGTGGTCGGCGGCATCGCCATCGGCTACGCCCTGATCACCACGCTCGTGGTTCCCGGCCTTGGCCTCCTGGTCACCGCCAACTCCCTGGCGTTCAGCGCACTCACCGTGGGCGGCGCCGCCTACCTGGTATACACCGGCGTCCGCGTCCTCACCGCCCCAGCCGAACCGGGATCCACCCATGCCGGCAGCAGCCCAGCGGCCTCCGCACGACATCTCCCCGGCCCGGCGCATCAGGTTCAGCGCCCTGACCCTCAAAGGCCTGCTGATCTTCCTGCCGCAGTTCACCCAACCCACCACGCGTTGGCCGGCGTCCGCGCCCGACTCCACTTCCCCCTCGGCCGAGCTGCCGGCCGTGTCCTGGGCGCCCGCGACCGCGCCGCCCAGATCGCTGTAAAAGTCGCGGTTGCCACGACCATCCTCGTCGGATCCCCACGACGACAGCCACCCCGTACGGCATGCCGAGCCCGCCTCACAGACAAAGGCCAACGCACGACACCGCCCCCTGCCGCACTACGACCTGCCGACTCACCTGCGGGCATCAGGCCCGTACACCTCCTGGCCGCTCTTGCCGTCGGAATGCTGCTGCCGGCGCAGGGACGCATCACCGGGGCCCTCGGGGTGCGGCTGAAGGACGGGCCACAAGCCGCGCTCCTTGCCTCGATCGCAGGCTTGTTGCTCGTTGCCGTGATCGCCCTGGCCGCCCCCTCGACGCGCCGCTGTGTGGCACGCATCCCGGACGCAGTGCGCCGTCGAGCAGCCTTCCCCAGGTGGGCGCTGCTGGCAGGCGTACCAGCCGCCTACTTCATCTTCACCCAGGGCGTGGTGGCCGGGGTGACCGGAATCGCCTTGTTCACCATTGCGTTCGTGGCCGGGCAGACCCTCGGCGGGATCGGCGTCGACCTGTGGGGCATCGGACCGGCAGGCCGACGGCACATCACCTGGCCACGCGCCACGGGCTCGGTGGTGATCGTCGCCGCCGTTGTCCTCAGCGTTGCCCCCGGCGGTACGGGCACCGGCTCGACTGGCACCATGCTGCTGCTCCTGCTGCCCTTCACCGCGGGGCTGGCCAACGGCGTGCAGACGGTCATGAACGGCCTCCAGACCGCCCACTACGGCAACTTCGTGCCCGCGACCCTCATCAACTTCATCGTCGGCGTTCTCGTCCTGGCCATCCCCGTCACCGTCCGGAGCATTGCGGACGGCGGCTGGTCGACGCCCCCTGCGGACCCGTGGCTGTATCTGGGCGGCCCGCTCGGCGTGCTCATCGTCGGCCAGTCCGCCTACCTCGCCAAACACCTCGGCGTGCTGCTGACTTCCCTCGGGCTGATCGCCGGGCAACTGCTCGGTGCGCTGGCCATCGACCTGATCTGGCCCGCCTCGCTCACCAGCGGATTTCCTTGGCAGGAACTCGTCGGCACGCTTCTGGGCGTCACGGGTGTAGCCCTTGCCTCCCTCGACCGCCACCGCCGACGAGCAGGCTTCAGCGATCACAAGCGACGGCAGGCTGTCCCAGAGGAGGCGGCACCCGATGAGCACCACTCCTCGCACGGCCGTGAGCGGGGAGGCCGGTGACGTCGGGCAGGCTTCGCTCCGGTTCTCCACACGAACCGGGCACAACCTGGTGGCTGAACAGCCGGGCGGCCGCACCGCCCTGACCGACGACGGCGGAACGCGGGCCAAGAGGACAGCACGACTGTCTAGAGACGGCCCCGCATGGCTGTGGCCAGTCGCCGTGCGATCTGCTCGCGGTCGTCCGAGCTCGCGGTGTGGGCCTTGATCCCACAGAAGTCCCCTTCACGGCAGGGGAACCACAGTTCGCCGTGCATCGTGGCGTACGTGGCGCCCTCGCCGAATCCGCTCACCGGATCCCCGATCTCAGCCACGCTCTCATACTGGGCCTTGGGAAGCACCGCCGCGAAAATTGCCTCTCTGAAGCCGTCCTTGGTGCTTGAGGCCGACCAGACGCAACCACCGAACACGTAGTCCTGCTTGCCACCGTCATTCGGGCCGATCGCCGCAGCGACCTCCTCTCGAGTGAGGTACTTGCAGCTCTCGTTGCCACCGGGGTCCTCCCCGCCGGCGTCCATGGTGGGAAGACTCACCGAACTCGGATGATCCGCCGGGCCGGAAACAGCCGAGTTGCCGCTTCCGCACGCTGTGACCACAGCCAGCACGGTGACGAGAATCGCCGTGTGCGCAATCCTTTTGAAGGCCTTCACGGTCCATCCTTTCGTATTCGGGTGCAACGGAATGAAAATTGCGGTGTCGCCAGGCGCGTCACGGCGATCACCGGAGCGGCAGGGTGACTTCGCGTGGCGCCCCCGGTACCCCCCTCGGATTCCTGGGACAAACTCAAGGACGTTCCTTGCGCTCAGCGCAGTTGCGGGTGTGCATGCCAGGTACGTCCAGGAACTGTCACCGCGCTGTCACCGCGGCGGAGCGCGCCGACATTGCCGGACCGCTGGTGCAGGTTCCGGCCCGGCACCGCCTGCGCGCTCACCCCTGCAGGCGCGCGATTTCCGCCCCGCTCGTGAGCGCGTAGCGGATTTTTGGGGGGTGAGTTGAGAGTGGCTGCGGGACAGAAACCGGGTCCTCCACGGCCGTTGTGAGGGCCGTGGAGGACACACAGGTTCACGTCAGGGGGTGCGCCGTTCAGTGGATGACGGGGAAATTGTTGAGCTGATTGAGGCCCCAGCTCTGGTTCGCCGTGTTCCAGTGGTCGTCTCTGGAGATGCAGTCCCACTGCTGCAACAGGGCCTGCTGGCCGGGCGTGCCGGACGGACCCTCCGCGTCCAGGCACCTACCGGTGGCCCGGTTCTTCAGGAGCATGACCGAGGGGAAGCACTGGCCCGTGCAGCTCGGCTTCGCCCAGGCGATGGTCCATTCGCCCGGCGCGTAGCCGGCGTCGCAGTACGGGTACTGGATGACGCGAGTGCCGTTCACGTAGGACCCCGAACGCCAGTCGAGCATGAGGCATTGCCCGGAGTGCCGTGCCTTGATCCGGAAGTACCCGCTTCCACTGTCGAGCAGCTCGTACTCCTGGGAGGCGCTGGCGTTGTCCGGCCACAGGAAGGCGCCGGTGAACGGATCGGCCGAAGCCCCTATGACGTCAGCGCGCAGCCCCGTGCGGGAGTTCACGAGCTCGTAGCGGGTGGGTTCCGCCGCCTGAGCGGGCGTGGGGGCGAGCGCCGCGAAGACGGCGAACACCACGGCCGCTGCCAGGGCCGCCGGAGTGAGTCGGGAACGTCTGCGCCCGGTCGGCATCGATGGTGCGGCCGATGCGGTGGTCTTGCCGGGACTGTCGTCCCGTAAGGCGTGGGGTATCGACATGGTGTTCTCCTCCATGGTTCGAGTACCCGGCGTTCGCCGGAGCGGGACGGAGCGCGAGCGACCTCATTCCCCGGTGTCGCCGCCGCCTCCTCCCGTCGGACGCCGCCCGGATCCGAGCGCAGTGGCCCGGCGGCAAAGGGTCTTCACAGTGGTGCTCCTCCTGCGATCGGTGACTGCGAGGCTCGCACCGCCGTCAAAGCCGCCGGAGGGCGCCCCGCAGGGTGGTATGTCGAAGAGGATTCTTCGGGCCGTCGCGGGGTCCGGGCGTCCGCCGGATGACTTATCGCACTACGTATTGCCGAGGCCGGCGCCGGCGCCGGGACCCGTGTGGCTCAGGTTTGGTGGGAGGACGGTGGACCGGTTCGTTCGGAGATGAACAGGGCGCCGGCGATGCCGCGGTTCGTCACGCCCCTGGCGACCGGTTCGGCGGCCTCGGTCTCTCGGGGTGACACCTCAATCGCGGGCTTCACCTACGTGCCCTGAGTGCGTACACGCTCGACACCCGGACCCCGGCGCCGGCGGACGTCGGTGCCGAGACCGTCCTCGGGCACCCTGCTCGCTCTGACGGGTCTGCTGCCGAGCGGTCACCGTCTCCAGGAAGCGGGCCTCGCGCACAGAATCACAAAATCCTCGGCCTCACGGATCCTGGGTACTGCCACGGCCCGGACATCCAAAATGCCTGCGCCGGTCGCCGCTGAGGCCCGGCGCAGGTGCCTTGGACTGACGAGACCCTGCCGCAAGCAGTGGCTGCGTCGCCAGCCGCCCGAAGAAGGCGGCCGGCCCCGTGAATGCGGGGCTTACGTCAACCTTCAGGCATCAAGAGCGGGCCTCATAGGCCCGGGCTCTTCGGGGCGCGATTCTGACAGCGCCACCTTGGCAGGAGCGAACACGCGGATGAAGTCGTCCAGGAACCTGCGCGGTCCTTCCAACGTGACCAGCCCGCATTTGGCGGCCTGCATGAGCGCCAGATAGGAGGGCAGCCCGTCCAGTTCGAACGTGACAACGAGGTCGGCCTTGTCCGGGGCGGCCCCGATGCCAGCCGTGAGGTGCCCGTCCGTTACGGCGGTGTAGATGACCATGTCGTCGGCATGGAGCTCCCAGGACGCGGTCAGTCCGGCCGCCGCGTCGGGGCGGAAGGCCGCTCGGAGCGCCATGACCACGGATGAGGGAGTGACGATCTCCCCGGGCTTGGGCTCTCCCAGCTGGACGGTTCCCCAGCGGCCGAGAGCACTGACGGCCGGTTCGAGATCATGTCCGGCGGACGTCAGGGCGTAGATGACCCCGCGTTGCGGCGCAGGTGCGATGCGGCGCTCCACGATGCCCGCCTCTTCCATTTCCTTCAGGCGGGTGGAGAGCACGTTGCTGGGGATGCCGGGCAGCCCGTCGACGAGGTCGGTGTAGCGCTGCGGTCGCACTGTGAGATCGCGAATGATCAGCAGCGCCCACCGTTCACCCACGAGCTCCAGGGCGCGGGCGAGGCCGCAGTACTGGCCGAAAGCGCGACGTTTCATGCTCAAATTATAGCAGACTTGCATTGTCACTTCGGATAGCTTTTATCGATCTGAACTTGCAAAAGTAGAGTTTTGATCTGGATGTGTTGTCGGGAAGTCGAAGGTGCCTTGTCGCCAGGTGACCTCCGGCCGAAGGGAGTGGCGGGAGAACAGGAAGACGTCCGAGGTCGACGAAGCCGTCACGACGATGATCGACAGCACCTTCGACGCCCTGCTGGCCTCCGCCGAAGGCGTCACCCCGGGCAGCGGTGGCGCCGAGCGGAACGCCACGACGGCGAGACCGCTGCGGGGGCTCGAGCGCAGGGGGCAAGCAGGGGCGGTGGGTCCTTTGCCCGTGGTCGGCTATGCAAGCGGCGGCGCGGCTCGTTTCCAGACGATGGTGGAGCGGAGCGTCCCGCTGGGGAGGGTGTCCTCCGCGGCCAGGGTCAGCTGATTGCCCTCGAGCGTGGCCTGGCGGATGAGAACGGTGTTCTGCCAGGTCGGCAGGAGCGACACTTCGACCTCGTGGTGCAATGTCCGCGTCGTCTCGTCCACGGAGTACGGGCCGCTGTATGCGAGGTAGCCGGCCGCGGCGGCCGCCTGCTCGCGGTTGCCACCGTCGCGGTCGAGGGGGTCGTAGTCGCTGCGGCCCTGCCGCATGATCTGAGCCGACATGTAGCCGTCAGCGGTGTACATGATGATTCCGGTGGCATCCGGTCCGAACGGGTATGTGATCCCGGGGTGTTCGGTGTTTTCGGCGGTGAACGACACCAGTTGCCATGTGCCGACGACCTGGTCTGTGAGCGTCATGTGGCTCCTTCCGGGATCGTCTTGAGGGGCAGTCCGAACATCAGCCAGGACTGGTGACTGTCCCAGTGCGGATAGAGCGCGTCCATGTGCTCGAACAGTTCCTGTTCCGAGGAGGTGGATTCCTTCAGCCGGCCGAAGTCGCGCAGATAGCGCTTGGAGTCCTCGATGCACTCTGGCGTGTCGGGGGCGCCGGTCTTCTTGTGCCCGGCTACCGCGAACTTCGGGGCGAGCGCGGCCAGCCGGTCCAGCGCGGCGATCCAGTTTTCCCGGCTCGCCGGCGTCGTCTCGCCGACGAACATGTGGCACTGGTTGTACAGCACGTCACCACCGACGACCAGGTCGATGGAGGGCACGTGCAGCGAGGTGGTGTGCAGTCCGTCGGTGCGGCCCTGCTCGATGATGCGAAGCTCCTCGCCCTCAAGCGTGAAGGTGTGCGCGTCGTACAGCTCGGGCAGGGTCAGGGTTGCCGGCAGACCGGGCCAGATGTGGCGGCCGAAGTCGATGAGCTCCGGCGGGGTCTGGGCAATGAGCTCCATCGTGCCGGGGGTGGCGATCGCCTTGGCGTCGGGGAAGCGTTCGAGCAGGACCGAGAGCCCGAAGAAATGATCGGGGTGTCCGTGTGTGATGTAGATCGTGGTGAGATTCTTTTCGTGCAGAGCGATCCAGCTCGCCAGGGACTCGGCTTCGGCCACCGTGGTGAGCGCGTCGACCAGCACGGCGTCGTGCTCACCGTAGATGAGCGTGGCCGTGGTCGGGTCCCAGCCGAACGGCGGGCCGATCTCGAACGGCCGCTCGCCGACGGCAGCTCTGCGGGGCGCATTGAAGACGTTGAAGTCCAGCTTTTTCGAAGAGCGCATCTCGGGCATGGTCCGCACCTTCCTTCCGTTCGCGGTGATCAGCCCCGCAGGCCTGCGGCGGGTGGTGCCGGCCCCGTGCCCGGCGTGGCCTGGGCCCGGCCCAGGCCACGCCGGGTGCGCGAGGCCGATCCGGGCCTTTTGCCCGCTACTTGGCAAGACTCGGGTAGAGGGCGGTGACCGGCGCCGCCAGGGCGCCGTGGACCTTGCCGGCGGTCTCATCGGTGAGCAGCTCGTACTCACCGGCTCCGAGCGCGTCGTAGACGGCGCCGGCGATGTCGGCCGGATCGGTCATGCCGGTGCGGTCCTCGCCGGACTGCATCGGGGTGTCCATCGGGCCGGGGTAGACACCGAGAACGTGCACACCCTGGGGGGCCAGCTCCAGGCGGAAAGCGTTGGTCGCCATCCACAGTCCGGCCTTGGACACACTGTGAGCCTTCCCGACGGCGAACCAGCTCAAAACCGAGTTGATGTTGATCAGGGCACCCTTGGCCGCCACCAGCGACGGGGCGAGCGAGCGGGTGAGGTGAATCGGGCCGAGGAGGTTGGTCTGGACGACCGACTCCAGCTCCGTGAAGGATCCGGTCAGCAGGTCGCTGCGAGGGAAGATCGCGGCATTGTTGACCAGGACGGTGGTGTCGCCGGTCTGCTGGACGGCCTCGTCGATGGAGGCAGCGTCGGCCAGGTCCACCTTCACCGGCACGACTCGCCCGTCACCCCAGGGCTTGGGGCTGCGCGCGCCTGCGTACACGCGCTGTGCCCCGCGCGTCAGCGCCGCCTCGACCAACTGGGTGCCGAGTCCGCCGTTGGCTCCGGTGATGAAGACGGTTGCATCCTTGAGTTCCATCATGATTTCGCCTCTGTGCCTTCTGGTCTCTGTAGACCCGTTTGGCTTTCAGTAATGGTTTCTGGGCCGGAGGGCCCGTGACGTGCGTGATGTGCGTTCATTGGGCGGTTCCACGGCGGTCGAGCATGCCCAGACAGCCGAGGGCGGCCGCGAGTTCGACGGCGGCGATGGTCCACCAGGCGTGCGCGAACACGGTGTGGGCCGCGTGGTAGGACGCCGGGTTGCCCAGGGTGGCGACGATGATCGAGACGCCGAGGACGAATCCGAGCTGGCGTGTCATGTTGATCACTGCGCTTCCGGTGGAGGCGCGCTCGGGCGGCAGGTTGTGCGTCGCGGAAGACAGAATCGTCGGCAACGCCAAGCCGATGCCGACGCCTACCAGCAAATGGCCGGGGAGCACAGCAATGGCGTAATCGGCGCCCCGAGGACCGATTGACGTCAGCAGGAGGATGGTGCCTGCGGCGAACACGGCGCAGCCGATTGCGGACAGCAGCCCGCCGGGAATCCTCTTGGCCAGCCGCTGAGCGAGGATCGTGACGATCGGGACCATGGCCGGCGCCGGGGCGACGGCGAAGCCGGTCGCGATCACCGACCACTGCCAGACGTTCTGCATCCACAGGACGATCACCAGCAGATAGGCGGACATGCCCAGCCCGAAGGCGATCATCGCCAGGTTGGCGGAGGCGAAGCTGCGTACGCGGTACAGGTGCGGGTCGACCACCGGGACCGGGTGGTGTTCGGCTCGCCAGACGAATCCGGCCAGCAGCACGGCGGCCGCGACGAAGCCGGCGATGGTGCTGCCGCTGGCCCAACCCCAGCCGCCGCCTTTGACGATCGCCAGGGCCAACGCCCCCACGCCGAAGGTCAGCAGCCCGGCGCCGATCATGTCCGGCAGCTTGGTGACCTTCGTGTCGCGCGAGTCCGGGACGGCGCGCTGCGCGGCCAAGGCCGCGAAGATGCCGATCGGCACGTTGAGCACGAAGATCCAGCGCCAGTCGGCGGTGACCAGCAGGCCGCCGAGAACCGGGCCCGCCGCAGCGGCGATGGCCGCGACAGCTGACCAGATGCGCACGTAGTGCAGGCGCCTCTCGCCCGGCACCGCCGCGAGCAGCAGCCCCAGCGACGTCGGGGTCAGGGCCGCGGCGCCGGCGGCCTGCACAGCGCGGAAGACCACCAGCCACCACAGGCCCGGGGCGATCGCGCACAGCACGCTGGCAAGAGTGAAAACACCCATGCCGGCCTGGAACATCTTCTTGCGGCCGATCTTGTCGGCCAGCCGGCCCAGGGGGATCAGCAGGGCCGCGAAGATGATCGCGTAGGCGTTCAGCACCCAGCTGACGTCGCTGGTCGACGCGCCGTGGAAGCTCTCGGCGATTTTGTCGAAGGCCACGTTGACGATGAAGACGTCCAGGTTCGCCATGAAACCCGCCAGCGACAACACCCCGAGGATCACCTTCGGGCGCGAGGTCGCGGAGGTGGCCGGCGGGAGCCGGAGTGGTCCAGGGGCTGTGCTTTGTATGTGCGCCATGTCCCACACCCTACGTACGCAACTTCATATTTGCAACGGCACTTCATTTAATGAAGTGAAGTGCGTCCACGGCGAACGTCGGCACCCGAACGGAGCCGCGACCGGCTGAGATCCTCGATTCGGGCGTCGCTCACTCAGCGCGCGTCACGCATGAAGCACCCACTTGACCGGCCAATGCGAGGCCGGCGCACGCGCTCACTTCGCGATGAAAGGGTCCTTGACCTTCATGCGCGCCGTCGTGTGATGACGGTGACCGCTCCGCACGCCAGGCCAGGCACGTCAGAAGGCCGCACATGGGAGAGGGACGGCCGACCGCGAAGACGAGCAGGCCGGCCGGCACGCGCCAGGCCCTGCACGGGACCGGACGTAGTGTCGTCCTGGGAAGACGGGTCTGAACCGGACGCTGGAAGCCAGTCCGTGCGGGTGGAAGCTGGCCGGGCGGCCGCCGAACAGCGGCGACCGCCTGGAGGGAGACACGTATGAGCATCAGGACGCACGCGCTCGGCAGCCAGGGACTGGCGGCGTCGGTCGAAGGCCTGGGCACCATGGGGATGACCGCCATGTACGGCACCCCGGACGACGCCGGGTCGGCGGAGACGATCCACCGGGCGATCGAGCTCGGGGTGACCCTTTTCGACACCGCCGATATCTACGGTCCGTTCACCGGTGAGGAACTGCTCGGGCGCACGGTGGCGCCCCAGCGGGACCGAGTGCTGCTGGCGACGAAGTTCGGCGGGCTGACCCTCGACGATTCCGGGAAGGTCGTCGGCGGCCCGAACGGCCGGCCGGAGTACCTGCGGCGCGCGGTGGAGGGCTCCCTGCGCCGGCTGGGCACGGACCGTATCGACCTGTACTACCAGCACCGCGTGGATCCGGACGTGCCCGTGGCCGAGACGTTCGGGGCACTGGGAGAGCTCGTCGCCCAGGGCAAGGTGCGCTACCTCGGCATCAGCGAGGCGTCCGCCGAGACGATCCGCGCCGCCCACGCCGTGGCGCCACTGTCGGCCGTGCAGACCGAGTACTCACTGTTCACCCGGACGGTGCGGAGCAACGGCGTGCTCGACACCGCACGCGAACTGGGCATCGGCTTCGTGGCCTATGCCCCGCTGGGCCGCGGCTTCCTCACCGGGCGGCTGCGCACGCTGGACGGGCTGCCGCAGAACGACTGGCGGCGCACCGCCCCCCGCTTCAGCAACGAGAACTTCGCCCACAACCTCGCCCTCGCCGACAGGGTGCGCGTCATCGCAGAGAAGCTCGACATCACGCCGGGGCAACTGGCCCTGGCGTGGGTGCTGTCCCAGGGCGTCACCGCCATCCCCGGCACCAAGCGTCGCGCCTACCTGGAGGAGAACGTCGCCGCCGCGGCGCTCACCCTCGACGCCGACACGCTCGGCAATCTCGAGGAGGTGATCGCCGCCGACGAGGTGACCGGTGAGCGGTATGTCGTGGAGGGAATGAAGGCCATCCAGGAATGAGCGATGCCATGCACCACAACGACCTCGGTGGTTTCCTGCGGGCTCGCCGCGAGGCGCTGCGACCGTCCGACGTCGGGTTGATCGCCGGCGGCCGCCGCCGCACCCCCGGGCTGCGGCGGTCCGAGGTGGCCCTGCTGGCGAACATCTCCGTCGACTACTACGAGCGGCTGGAGCAGTCCCGCAACGCCCACCCCTCACAGGAGATGCTGGCGAGCCTGGCGGGGGCGTTGCGTCTGTCCGTGGACGAGCGCGACCACCTCTACCGGCTCGCCGGCTACGCCCCGCCCCTCGCCGGGGGAGCAGGCAGGTATGTCGACCCGGCGATGATGTTCCTCCTCGACGCCTTGACGACGGTGCCCGCGCAGGTCATGGACGACCTGTCCACGCTGATCGCCCAGAACCGGCTCAGCCAGGCCCTGTTCGGCACTTGGGCGCTGGGGGACACGCGGGCCGGCAACGTGACGTGGCGCTGGTTCACCGATCCGGCGTCGCGCGCGCTCAACGTCGCCGAGGAGCACGAGGCCATCGGCCGGGGCTACGCCGCGGATCTGCGGGTTGCCGCCGCACGGCGGGGCAGTGACGCGGTGGCGGACCGACTGATCGATGATCTCCTGGAGGCCAGCGAGGAGTTCACGCGCTACTGGAACGAGATGGCCGTCAAGCCGCTGAGTTCCACGCGGAAGCGGCTGGTGCATCCGCACGCCGGGCCGCTCGACGTGCAGTGCGACGTCGTGGTGAGTGCCGCCACGGGCCACCGCATGGTGATCTTCAGGCCGCAGCCGGGTTCGAGTACCGCCGAGCGGTTTGATTTCCTCGAGGTGATCAGCGCGCAGATCCTCGACATCTGACCTGGCCCCAGCCCCGCTCACCTCGTCGCCGGCCTGCAGGTGACCTTGACCGGCATCGACGGCCTCGATGTCGAGCTGTGGATCCCGTCGGCTCCGACGGCCTCGGCAACCGCTGGCACGACCAGGCCGTTCACCGGCGGGATCCGCATCCCGTCAGCCGTCCGGGCAGTGTGGCCGTGGTGGAACCTTCGGACCGCGAAGTCGCCGAGGTGGGCCGGGGGAGCGGGTCAGTCGCCGGCTTCCGGCGGGGTGTCTTCGAGCAGGGTTCGCAGGAGGGTTTCCAGGCGCCCGGCCAGCTCGTTGGGATCCGCTTCCACCAGTGCCGTGTTCCCGATCAGTTTCCGCATCACCCACACACCGGCGATCACTGACAGCGCGAGCGCGGAACGTTCCGATGTGTTTTCGCCTGTCATCAGACCGATGAGGTGCCGTTCCACATGCCGTTCGATGCCCTGGCGGGCGATTTCGGCGGTTCGGGGATTGGACGCGGACCGCAGCATCAGCAGGAAGGGGCTCAGTTCGTCGGCCTCGGGCGCGGTCCGCTCCACCAGTGACCGGGCGACGTCGTGGACCAGGGCCGCGGGGTCGCTGCCCACCACGGTCCGCGGGGCGAAGGAGGTGTCCACCACCTCGGCGAACAGTTGTTCCTTGGATCCGAAGTAGCGGTTGACCATCATCGCGGTGACGCCGGCGTCCTTCGCGATGTCCCGCACGCCGGCAGCGTCGTAGCCGAGGCGGGTGAAGGCCTCAACGGCGGACGAGAGAATCGCCTCGCGGGTCGCTGCCGCGTTACGAGACCGGCGGGGGGCGGCAGGCGGCGACTCGGGCTGACGCGATTCGTTCTCCACGACACGAGTGTAGTGAGGCCGAAACGGCGGTCTACGGCTGTAGAGCTTCGAGGCGTCCGCGGCCCGTGCCGCCGCTCGGCCCGTAGACCGTAGGCCGACGGCAGGGCGCCGAATCTGCGCCGGGCAACCGTGGGGTCGGTTGCGCGAACCGGCTCAGCCGAATTTCTGACGGTCGCCGTTAGTGGGCTGATGAACCGCACCCCTCCGTCCTCAAGCCGCGCGTGATCATGTGGCCGCCATGGCGGCGGCACGGATTCCGGCCTACCGGGTTGCAGGCCCGTGGCACCGACCGCGAGCGCAGACGTTGACGTCCCTGGCTGGGACTCGCCGGTCCCTCGGAATTTTCGTGCGGGCGCTGTCGCCCAGTCGCCCCGCGCTCCGCAGGACGGACAACGGGCCGCTCACGGCCCTGCCCGAGCGGCCTGTTGGGGCGGCGGCGCCCTCAGATCGGCCCGGCGGGCCACATCCGCCGCGGTGCCGTCGGGCGCGGCCGCCCCGCGCCCGACGGGTACACGGAGCGACCGCGCGGGTCGCGTCCTGCCCGCGTTGCCGTGCGGGCCGCCGCGCGACGCATCCCGCGTCCGGGGGCGATTCGGCGGGCGGCCCGCATGAGTGCTCCGCTCAGAACGCCGAGCGGATCAGTCCGCCATCCACGCGGATCGTGGCTCCGCTGATGTACTCGGCGTAGTCGCTGCACAGGTACGCCACGGCAGCGGCGATTTCGTCCGGCTTGCCGAAACGGCCGTGGTCGTTCGGAATGAGGGCCTCGACCGCGTTCGGCTGGACTTCCTCCCAGGTCTGTCCCCACCCGCGGGCAGGACCGAGCGCTGTGACGAACTCCCTTGTCGCTTCGACGAGGATCGCGCCGGGCGAGACGATGTTCGAGGTGACGCCGGTGCCCTTGAGGTCGCGGGCGAGCGATACCGCGAGGTTGTGCCGAGCGGCTAGCGTGGCGTTGTACTGCGGATGGGTGTTCATCGGCTGGGAGGCGAGACCGCCGCCGATCGTGACCACACGGCCCCAGCCGTGTTCGCGCATCGCCGGAACCAGATGCCGGATCATCCTGACACCGGAGACGACGTTGACGTTGTAGGCGTCGGTCCACTCTGCCGGACTGGCCTCGGCCCATGAAAGATGCCGGTAGAAGCCGGCGTTGTTCACGAGGATGTCGACGGGACCGTCCGCGGTGGCGGCCTGGGCGACTGTGGCGGCCCCGTCGTCTGTGGCCAGGTCGCCCAGCGCCGTGTCGGCGGTGCCTCCGGCCCGGCGGATGGCTTCGGCGACCAGCTCCGTGCGGTCCTTGTCCCGGCCGTGGATCACGACCGCGGCGCCCTCCGCCGCCAGCATTTTCGCGGTGGCCTCGCCCAGGCCGGCACTCGAGCCGGTGACCAGAGCGCGCTTGCCCTCGAGATTGAGGTTCATTCCTTGCTCCCATACGGATTTCTCCCGCGCCGCAACGCGGGAAGGTCGTGCTGCACGACTAAGTATACAGTCGTAGACTTGAGTGTCCGTGTGGGCGCCGACACGGGTGCGTCCGGGTCCGGAAGCGATGCCGCCGGCGATGTGGTGACCCACGGTCCTCCGTCAAGACCGGCGGCCTGGGCAAGGTGTCAGAGGTGAGCGCTATGGTGCGTGACCGTGGACGCCGCTGATCTTGAACACCGGGTCCGGACGGGATCCGGCTGCATCCCGCCCGAACTCGTCTCACGCCTGCTCGAACACGGCCACGTCGACGTGGTGGAGCAGCAGGCCGGGCGCGGGGAGTGGTTCTGCGCCCTGGCATGGGCGCGATTGCTCGGTGAACACGACCGCCAGGCCGAGGCGTTGAAGGTACTCGCCCCCTACTTGGCGACCGGCTGGTGGACGGCCGTCGTGGCCGCGGCCGAGCTGCTGGAGGGCTGGGGCCGGCCAGCGGAGGCGATCGAGATCACGCGGGTCCGTATGGCCGCCGGGCATCCGATGGCGCTGGAGTTCTACGCGCGGCTGCTCGCCCGGCACGCCCGCGCCGAGGAAGCGTTCACCCTGCTGCACCCGCACCTGCGCGAGCTGCCCCTGGTCGAGGCGATGGTCGACGTCGCCGCCGTTGCCGGCCGCGCCGAAGAAGCCGCCATGCTGCTCGCCCCGCTCACCACCGGGCACGAGTGCTCCGACTTCCCATGGTGCTGCCGAGGCCTCGACCGCGACACGGTAATCGGGCTGATCGCCACCATCCGCGAGCGCCAGGGCCGCGTCGACGAGGCGATCGCCCTGCTGGGCACCGGCAGCACCCGGCGCGTCGACATGCGTGAGCAACTGGCCACGCTGCTGGCGCGGCAGGGCCGCCTCGACGAGTTGCGCGCAGCCGCGGCGAACGACGACTTCAGGGCAGTACGACAGCTCGCCGTGCTGCTGGAGGGCCGCGGCGATGTGGAGGGAGCGATCGCGGCATACCGCCAGGCGGGCGGAACCACGGCCCAAGACCCCCACGCGGCTTGCGATCTCGCCCGGCTCCTGGCCCGGCACGGCCGGGGCAACGAAGCGATCGACGTGATGCGCATCCAGGCCGATGCCCACAACGGGGACGACTGGATCCTCCACACCCTGGCCTGCCTCTACCTCGACCAGCGGCGCCCCGGCGACGGCCTGGCACATCTCGACGCCCTTGCCGCAGCCCGTGCAGGCGAAGAGGACTGGGACCTGTACTGGATACGACTCCCGCTGATCGCCGCCCGAGACGGTGTCGACCAGGCGGTCGCGCAGGCGCGTTCCCACCCCGAGGGCGCTACCTGGTACGCGGCGTGGCACATCGCCGAGCTCCTTGCCGGGGCCGGACGCACCGAGGAGGCCGCCGCCGTACTCGAACAGCACGCCTGGGTGAACGGCCACGACCTGGCCGCCTGCCTGATCGACCTCGGACGCATCGAGGACGCCCTGGCCGTCTTCCAACGACGCGACCCCCCGCCGCCGGCGCTGCCGGACGGCCCTTTGCATGACGATCCCCCGTTCTGAGGCACTGTCCGGGCCCTGGACCGGTTCGGACGGCTGTCCGGGCCGCACCCGGCCCGCCGAGCGAGCCAGGCGGTCGGCCGCGCCCCGCCTCTCCACACGCATGTCCGGGTACCGAACCGGAAGCCGGAGGACGACCACCATCAGGACGTCCATCTGGCTTTCCGTCCCCCACTCGCCGGGCGACTCGCGGATCTTGCACCACCAATGCGCGACCAGTACATGGCGGCCACGCCGGGCGCCCTCGAGCTGGAGTTCCACCCGATGGTCGATCCCCTGCTCCAACTGCTCGGTCCACAGGCCCCCACCGCCGACCCGGTATGCCCAACCTTGTGCCGCCGCCCATTCGCTGAGTCGCTTGCGGTAACGGCGATTCGCCACCGTGCTCAGTACAACGGCCGACACCCAGAGTCCGACGACGCCGATCGCCATGAATACGATCAGTTCCGTATCGGAGAAGTCCACGCTGCCCCCAACCCCCGGCCCCACGACCATCGTCGGTGCGGCACTCGGGGGTGTCCAGCCATCCGAGGTAGCCGCTCGGTGTCGCGGTTACCGCGATCAGTGCCCGGGGCTCGTTGCGGGTGGCCGGGTTGGTGCGGGCGCCGGTAGCCGTTGGTGGCGGCGACCGGCGCCCTGGTGCGGTTACGGCTTGGGCGGTGCGGCGTTGCAGTCGGGGACGCCGTCGAGCCAGGCGGGCCCTTGGATGTAGATGTTGGTCATCCAGGCCTTGTAGTCGGGCAGGTAGGCCCAGACGTCGTTGGAGTAGCCCTCGGCCTCGACGAGTTCGGCGTGCTTTTGGCACTGGACGCGGATGGTGGTCGGGCCGGGGAAGGCGTAGACGCGGCCGGCGCCGAGCGAGGGTGCCTGCTTGGTCCACACGCCGGTGCCCCAGGTGCGGTGGATGTGGCCGGTCACCGTACCGGTGTTGACGCGGACGGCGCCGTAGTAGTCGCCGCCCAGGCGGACGTCGCTGACCATGAGGCGGGTGCCGGATTCCTTGGCCTCCACCATCTTGCCCGCGCCGAGGTAGATGGCGATGTGGTGGAGGTCGTCGGAGCGGCCCCAGGCCAGCAGGTCGCCGGGGAGGAGCGGGGCCAGGCCCTGGGCGGCGGTGAACCGGTTCGCCGCGCGGTGGGTGTAGTACTGGGTGCTGGCGGTGCCGTTGAGGATGTCCGAGCCGGTGGCGCGGGCGTAGGCGTGGCGGACGAGGCCGGAGCAGTCGAAGCCGAGCCGTTCGGGGTCGTGTGCGCTGTCGGGGTCGGTCGGGTCGATCTGGCCGTAGGTGGCGCCGGGTTGGGCGCCGTGGCCACCGCCCCAGGTGTACCAGGTGCCGGCCGTGACCTCGGCACAGGCGGCGGCGATGGCGGCTTCGGCGGCCGCGGAGGCGCCTGGGGCGAGGGCGCCGCACGCGGCGGCTTCCCGTTGCGGGGCCGCGGCGGCGGTCGTGGCCGGCGCGGCGAGGAGGAGGGCGAGCAGGGCGATCAGTGTGTGGACGACTCTGGTCCGGCAGGCCATGCCAGGACCCCCGTTTTCTGGTGGTGTGCGGAACTGGTCGGACAGCAGCCTGGTGGCCGCGTCCTGGGCCCGTCGAGGTGCGGGGCGTCGCCCTGCTGCGGTGGGCAACGGGAAACTGCCGGGAAACCTGCGCTTACCTGGGGTGCGGCCGTCACGCCCGGCGGGCGCCTGTCCGGTGTACCGCTGGCATTTCACGTAGTCGCCAGCCCGGCCTCCTTGGCAGTCAAGGTGCCACTACTGCTTCGCCACGGGACAGAAGGGCCATCGCTGGTCAGCACGCACTGGCCAGAGCCCGACACGTTGGCCTCGGGCCGTCGTGGGGCCGTGCGAGGCGAACCGATGACATGCGGCGATGACAACCGTCGACAGTCGCGATCCGGCTCAGAGGGATCGTCGGCAATCGCACCGCAGGTCGCAGGACCAGCGCACTACTTCCAGAAGAACTGACTGCGACCAGCTGCCAGGGGTTAGCGATGCCAGTCGCCACTGCTTGCGAGGGAACGGTGGAGATAGTCCTCCAGGTCGCGGGCGGCCCACAGCCGACTGTCGTTCTCGTGGTCCCAGACGAAGATGTCCGGACGATCCGGCGTCAGCACGAAGGCGAACTGGTCACCCCCGCCGTTGTCTCCGAAGAACAGCAGGGGATCGAAGGGCATGTACAGGCCCGGAAAGGAATTGGGGGACCAGAACAGTAGGTTCTCTTGCACGATCCGATCCAGGGACCGGACGACGTCCTTCCCGTAGGTGCCGACTACCCCGTTGGTCTCCAGCAGCAGGCCTGCCGGCTGTGCCGGCAGGCCTCGGCCGAGCCGCTGCTCCGCCTCAGTGAGAGCGGTCCTGTCCACAGGCGAGCGAAATCCGACATCGGGCAGAGCCCCGGCAGCAGCTTCTTTCCACACAAGCGCAGCCTCATCGGGAGGACTGGCCGTCCCGAGCGCAGGCGCCGTACAGCAACCACTGTGACCAAAGGTGTCCGGCAACAGCCTCAAGCGCCCAGCCGACGTCCCCGGCAGGCTCAGTGACCGTCGCGCGCATAGTTCGCACCAAGGGGGTGGGGCGTGCCACGGCCGTGCAAGGTGAGGCGGTGCCGAACAGGAAGCCAACGGTGACGGGACCACGTTTCCGCAGGTCGGCGTCCGCCCAGCTCAACAGCAATCCGAAGCCTCACTCTTCCGAACTGGTGCCACCAACAGCAGCGGCCTGATTCCTGGCACCCATCACCGGATCACTCGATCCACTGCGCTTCGACATCGTCGGGGATCCAGGGGAACGGTATCCACGGGTGCCTGGCGGCCCGGTGGGCGTCAGGGTCGAATGCGAGAACAGCGTCGACGAAGGCGCGGGGCGGCAGATAGCCGTGGTCTACGACGTAGTGGCCGATGAGTCTCGGGGCCGCAAAGGCCGTTCCGGAAGGGCCGGGGACGCGGATCTCTCCGGTACCCCAACTGGCGTGGTGGTTGTCGGGCCGCGGTACGTACCACGGGTGCAGATCGTCGAACGGGATCGCGCAGAAGTCGCAGGGGTGGATCCCCATCATCAGATTGATCGCTTGCGCCTCGATGATGGACAGCAGATTGTTCGTGAAGCCGACGGGGGCCGGCCCGGATGTCCACGGCTCGTCCCCGCTCAGCCAACCGACGTTGAGGCGCTCGTACGGCGGCTGAAAGCATACGAATCGCAAGCTGTTGGGGTCGGGGTCGGGGAACGTGTCGCCGTCGCTGGTGTACTCGTAGCGGCTGAGATCCTCGTAGAACATCGACGCATCAGACCACCATTGCAGCCGCTGTGGCCGGCGAGTTCCCGCTCGCACCGGCTGAGTGTCCAACTGCGGTACAGCGACCCAGCACGTGCACGTACAACCAGGGACGCCCGCAGACCGTCCACCCAGGTCACAAGCGGTTGGGCCGCAGGCCACAGGGTCGGTCGCATTGCTTCGGGACGAAGATGCGGGTTCGAGTGGTTATGGCTGTCCGCGCCGCCACCAGCGTCTGCGAGAGCGAGCTATGGAAGCTTGCAGTAGCCGGATCGCGACATCGTGCCCATAGTGCTCAGCCAGTGTGAGTGGCGTCGCCCCGCCGGGGTCTTCCAACTCTGGGTCCGCTCCGAAGGCGAGGAGGATGGCCGTCGTGTGCACACTCAGGGGCTTCCCACTCTGCAGCGCAGAATCTCCCTCTACGTCGATTGCATGGGTGAGGAGCGTCGAGTTGCCGACCACCTCGTTGGGATCGGCCCCCGCACCGAGGAGACGGGCCAGTGTCTCCGCGTCCTCCATCTCGACTGCCTGATGAGCCGGCGTGCTGGTGTTCTCCATCTCGATCACGATCAGAGTGAATCGATGCCGGTCCGCCGCCGCAAGCCGGTACACCGGTCGCCGTGCCCGTTCCGTGCCCGAGCGGCCGGTGCTGTAGCGCAGTGGGTTCCGTGGGCCGGGTCGGCGAGGGGGAGGCGGCGTTGACGTCGGAGTCGTCGTGGTTGTGCGGCGCACGTGTGCGTGGTGGGTGCGTGCGGGTTCCGCCTGCGGTGCGGCGTGACGCAGGGACGCACGTCCGAAGCCGGGTCGACGGCCCCGGACGTGCGTTGCTGTGGTGCACGGGTTGAGGGCGGTGGCCCCCCGAATGCCGCTCGCCGGTCGGCGGATCAGGTGAGGGTGGCTCCGCAGCCGCCGTTGACCCACTGGTGGGAGCGGATGTTGTTGTCCACGACGTTGCCGTCGGTGAAGTGGTTGTCGGAGAGGTTGTCGGCGTACAACTCGCCCGGGTAGAGGCAGGTGTGACCGCCCTGGTAGTTGTCCAGGTAGTAGAACTTCACGATGGACAGGCTGCCGGTGTAGCCCCGGTTCATCACCGAGGACGCGCGGTCGTTCGCGGCGCCCCAACTGGGGCTGTCGCCGGCGGCGACGACGAGCGGGCTGCCGTTGCAGTCGTAGCCGTCCCAGGCGTACATGTTGCCGTTGCGTGCTCCCCACTTGCTGTCGCACACGGTGCCGGCGACGCCGCTCTCGGCGGCCTGCGACGTGGCGGCCGGGACGGCCACGCCCAGGGCGGTGAGCCCGATGAGCGCTGCGGAGACGGTGAACTTGCGCATGGTGGTTTCCCTCGTTTCTCGATGGTGCCCGGTGGTGGTGCGCCGGCGGCGCGGGGCGTCGGGTGCCCGTGCCGGCGGGGCGGGGCGCTGTGCGTGTGTGCGAGACGGTCAGTCACGCTCAGGAACGATGCGCACCGCCCGGTCGTAGGCCTGCCGGCCGAGCCGGCGGTAGGTGTCGATGTCGCTGACGTACCGGTCGGGCAGGCGGTCCAGGTAGTACTTCTCTCGGGTTGTGGCCACGGCCCGCAGGTTGGCGCGGCGAGCGCAGCCGGCGTCCGCGACGGCGGTCCGGCGCTCGTCGGCGAAGGACTCCTCGGCGCGGGCCGCGCCCCGTCGTACGGCCGCGGCCCGCACGCCGTCCTGGGCGGCCTGGGGGTCGGGATAGGGTTCGCCCGCCTCGCGCATGCACGCGGACCACGCCTGGACGGCCGTGGTGAGCTGCGGGTCCTTCATCAGCCGCCCGGCGTAGAGGGAGTTGGCGCTCAGCGCTGTCTTGCTGGTGCGGAACCACTCGGCGGGATCGCCGTAGAGCGTGCGCTCGGCCTCCTCGGTGCAGCCGCCGATGCGCTTGCGGATCTCGGCGCCGCCCGGCATCGGGGCGGTGAGCATGCGGGCGTCGTTGCCGCCGTCCAGGGCCTGGTCGAACAGAGCACGGCGGGTGGCGGGCAGGTCCTGGCGGTAGGTCCCGTTGATGTTGCGCTCGCGCAGCCGCGCGCTCTTCGCCTCGATGCGGCTGCCGTAGCCGTAGGTCCGCGCCCATGCCAGGTCGTCCTGGACGAAGCGCACGGGCCGGCTCTCCTGGAGCGTCAACTCGCGCTCCTCCTGGTAGGTGAAGCCCTGGCGTCCCATGCACCGGCTGGTCAGCCGTTGGAGGGCGTCACTGACGCGGACCTCCTGCCGCCAGGTCAGCGCCGGTGTGCGTACGCCGGTGGCCTGGCGGGTTTGTCCGCTGGCGTTGCCGGCGCCGTCACCGCCGTCACCGCAACCGGTCACCACGGCGGTGGCGAGCACGGTCACCGCGCACCACAACATGAGCGCACGTCTCATGGACCCCGATTCCCCCTGCCGCCTCATGGCCCCGGATCTCCGGCACCGCCCGGTTCCCCGTGCGGCGCCGGAGAGGGCGCCCCCGTCGATTGCCGCCGGCCACGGTCGTGCCGTGCGCCGACGGGACACAGACTTGTGGTGCCGCCCGGCGGGGTCGACGGGTTTCCCGTTGCCCACCGGCTGCCGGACCGGGAAACCGAGGGTGATGTGGGGCAGCGGGGTGGGGGAGGCAACGTCGGCCAAGCAGCCCGGCGGGCCGCCGTCCGGCCTGTCCCGTCGGCGCTCTTGGCCAAGTTGATATCGGCCTGCCTGTGGCACGTGGTCTGAGCCGGTGTCGGAGGTCCCTGGGAGGATCACGCGTATGGAGTTCCCCACCGCCCTCGCCGGGATCGACGTCCATCCCTGGTCCAGCATCAACCACGCCTACGGCTCCGCCGACGACCTGCCCGGCTTGTTGCGGACCTTCGCCGAGGGCGGCGAGGACGCCGAGGCGGCACTGGAGGAGTTGTACGGCTCGATCGTGCACCAGGGCACCGTGTACGCGGCCAGCGTCGACGCCGCCCCCTACCTCGCCCGAATCGCCGCCTCCGGCCGGCAGACCCTCGACGCGCTCCGGCTGCTCGGCTACCTCGCCGCGAGCGAGGACGAGTGCGACGTCGAGCCGGGCGCCGTCCGGGCCGCCGTGACCGCCCAACTGCCGCTGCTCATCACGCTGCTGGCCGATGAGGACCCCGCCGTCCGGCAGGCGGCCGGCTGGACGGTCGGCCACACCCGGGACACCCGCACCGCCCTGCCCGCCGTCCGGGCCCGCCTGGGCGCCGAGATCGAGCCCACTGTCCGGGCTGAACTCCTCACCGCGTACGGCCGGTTGGACCGTCCGGCCGCCGTCGCCGAAGCCTGCGCCCTACTCGGCCCCGACACACCCGCGCCGCTGCGCCTGGCCGCGGTGTTCGCCGTGTTGGTCGCCGGGGAGCCGTGGCTCGCCGCCCATCGCGATGCCGTCCTCGGCCTGTTGCCCGCGCGCGAGACGGCCAGGTCCGGCCACGCGGACGAGCACCGCGACCCGCTGCACACCATCGTCGGGACCCTGCTGGAACGAAACACCGATACCGATCGCGAAAGTGCCCTCGACCTGCTCGACACCGCCCTGAGTGACGAGCGCCCCGAGGTACGGGCCGAAGCTTTGTGGGCGGCCGACCGCGCCTGCACTCTGTCCCGCAGCGCCCCGGGGCGGCTGATCCCCGCGATCGCCCCGCTCGCCGCCGAATGGGCGGCCGCCCAGTTGCTGGGCAAGATCGGCCCGGCCGCTGCCGAGGCCGCTCCCCTCCTCACCGAACTCGCCGTGCAGCCCGACGACGAGGCCGCCGACCAAGCCCTCGCCGCGCTCGTCCTGGTGGCGCCGCACGCTGCCGCCCCGCTGCTGGCCCGCTCCCTCGGCCGGCGCCCGCGCGCCATGCAGTGCGCCGCGGGGTCCCACGCTCCGGCGGATGCGCCCTTCCCGTTCGACCCGGAACTGTTCGCCGCGGTCCGTGCTCGCCTGGCCGCCAAGGCGCTGGAGCCTGCCGAGGGGTGCAAGGAGTGCGGTTGCTCGACGACCGAGGACCACAACGACACCGCCGGGCTGGTCCACCTGCTGCGACAGTGGGGCTCGCAGGCCGTGGAGGCGCTGCCCGAACTGTGCGCCGTCCTGCCCCGGTTCCCGTACGCCGCCACCGCGATCACCGCCGTCGCCGTCGGCATCGGGCCGGAGCAGCGCGAGAAGGCAGCCCTTGCCCTGCGGGCCGGCGCTCGGAAGCTGTTCGTGGCGCGTGCGCTGCACGAACTGACGGGCGAGACCGGGCCGCTGTTCGCCGCCGCCGAGGCGGCGCTGGCCACCGGTGCGCGCGACACCGCCGAGAGTGCCCGCGCCTTGGCCTGCCTCGGCCCGGCGGCCGCCCACCTCGCCGGGGCCCTGCGGACGGCGCTCGAGCGGACCATCGATTGCGACACCACACCGGAGGTGGAGACCGACCTTGCCTTGGCGCTCGCCCTGTGGCGGATCACCGGTGAGGCGGACGAGGTCGTTCCGGTGCTGGCCTCGGTGTTCGACAGAAGCGAGGGCCGGCAGTGGTTCCACTGGACGGCCGCCCGGGCCGCCCGTGAGATCGGCGTGCTCGGTCCGGCCGGGCGTCCGTTGACCGCCCGGCTCCAAGCTCTCCTCGACGACCCGGGAAAGGCACCCTCGGCCGTCCTCGGGCTGCTCGCCGTCGCCGACCCGGCCGGCCTCGACCGTGCCCGGCTCGCCGAGGCGGCACTGCACTCGGCCGAGACCTGCGCAGACCTCAAGAACGCCTGCGACGCCCTGCGGGCGCTCGGCGCCGCGGCCCTGACGCCGGAGCAGCAGGACCGGCTGGCCGCGCTCGTCACCACGGACCGCCGGCTGGTCGGCTCCTGGTTCGACCATGCGATGATCCGGGAGGACGAACGACTGCGCGCCGCACTGGCCTCGGTCCTCGACCGGGTCGGCTGAGGCCCAGGTCCCCTCGTCGGGAGCCTGCCGTTGGGACGTTGATCGGTGTCCGTCCGGCGTGTCGGTTTCGGCGTGCTCCGGGCTGGGTTCGCCCCTGCCCGGTGGACAACGCCCTCACAGGCCACCGGGCCAGTCCTCGATCCTGTTGAAGACCCGTCAGGTCAGGACGTCTCGCCGTCGAAGCGGTTCTCGCCGGCGTCCGGCAGCGCGGGCGGGGCTTGGCCGGCCGACACTGTTTCCACCTCGCCGATGTCCAGCGGTGTGAGGTCGCGGTCGGGGATCTCGTGGTCGGCGGGTTCCTCTTCCTCTCGTCGGGCCTTGCGCCGGTCATTGAGAAGCGCAAAGACAACGGCGGCGAAGTAGAGCGCCCAGATCGGCGCGGCGAGCGCCAGCATGGTCAGTGGGTCGGTGCTCGGTGTCGCCACGGCGGAAAAGGCCGTGATTCCCATGATCATGCCGCGCCACCAGCTGATGATCCGCCGGCCGGACAGTACTCCGGTGAGGTTCAGCATCACGAGCAGCAGCGGCATTTCGAAGGAGAGGCCGAAGACGACCGCCATGCGGGTGGCGAGGTCGAGGAGGTCGTCGAGCGGCAGGAGGTTGTCGACGCCGTGGGGGGTGAGGTGGATCAGTACCTTCGCGGTCGTGGGCAGCACTTTGTAGGCGAAGAGGGCGCCGCCGAGGAACAGCGGGGCGCCTGCGGCGACGAAGGCGTAGGCGTATCTGCGTTCGTGTCTGTGGAGGCCGGGGGCGATGAACGCCCACAGCTGGTAGAGCCATACCGGCGAGGCGAGCACGACGCCGGCCATGAGGGACACCTTCAGTGCGAGGGTGAAGGGCGAGAGCAGACCATTGATCGTGATGCGCGCGCAGGTGGTGTGTGCGGTCGGCTTGGCCAGGTCGGCGAAGGACGTCGGGCAGCCGACCGAGTCCAGTACGGGCTTGGTGGTGAAGTTGATGATGCCTTTGTAGTGGAAGGCCGCGGCGATCGTGACGACCAGGATGGCGAGGACGGCTTTGGCGAGCCGGTTGCGGAGTTCGCGAAGGTGCTGCGCGAGCGGCATGCGCCGCTGCGGATCCTTCTTGTTGTTGCGGGGTGGTGGGGGCACGCCACGTCCTTGTCTTGTGCGGCGGACCGGGGATGGCCGGCCGCGTGTGAGTGCGGCTGGCCATGGCGCGGGTTGTGGCCGGTGGCGGGTCGAGGAGGCGGTTGTTCCACCGCTCGCCGTTTTCTGGTCCGCCGTGCCTGGTTCGGGGGTGGGCGGTTTGACGATGGTCTTCGGACTGTCGGGTGTTGCGGGCCGGGCGCCGGCCGGAGCGGTGGACGGCGGTGCGGGCTACGCGAGGGGTGACTGGGCCGGCATGGCTTCGGCCGGGGACGAGTACGACGGGGCCTCAGTCCGGGCGGCTGGTGGTGCTGTCCGTTGGCGCGGTGCGGGGGGTGGTGGTGTCTTCGGGTGCGTCCGGGGTCGTCTGCGGTCCCGGTCCCGGTGGAGGTTCTGGCTCGTGTGAGGCGTCGTCGTGCATGGCCTTGGTCTCGCTCTTGAGGATCCGCATGGATTTCCCCAGTGCCCGGGCGGTGTCGGGTAGTTTTTTCGAGCCGAAGATCAGAACGAGCACTGCGATCAGGATCAGCAGGTGCCAGGGTTCCAGCGCGTTGCGGAACATCGTCACACCTCTCCTTCGGACGGGTCGGTCTTCATGCCTGTGTTGGTGATCTGTGCTGCTTGTTGCCGCGGGGCAGTGGTGGGGACGGGGGCGTCCGCGATGCGTCGTGTCGTGCTGTCCCGCGTGGTCGGGGGTTTCTTGCGGCGTTGTCCGGCCGGGCTCGGCGGGTGAGTTCGTTGCCTGTGGCTTGTGTGGTCACATGTGCCGGGAGCCGGGCTTGTGGAGTGGGCGGGGGCGTTGGGGCCGGGTCGGGGCGGCTGTTTCTGGGGCACCTGTGTTCGGGTGCCTGGAGCAGCTGGTGCGCTTTCGCGTTCGGTATGTCCGGTGGGTTTCCCCGGCGTCTGGCGTGATGTTCGAGTGTGGGGTGTGCTCGCTGCTGCGGGGCCTCGCGGATCATGTGTCGTTCCTTCGGTTCAGGTTCCGGGGCGTCCGGCGGCGGTCCAGGCGGCGTATTCCTGGCGGACGTAGGAGCGGTGGGTGGGGGTGGGTGTGGTGGTGTCGGGGTGGTGGGGGCCGGCTGCCTGGTCGGGGTGGCGGTGGTCGTGGAGGAGGAGTTGTTCTGCGGTTTCTGCGGCTGCTGCGAGGGGGCCGGGGCGGGGGTCGTCCAGGGCGATGCGGTCCATGAGGGCGGCCCGGCGTAGCAGTCTGGCCCGTTCGGCGGCTGCGGTGTCGCCTGTGGCGTCGGTCGGGGGGCGGGTGGCGGGCTGTGGTTGGCGGCCGTCGCGTTCGGCGTCGAGGGCGAGTACTTGGTGTATCTCGCGGTGCAGGTCGGGGGCGTTGGTGTACGCGTCGCGCGAAGGCGGGGTGCCGGTGTTCTGGTGGCTGTTCTCGGCGGCGTCCATGGTCACCACTCGGCCGGTGTGCAGGGGCTGGTGCCGTTGCGTCGGCGCAGCCTCCGGTCGGGGTCGGGGGCCGGCGGGTGTGCCGCGGTCCGCTCGGTGGTCTGGGCGGTGTCCGGGCGGCTGTTGGTGGGGCGGGGCCTCTGGGTCGCCGGGGTCGGCGTCTTGGGGCGTCGGGTGTCCCACCGGTTCGGCTTGCGCGGGGTGTCCGGGCCGGTCATGCCGGACACCTCAGGCAGGCGCGGACCTCGCGGCCGGTGCGTGTGTGGTGGATCTCGGTGGACTGGGCGAGGTCCTGGACGATGCCGGTGCCGCGGCCGTGTTCGTCGGGAGCGATGTCGCGGCGGGGCCGTTCCACGGTCGTGCCGGAGTCGGTGACCACGATGTGAAGGGTGCCGTGGTCGAGGACGAGGACGAGGGTCATGTGCTCGCGGCCGTATTGGGCGGCATTGGTGGCGAGTTCGTCGACGATGAGGACGGCGGAGTCGCGTTCGCCGGCGGGCACGCTCCAGGTCTCGAGCAGATCGGCCGCGAAGTGACGAGCGGCGGAGACGTGCGCTTCCTGCGCGGGCAGGGTGAGCAGCGCCTGGTGGCGGCAGAGCGGGTCGAGCGGCGGGCTCGGGCGGGGCGGATCGGTCACGAACATGGTCTTCCGGCTTTTCTGTGGGGGTGGAGCTCGGGACGGGGGGAGACCGGGGGCAAGGTCGGGCCGGTCGGTGGAGTCGGTCCTGCATGGGCGCGCTCATTCAGTTCCACGGATGGTGCATGCCCAGCGGTTCGAGCTATTCGTACCTTTTGCTGGATTTCTTGTGGGTTGGGCGGTGCGGTGGCCTGGCGGGCCCCCCGCGCCTGGAGCAGGGCTTGATCGGTGCCGTATCCGGCCGGGCGGGGCACCGGTGGGCCGGTCCGCTTGCGTGATCGTTGGCGCACTGAGGGCGTCAAGCCGGTTGTGGAGGGGGCAGGTTGGTGGGGGTCGGCAGTGGGGGGGGGTGGGTGCGCGGCTCCCGGGAGGTCCCGGCCCGGGGTGGCGGGCCCGCCATTGCCGAGGTCGGGTGTCGGGAGCGGGTGGCAGTCGGGTGGCCGGGCCGTTGAACTGCCTTGGTGCCGGCACGGTCTCCCAAGACAGGTGGTACGGGCGCGGTGGCGGGGGTTGTCAGTGCCTCACGACCGGATGGTGAGCAGCCTCTGACCGTCTCCTGTGAGCATCTCGAAGTGCTCGATGGCTCCCGGTGAGATGGCGACCGCTCCTGGGATCGTGGTGCCGGGAGGGTATTGGCCTGCTCGCCAGGTGGCGCTGTCCGTCCTGGTGCCGCCGGGCCCGACCGCCTGCAGGCGGCAGGTGATTCCGGCGGGTGCGCCCTTGGCGGAGACCTGCAGGACGCTGCCCCAGGCGGAGGGGTAGACCTTGACGGTGGCCGAGACGCCGGTGGCGGGATCGGTTCCGGAGAACGTGCGCCAGGCGGCCGGCGCGGTCGGCCCGGGTGGCGTCGCCTGGCTGCTGGGGGGTCCGCCGGCCGCGAGCCAAGTGCCGCCGGCCGCTGCCGCGATGAAGGTCAGGGAGGCGGCGGCGCCGGCCAGTTGCAGACGCCAGGTCCTGCGGCGTCGGGCTGCGGCCTGGCCCAGCAGGCTGTCCAGGGGTGGCGCCGGCACCACAGGCCGTGCGGGCGAAGAGCCCGGTGTGCTCCTCGCTGCCCGTGCCACCAGCCGGTCGGCCTGTTCCCCGTCCGCCGCCGACGCCGTTCGGCCCGCGGCTTCGGCCGCAGCCGCGGTGACCGTCGCGAGCAGTGCGGGCAGTCCCGACAGCCGGATGTGTTCGGCCCGGCACTCGTCGCATCGCGTGAGGTGGGCGCGGACCTGCTCCGCTTCTGCGGGTGGCAGGGTGCCCAGGATGTATCCGCCCAGCGCGAGCCGGAGGGCGTCGTGCTCGGCGCTCATGGTCGCCACCTTCTGCACGCCGCGGTCATGGCTCGGTCTGCTGCTCCTGGAGGGCCTGTCGCACGGCGAAGTGCGTCCGTGGCGTCACGGTGCCAAGACGGGAGCCCGGCACCGGTGCGGCCTCCACCAGCGCCCGGGCCCGGCCGGGCGCCTCGCGGCCTGCGACCGTGGACCTGCTCCCCAGCGGCGTCCTGGCGGGCCGGTCCCAGGGAACTCGGTGCCGGTGCGGTCTCCGTCAGGGTCCGGCCCCGGTGGGAGGTCTCCAGCGGCACCGGGCGGTGGTCCGGGCAGGGTGTCTGTACGGCGTCGGCACTCACCTGGGTGTGCGGTGTCTGCTCGGTCGTGTCCTGGCCCGGTACGGTCCCGGTGGCCGGCTCCGGCGCGTCGCCGTCGGCCTCGGCAGGTGCCGCCCGCCGGGCCGGGCGGGCGTCGACGACCAAAGATGCCGCGCGCGTGTGCACAGCCGTGCCGGGGTCGGGCCGGGTGCGGGATCGCAGGCGGCGCCATGCTGCCGGGCCCGCAGCAGCGTCTCCTGCACCGCGTCGTCCGCCCATTGCCGGTCTCCTGTGGTCATTCGCAGCACGCACTGGAACGGGGGCCCTGCGTACTCCGCGTACACCGTGGACGGCAGTTCCTCGTCTGCGGCCCGGAAGAGTCCCTCTACCTAAGACACGGCTCGCGGAGCGGATCCGGATCGGTCTTCGCATCACGTTTTCAGGAACTCCGGGACATGAGCCGGTCATCGCGCATAGGCACGGCCCCTTTTTCGTGACGCACAGGCAGGCGCGCACAGCGCTCTGTGAGTGCCGCGGGAGGTGCGTCGGCGACTGGTCCCGCGGACCTCATCGGGACCGTGCGTGCGCGGGCGCCCGGGCAGGCCGACCGATCTGCGGCGATGCAAAAAAACTCCATAAAAGTGCGGATATGTCGAACCGTGTGGCTCCCGGCGTCCGTGAAGTGGGGCAGAAGCCGGCTTTCACGCAGTTGCTCATCGATTCCCCGCGAGCCGAAGGACGGATCGGAGGCGACCGGGACACACCGCGCGAAGCATGTGTTCCTGGCGCCGGCCGTGCTCGCCGTGCCGTCGCGCATCGATGCCGGCGCCACCGCGTGGCCTCGGCCCGTGCCTGG
Organism: Streptomyces sp. NPDC088732; assembly: GCF_044751205.1. Lineage (NCBI taxonomy): Bacteria > Bacillati > Actinomycetota > Actinomycetes > Kitasatosporales > Streptomycetaceae > Streptomyces > Streptomyces sp. NPDC088732. Next base: position 58,838 of record NZ_JBIVLI010000034.1, read on the forward strand.
CGCTCGCCGCGGCGACGGCTGTGCGCGTGCAGCGGTCCAGGCAGGCCGTGAAGGCGGCATCCACCCCATACCCCTGCGGGTTGCCTGCGCCTCTTGCCGTCGCAAGCTCCCAATTTCGTCCGACCAGTCAGGAACCCACATCATGCATCTGAACTTCCGTACACCGGACCGGCGATCACGCGTTGCGGCCGGGCTGGGTGTCGCCACCCTCGCCACTGTCGGCGCGCTGGGCCTGCTGAGCTCATGCGTTCTGTCGCCGCATCCCTCGTCCTCCGGAGCGGGCGTCAGGCCCGGTCCCGGTCAGCACCAGGCGGCTGGGATGCCCGGTGCCGCAGGGCCGGGGAACACGGCGGGCACCCCTCCCGGCGCCTCGCCGATGCCCAGCATGAACATGCCTACGAGCCACTCGGGCGCGGCCGCGCCGGCCGCGCCGGTGACCGGGAACGCCGTTGCCATCAAGAACTTCGCGTTCTCCCCGGCCACGTTGAATGTGAAGGCGGGCACGACGGTGACCTGGACCAACCAGGACACCGACGCCCACACCGTCACCAGCGCCGCGACGGGCGGCCCGTTGCAGTCCGCTGCCCTGGCCACCCACGCCACCTACCGCTACACGTTCACCAAACCCGGCACCTACGCCTACCTCTGCACCATCCATCCGTTCATGACCGCCACCGTGGAGGTGACCTGATGACCGACTCCTACGACCGTCACGACCGAGCGCCGGACTGCGACCCCGGCCGGCCTGATACGGAACACGGCATGACACGCCGTCAGCTCGTGCGCCACGCAGGGTGGTTCGGCGGCGCGGTGGTACTGACCGTGGCCGGTGGGGAGGTGGTCAGCCACATCGCCGACGCCCAGACCGCCCACGCCCAGGCCCACGCCAACCCCGGTGCCGCAGGAAGCGGCGTGCTGCGGTTCGTGCAGGTCTCCGACAGCCATATCGGGTTCCAGGGTCCGGCGAACACGGACGTGGCCGGCTCGTTCACCGAGGCGGTCAACCAGGTCAACTCGCTCGGGTTCAGGCCCGACTTCGTCATGCACAGCGGCGATCTGACCCACCTGTCCACGCCCGGTCAGTTCGACCAGGTCAAGCAGATGATGGCCGGAATGAGCACGGACCGTGTCTTCACCGTCCCCGGGGAGCACGACTCCATCGGCGATGCGGGCCGCACCTACCGGCGGACCTTCGGTGCGGGCACGCTCGGCGACGGATGGTACAGCTTCGACACCCACGGCGTGCACTTCATCGCCCTGGTCAACACCCTGAGCCTGGAGAAGCTCGGCCATCTGGGCAATGAGCAGGTCGACTTCGTCCGCAAGGACCTCGCCGGACTGTCGTCGGACACCCCCGTCGTGGTCTTCAGCCACATCCCGCTGTTCGCGATGTACCCGCAGTGGGGCTGGAGCACCGACGACGCGCTGAAGGTCATCACTCTCCTGCGCCGCTTTTCCTCCGTCACCTGTCTCAACGGGCACGTCCACCAGCTGTTCACCAAGACGGAGGGCAACATCACCTTCCACTCCGCCACGACCACCGCCTACCCGCTGCCCAAGCCGGGCCGTGCTCCCGCGCCCACCCCGCAGGTCGTCCCGGCCCGGCAGCTCAAGGACGCGCTGGGCATCCGCAGTGTCGGCTACCGCCAGGGCGACCGCGAACTGGCCATCAAGGATCAGAGGCTGGCATGAACATCCGAAGGCTGCCCGTTCCCGTCCTGCGGTGGGCGACTGCCGCGACTCTCGCCGGCGGCGGATACATCCACGCCCAGCTCTACCTCGACGAGTACCGCTTCGTTCACCTCATCGGCCCGATGTTCCTCCTGCAGGCCAGTGCTTCCTTCGCTCTGGCCGCGCTGCTGCTGTGGGGAACCCCACCTGTGCTGCTGAGGGCCGCCGCGGCAGGCGTCGCGCTCGGGGCACTGGGCGGTTTCGCCGCCTCGCGCACCGTGGGCGTGTTCGGATTCACCGAGCGCGGGCTGCAGCCCGCACCGCAGGCCGCCCTCTCTCTCCTCGCCGAAACCGGAACGCTGCTGTTCCTGGCGGTCTGGCAGATGGTGCTGTCCGCACATCACCGCTCCGCCCGCCCTTCCGTCACGCCACCGGTCCGGGACCGGGCCGCCACCGGCACACCACCGGACTGAACCACCGCGGCGAAGCCCGCCGCCCACGCCATCTGCCACTCCTCCCGGAACCCAAAGGGGATGTCTCGCATGCGCCTGGAACCACGCCCTGGAATCGCCTGGCCGAGTCCGCACCTGTGCGAACTGAGGGACACGGTGCGCGTCCTGCTCGGCCTGGACGACGACACCGCCGTCATGATCCGGCAGTTCGGCTGCGGTGAACCCGGCCGTCCGCCGTGGGAAACCGTCGTCGAGGTGCTGCCCATGGACGGCGGGGTCCGCCGCTGGACACTTCGCCGCCCCGCCGACGAGATCACCGGGTACGACTTGGCTATTGCTTTTCGGTCGGCTCCGGCCGAGCCGGGACGACAGCGTCGGTGACGTCCTGTGTCCTGCGGCCGTGTGCGGTCGCGGGACATGCCGAGGGGCCCTTGATACGTGGGTGGGCACAGGCGGTCCCTGATGCCGGCTCGGATGGCGGGCCGGGGCAGGGTCTGCCGCCGGGCGAAGGCGGCGGGCGGAGCCGGGTGGCGGCGAACCGCAGGTACGGGCGGCGGGCGCCGCGGGTGAAACAGGCGGCGGCGTGCAGGAGCCGGCAGGGGGACCCTTGCCGACCGGACACCGGGCCGAGGTGTTGCGCCTGGGGCTCGACGTGTCGCTCACGCCGGTGCCGGGGGCACCTCGACACCGGCCACGAGGTACGAGCCGGGGCGGCGCCTCACGCCGACACGGTGAGGAGCTTCTGGCCGCTGCCGGCGTAGATGTCGAAGTGGCTGATGGCTTCCGGGAACATGGGTACCGTCCCGGAAATCCGGGCGCCGCCAGGGTACTTGCCGGCCTGCCAGGTGGCGGCGGTCGCTGTGGTGCCCGTGACCCCGACCGCTTGCAGCCTGCAGGTGATTCCGGGGGGTGCTCCCTTGGCCGAGACCTGCAGGGCACTGCCCCAGGCGGCGGGGGAGACCTTCACCGAGGCGGACACGCCGGTGGTGGGGTCGGTTCCGGAGAAGGTGCGGACCGGGGCCGGTGACGTCGGTGCGGGCTGCGCCACCTGGGTGCTGGTGGAGGCGATGACAGCCAGCCACGTGCCGCCCGACGCCGCCGCCGCGATGAGCGCCGTGGCCGTGGCGACCCCGACCAGCTGCCTGCGCCAGGTGGTGCGGCGCCGGGACGCGGCCTGCTGGAGCATCCGGTCGAGTCGGCCCGGTTCGGTTCGCCGCACGGTGCCCGGTACGGCAGCGGGCGCGGGCTGCGGCGCTGCGCTTGCCGCGGCCCGCCGTACGAGCCGGTCCGCCAGTTCCCCGCTTGCCGCGGGCGCGGCCGCGGTTTCGGCCTCGGCGGCGCTGACCGTCGCGAGCAGCGCGGGCAGTCCCGCCAGCTCGGCATGCTCGGCGCGGCACTCGTCGCATTCCGCGAGGTGGGCGCGCACCTGCTCCGTCTCCGCCGGGGACAGTGTTCCCAGCACGTATCCGCCCAGGGACAACCGGACGGCGTCATGGCCGCCATTCATGGCCCGCACCTCCTGAATCCCGCTGTCACGGCTCGATACCCCGTTCCTGCAGCGCCAGCCGCAGCGCCTTCAAGGCGTAGTACGTCCGCGACTTCACGGTGCCCACCGGAAGGCCGAGCACCTTTGCCGCCTCGACCATCGTCCGGCCCCTGTAGTACGTCTCCAGCAGGACGGCCCGGTGGTCCGGGGACAGGGTCCGGATGGCGTCGGCGACCGCCCAGCTCTGCAGCGCCTGCTCGATCTCGTCCTCCCCGGCCGTCCGCTCCGCGACCTGTTCCAGCGCCTCGCCTTCGACCTCGGTCGGCCGGGCCCGGCGGGCCCGGCGGGCGTCGACGACCAGATGCCGCGCAACCGTGCACAGCCAGGCCCGGGCCGGACCGCGTTGGGGGTCGAACGCCTCGGGATGCTGCCAGGCCCGAAGCAGTGTCTCCTGCACCACGTCCTCGGCCCATTGCCAGTCTCCTGAGGTCAGTCGCAGCACGAAGTGGAACAGCGGCCCGGCGTGCTCGGCGTACAGCGTGCGGAGCAGTTCCTCGTCCGCGGAGGAAAGGGTCCCCCTGCCGGAGACACGACCCCCGGGGCGATCCGGCCGACTCGTCGGATCGCGCTTCGGAAGACTCCACGGCATAAGGGAATCATCCCATATTGCGTAAATCTCCCAAATTCCACAAAAGACACTTAGGTATCCGAACCATGCGTCCCGCGGTACCCGTGAAGCCCGACAAGCACCGATCCGCGGGATCCCCCTCCCGTCGCACAGGGCGTGAGCCGGGACGACCGAGAGGATCCCGCCGCCCCTCGGGGCCTCCCGCGCCGTGCGACCCCTGCGTATGGGACACGACCTCGTGCTGCGGCCCCACGACGCGCTCGACGAGCACGACGGATCTGCTCCGAGAACGGGAGTCGGTGATGACGATCCGGCATCAGGTGGGTTCGGTGAGTATCCCCCGATCACCGGCGGGGAGCGCGGATCTGCTCATCGCCGCAGGTCACGGACACCCTCAAGACGCCACCGGCCCGCGGTTTCGGCCATGGCCACACAGCGGTGTCCATCGCGCCACCGGTCACAGCGGCTCCGGGAGCGCCCGTCCCAGGCGAGCGAGCGGGGACAGAGCCATCAGCACGGGAGACAGCATCATGCCTGCGGCCGTCACCAGGAGGCTGGTGCGCAGCCCCCACTCCTCCGCGAGAAGACCGCCGAGCAGCGAGCCGAGCGGGGTCAGCCCCATGCCTGTGAACGTGATGGTCGCAGCCGCACGGCCCTGTATCCCGTCCGGGGTGACGGCCTGCCGGACGGCCATGATCGTGACATTCACCAACTGGCCGCCGGTCCCGAACACGAAGCTGACGGCGAGGAGCGCGGGAACCGTCGCGGAGGAGGAGCCGTGCATTGCGGGCACACACAGGAACGCACCGTCGCCGAGTACCGCCGCGGACACGAGCACCGGGCCATGACCGAACCGACTCGGCAGGCGCGCGGCGAGCATCGAGCCCAGGAGCGCGCCCGGCCCCGTCGCCGCGAGCGCCAGGCCGACAGCGGTGCCCGACAGGTGCAGTTCCCGCGGCAGGAAGAGCAGATAGACGGTCATCATGGCCGCGAAGGAGAACTGGAAGGCAGCCGAGGCGAGGCACACGGTCCGCAGCAAGGTCTCGCCGACCACGAAACGGAGGCCCTCATGAATCCGCCGCCACACCCGAGGGGGACGCTTCGAGGGCTCCGGGATCGATTCGGTCCGGCGGATCCTTCGGATCGACAGGAACGACAAGGCAAAGAACAGCGCACTGGAGGCCGCGGCGATCGGCGCCGACAGCAGTGACACCAACGCGCCACCGAGGGCGGGACCGCCGATCTGGGCTGCGGACCGGCTGCCCTCAAGCGCGCTGTTGCCCCGCACCAACTGATCGCGTTCCACCAGCCCTACGAGTGACGCCTGGTATGCCACGTCGAAGAACACGGAAAGGGCCCCGACGGCGAAGGCGACCACGAACAGCGCGGGCAGGCCGAGCCAACCGAGGAAGCCGGCCACGGCGGCGGCGCCCAGCGCCAGGGTCCGGCCGACATCCGTCAGCACCATCACCGTGCGGGTCCGCCACCTGTCCACCCACGCGCCGACGAAGAGCGAGAGCAACAGGATCGGCGCCTGCCCCACCGCGCGCAGGACGCCCAACTGGCCGGCACCGGCGTTGAGTGTCAGGACGGCGAACAGCGGCAGGACCACCAGGCTTGCGTGTTCGCCGAGTTGGGAGGCGGTCTGACCCACCCAGAGCCTACGGAAGTCGCCGTCCCGCCACAGGCTTGACGGAACAGGCCGCCTGGAATCGGATACAGCGGAGGAAGCGGACGGCACAGGGGTCCCTTGGATTGCCGACAACGAGGCCCGACGCCCAGCGCACGACAGATGCACTGAGGGTTCGGGCGGGGGAGGGCTCGCGGTGCCGCAACATCAAGAGCAGCACGCGATGACAGGCCGATCACGGCCTACGACGTCAACGCGCGCTCGGAAGACCGACCACGTTTCAGCTCCTCACGGGTAACTTGCCGCCCCCGAACAGTAGTCCGCGGCCGCTCACGGCGAAAGGCAATTTGGGCCCGTGGCAGACGGCGGGGCTCCAGTCCGGCACCCCGTCCCACCTCCTGCCCGGTGGGGGTCCCAGCCCAGCCCATCCTCGTGCTGTGGTGGTTACGAGCGGATGCCGAGTGTGTCGAGTTCCGCCCGCCGTTCCTCGGCAAGCGTGTCGGCCCGGCGCCGGCGTGCCGCGCTATGCGCCTGAAGGGAGAAGAAGGCCGTGGCGCGGGTGCGCTGGAGTGCGTGCTCCGGCGGACGACGAGTACCGCGGCGACGGCCGCAAACACGCCGACACCGTGCTCGACGACTTCGCCGAACGCGTCTACCGGGTGGGTCCCACGGCGTAATTCTCCACGTCGGTGGAGTCTTCGAGGTAGAAGAACTCGGCTACGAACGTGTACAGCCAGCCGCCCCAGACAGAGCCGATCCACAGCGTCCACCAAATGATCAGAGCAGGCGTGTGGGGCCGGACCGCCTGCTGCCCAGTCGGCCGGCCGGCCGTCCGGCGAGGGCCGGGCGGCTGCCACGATCGACGTGGTTCGCGATCTTGCGGCCCATCCAGAGGGCCAGCTTCTTCCGGGGCATCGTCAAGCGGACCGATTCCCCCATTCGATCAGCCGGACTCCGACCGTGCATCAGGAACGATCGGTGGTGCCGAGCCGAGCAGCTCACTGAACCGTTCACCGGCGTCGGGGGACAGCGGCTCGGTGTGGTCGATTCCGAGGCGCTGCGCGAGTTCGCGGATATTCAGGCGGACGGCTGCTTCCACAAGCTGGGCGTAGCAATCCGTCGTGCTGCGAGTGCGGCGACAGGCGGTCGTTCCCAGCAACAGGCCCACGATGCCTGCGGGCCACCATACGAACGCCAGCAGTGCGTACAGCGCTGCCCAGGCGCCGAGTTCGGTGGCACGGGCGATGGCGGTACGTGCCGCGGTGATCTCGTTGCGCGCTTCCTCACCAAGCATCAGCCACATGTGCGGCCAGAGCTGGGCCAGGTCCAGGCGATGATCACGCCGCAGCCGCACGGCAACAGCGTGCATTCGGTCACCGCTCCAAGTCGGCCGGTCCGGGCGTTCCGCAGAGATCGCCGTCCTGGTGTGGAGCGCGGCTTGCCGTGGCCCCGGGTCGTGGGGACGCTTCAGTGCCTGTGCGCGCGCGGCCTCCTTCCACCGGATGCTGTATTCCCGGTGTGCCTCGTCCCACCGGTTCCGGCGATGACGGGTCCGGCGTCGTGCGAGGGCACGCGCCGAGCGCGGCCACAAGCGCCAGTTTGTTGCCAGTGCCACCCGTTCGATCGCCGCCCCCACGGCGCGGGCCGACAGACCTGTCGCCACGGACGCCGCGAAGACGGCCGCGAGCAGTACAACCTGGCCACCCGCCGTAGTGACCGCCGGATCGTGGGCCCAGGCGGTGATGTGCCGGATCAGGAGCGGGACATCCAGTGCGTGGGAGTGACCGAGGGCCCGTCCGGCCGCGAACACCATGAGATACAGGGCCCCGGGCAGTGCCAGCAGGCTCACCCACTTGTCGGCGAGGTTCTTGCTGAGTTCGGTGCCGAACCCGCCGAGAAGGTCGGTCACGTCGTGAGTGTCGTGCGCCGGAGGGACGAGCCCGTCACGTGGCAGACGGGCCTACTCTCCGGCCCGGGCCAGGCGTAACGGGCGCACGGATGCTCGGCGCGCGGACAGAGCAGGACCGATTCGCCGGGCACTATGGGAATCCCGGCCACGGTCACCATCGACGCGTCACGGACGCGCCCGAAGACGCCCATGGCGTCCTGTGCCCGCCGCAACGCGCGATGAACGGTTTCGAGCAGGTCGGCAGGATCCGTGCCGTCGTGCAGGGCGGTGAGCAGTTCGTCGAGTTGCCGCAGGTCGTCTGCCGGGCCACGTTCCAGCTTGGCGCGGATACCCTCGACGTTCTCGCAGACGAGTGCAATGCCGTCGGCGATCTCTTCCGCCGTCCGCCTACCACCGCGTGCCACTGGCCTTCTCCCGAATTGTCGCCGTCAGTGGACCCGTGCGCTCTGGGTCGCCGTCATCGTACGCTGAGAGGCCGTGCGGCGAGGAGGGCTGATGGGACGCGATGAACTGCTGGGGCTGTTGGAGGAGTTCGTGCTGCGGATCCGAGCGACCGGTGATCCGTCACCGGCATGGTCCCCCGGTGTGATTGCGATGGCCGACAGCCTGGCGGAAAGCCTCGACGAGGAAGAGCGCCTGGACATCCCGGCCAGGCATCTGCTGGGCTGGCTGAAGTGGTATCAGGCCGAAGCCGTGCCGTCCGGACAGCGTCAGGCCCTGGTTGACGAGGCATGGGACCTGCTGTCCGCGGCCTCGATCGCCTTCGGCTTGGTGGACTTCCCCGAACCGCTGCTGCCCGCGTTGGCCGACCAGGCCTCGTTGCGACTTCCCGCGATGCTCAACCACGCGATGCTCGGCCCGGACACCCAGCTCCTCTCGGATCTGGTCGATCAATGGATCCACGTGGTGAACGCCACCCCGCGAGGGCATCCACATCGGGCGCGGCGGCTCGCGATAACCTGCGGGGCGCTGGTTTCCCGCTCCCAGCGCACCGATGCGCCAGCAGATCTGGACCAGGCGCTGGCGGTCGGCGCCGCGGCCGTGCAACTCGGCGCGGACGAGAAGGACCTGAGCATGTACCTCTCGAACCTGGGTGCCGCTCTCAAGCTGAGGTACGAGCGCACTCACGATGCGGCGGATCTGGACGAAGCCATCGCCGTCGCACGCCGGGCCGTCGCTGTTGCGGCAGGTGACAGCAAGGTGGCTGTTGCGGCAACAAACCTGAGCGGAGTGCTGAGTCTGCGCTTCACACGCGAGAGCAGGCCGGAGGACGCGGCCGAGGCGGCACGAGCTGCCCGGCAAGCCGTCGCAGCAGCTGACCCGCGCGACCCGAGCCTGGCCGCGATCCTGCACAACCTGGCCAGGGCGCTGTATGCCAGCTTCGAGCTCACCCGCTCGCCGGCGGATCTCGACGAGGCGCTGGGCGCCGCGCGTCGGGCCGTGCTGGCCGGCGAAGGACACGCCGATGCGGCCATGTACCTGTCGAACCTCGCGGACGTGCTGCGCGGCAGATTCGAGCTGACCGAGTCCGAAGCCGATCTGGACGAGGCCATCATGGTCTCGCGCCGCCTCGTCGACATCAGGCCTGTGGAGCACGACTCCCGCGTCCACGACCACTTACGCCTCGCCGCATTTCTGTCCGCCCGCTTCGCCCGCACCGGCGATCCGGCGGACATCGATGACCTGGTCGCGGTCAACCGGCAGGCCGTCCATGCCGTTCCCGGCAGCGTGCCGCTGCTCACCAGCCTGAGTACCGCGTTGCGGTTCCGCCACGAGGCGTCCGGGAAAGCCGCGGACCTCATCGAGGCCACCGATCTTGCCCGTCGCGCCGTCGCGATCTCCGCGGTGGGAGACCGGGCCCACCTCTCCGCCCTGCTCCAGCTCGATCGCGCGCTGTGGGCGGGTTTTCAGCTCTCCCGTGCGTCCCGGGACCTCGACGAGGTGATCGTCGTTCGGCGGTCGATCACCGAGGCGACTGCGGCCGACAGCGCGGACCTGTCCGAACGCCTCTCCCAGCTGGCTCAGGCGCTGTTCAACCGCTTCCATGACCGCGAGACCCCGGCGGACCTGGACGACGCCATCTCCGTCCTGCGCAGAGCCCTGGCTGCTGCGGCGACCGACGCCGAGCGTATGTCCTGCCAGTCGGACCTCAGTTGCGCTCTGCAGAGCCGCTTCGAGTACGTCGGCGGCGCCCGATCCGACCTGGACGAGGCGGCCGACATCGCCCGACGCTTCACCGTTACGGCGCAGCCAGAACCCGCGCCCGGGCTGCTGATCAGCATGGCGATCGTGCTGGACGCTCGGGCGCGGCGGGTCGGGACTGTGGACGACCTGGACGCAGCGATCACCCTCGTTCAGCGTGCCGCTGCCGCGACAGCCTCGGAACCCCGGCCACGGGCGAACCGGCCTCGTGGACATCTCCAGCTACGCGCCACGGAGATCTGGACGGCCCCGGAGGACGATGACGAGCCGGGGCAGACCGAGGTGCGGCGCCTGCTCGGGGCCTATCTGACCCGACGGTTCGAATGGAACTACGTGCAGGCTGACGTGGACGCCATTGTGGCCTCGCGGCGGGAAACGGCCGCGACGACGTGCGCCGACGGTACGGAGCACGCCAGGAACCTGGCTTCGCTCAGCTACGCGCTCAAGCTCCAGTACCACCGGACGGGCAATCGGGCGGACCTCGACGAAGCCGTGACAACGTGCCGGCAGGCCCTCGCGCTCGATCCGGAGAACGCCGTCTGTCTGACCTCTCTGAGCGACACCTTGAAACACCGGTTCCTGGCGGACCGGAACGACGCGGATCTCGAGGAGGCCATCGAGCTGGGCCGCCGCGCGACACAGATCGCGTCGGGCGGCGACGGACATCGGGCACAAGCGTTCGGCAACCTCTGCCAAGTGTTGGAGACTCGCTTCGAACTGCACCCGTACACGACAGACATCGACGAGGCGGTGGATGCCGCGCGTCAAGCCCTCCAGGCCGCCGCCACCGACTTCTCCCGACCGAACTGGCTCTTGGTTCTCGGGGAGGTACTGCTGACCCGGATCACCCACCGTCGCGGAAGTGACGCCGACGGCGAAGCCAGCCGGGAAGAGGATCGCGCAGAGGCGCTTCGTGTCCTGTCGGAGCTGGTCCGCTCCCCTGCCGCGGCGCCACGGCTACGCGTTCACGGGGCCAAGGTCGGCGCGCATTTGGCCGCCGCGACTCCCGCGACACCGGGCCCCAAGGATCTGGCGCTCGCGTCCGACCTTCTGGAGACCGCGGTCCAGCTGCTGCCCGAGGTGGCGCCGCGTCGGATGCGCCGCGCCGAGCAGCAGGGTGCCATCGAGTCGGCGAGAGGACTCGCCGACGATGCTGCGGCCATGTCCTTGGCCGAGCCGACCAGGCCGCCGGCCGAGCGGGCGCGCCGCGCCCTGTCGCTGCTGGAAGCAGGCCGCGCCGTGCTGCTCGGCCAACTCCTGGACACCCGTGGGGACCTGACCGGGCTCCAGGAGACCCACCCTCGGCTGGCGGCCCGATTCACAGCTCTGCGCGATGTTCTTGACCGGGACGCCGACCCGGCACTGCCCGGCGACGGCGACCGCATCGGGGCAGCCGCGGAGCTGGCGGCGACGCTTCGCGAGATCCGGTGCCTGGACGGCTTTGCCACCTTTGCCCTGCCTCCCACGGCCGCCGAACTTCTTTCCGTCGCCGACCGGGGCCCGGTCGTCAGCTTCAACGTCGCGTACCGCGGCGACGCCCTCCTGCTCACACGGGAGGGCGTCACCTCGCTGCACCTGCCCGCCGTCACCGCGAGCACGGTGATCGACCAGGTCAACGCCTTCCATGTCGCACTACGGGAAGCCCAGGACCCGGCCGCGGACCGCGTCGCGGCGCAGAACACCATCATCACGGTCCTGAAATGGCTCTGGGACAACATCACCGGCCCGGTCCTCGACAAGCTCGGCTACCACGGCCCCCCTGCCGACGGCACGCCATGGCCTCGACTGTGGTGGGCGCCTGGCGGATTCCTCAGCCTGCTGCCGCTGCACGCCGCCGGCCACCACGACGATCCCATGAGCGGCCATACGGTCATGGACCGCGTCGTGTCGTCCTACACGCCCACCATCCGGGCGCTGCGTCACGCGCGACTGCGGCAGACGGCGGTTGGCACCTCCGCGAACACTTCACTGATCGTCGCCATGCCTACCACCCCAGGCCTGCCGGACCTGCGGAACGTCCCGTACGAGACCGAGTTGCTGGCGGACATCCTGCCCGTCCCCCTCGTTCTGACCGAGCCGGACCGTGACCGGGTTCTGACGGACCTCCCCGGCCGCGCCGTCGCGCACTTCGCGTGCCATGGCAGCTACGACATCGACGACCCGACGGCCAGTCGGCTCCTGTTGCACGACCACGAACAGAACCCGCTGACCGTCGCCGATCTCAACGCTGTCAACCTCGACGGCGCACAGCTCGCCTATCTCTCCGCCTGCCACACCGCCCTTAACCCGGCCGAGCGCCTGCTGGGGGAGGGCATGCACCTGGCCGGGGGACTGCAGGCGGCGGGCTTCCCACAGGTTGTCGGGACGTTGTGGGAAGTGGACGACGAAGTTGCCGTCGAGATCACCGACGACTTCTACACGGGGCTTCGCGACACACGCACCGGGAAGCTCGACCTCGGCCGCGCGGCGCGTTCCCTGCACCGGGCCGTCCGCTCGCAGCGGGACAACTACCCTGGCACTCCGTCCTTGTGGGCATCGCACCTGCACTTCGGCGCCTGATCACGCTCAGGCCTCACCCAGGATGATCCGGCGCAGCTCCGGCAGGTACCGGATCACTGGATCACCCTGGAACGACAGTGGGCCGGATCGCAGGACCGACGCCCCGAACCCGGGGCTGTCGGGCCGCGGTCCGTGCACGCCGACGGGGGTTCCGTCGCCGTTGACATCGGGTGATGTGGCGTAGACCGGGCCTTTGTAGCGCAGAGCGCGCACCGTCTCGACACCGACCGCCGCGCAGCCGAGAAACACCAGCGCAGCGGCGTCCAGGTCGTGCTCCCGCGCCGCGAGACCCGCGACGAGCCCGCCGTAGCCGTGGGCAATCACGGTGACCCTCGCGGGAGCACGCCAACGTCCATAGCCCTCCGCCGTCACGGGCAGCCCCGCGAGGAACCTCGCGAGCCGTGGGGCACCGGTGGCGGCGGACGCCGCGTCCCGGGCCTCCTGGGGCGACCGGGGTACCACGTAGTCGGCCCAGGTGATGACGGAAAGTGTGTCGTCGTCCGGTCCCGACGCGAACTTGCGGAACAGCTCCTCCGCTCGCTTCAGCTGTCGGTCCATGGCCTGAGCCCCCATACTGGCGCCGGGAACCATCACGACCACATGGCGCGCGTCGTCCGGGTTGTTCCGTGCGATGACCACCCGCCCCTCTTCGATATCGAAATGCAGGAGCAAAATGCGGTTGCTGTCTGGCATGGACGGCAGTCTGTACGGCCGGGCGTTGCGATGGCAACCGCGCTGGGAAACAGTGCACTTGAGCAATAACCCAGTGACGCCGTAGATCCCACGCACACCTCCGCGTGGGGTGCCCAGGACTGGCAGTACGCTCGCCGCCGACTGCCCGGTGGGTGACCCCAAGATCAGTAAGAAGGCGTTGTCTTTCCGAAGGCGGTAGCTGCGTCTCCGCTGTGCAGGCATGAGATCGGTGCCTCGGCGGGAGGGATGGCGTGTCGTGTCGTCTCTTCGGGTGGAGTGCCGGATGCCGTCGGTGACGGGACTGTTGGAGGAGCGGGAGCGTGCTGCCCGTCAGAGCCCGAACGAAGCCGCCGCGCTGAAATGCGTCTGCACGGCCGTCATGAGCCTGGACCCCACCGGCGCTGGCCGCAAACGCTGGACCATGGCCCGCACCGCTCTCCAGCCCGGTGACATGTTTCCGGTCACGGGCAGTGCTACTGCCAAGCAGACCGATGGTCAGGCCGGGAGCCGACGCGTCCGTCCAGGCCGTCGACCGACCCGGCGCCCATGACGATCACCAGGACCCCCCGTCGGGTCGGCCCGGCCGCGAGTGCCGTCGCGTCCAGGGACTCACCCTGCGTCGGCACTGTCGGATCACGCCCCCTGTGGCACTCCGGCAGCCCGACTGAACAGTCGGGCCGCCGGATCGATCACAGTCGGCTCTGGTAAACGGCTCCGTTGACCCCGCGGTAGGCGATCAGCACGGTGTTGTCGAGTGCCGCGGCCCCGCCGAGCGACCCGTCGAACACCCCGCTCACGAACGGCGGGCGGGAGAACCAGCCACCCCAGGCGCCGTTTCCGCCGGCGGAGTAGTTGCGCTGCCAGAGGGTGTAGTCGGCAGCCCTGGCGAAGAGGTAGACGCTGCTGCCCGCGGCCACCAACGTCGGGCTGCCGCTGACCGTACCGCCGAGCGAGGTCCAGTCCGACCAGGTTCCGGAGGCCGAACGCACGCGCTCCCAGATCGAATCGTCGGCCGTCCGAACGGCGACGTGGGTGCGGCCCGCCGAGTCCGTGACGGCCGAGGGCCGCCCGTATGTCGCGGCGCCACCGGGCGCGCCCACCGAGCTCCACGCCCCGGCCGGACCGGTCTGCCAGATGAGGCCGTCGGCGCCGCGCGCGAAGATCGTCCAGTCGCCCGGGCCCCGGTAGGCGACGCCGGGGGCGTCCGTGATCTGTCCGCCGATGCTCTGCCAGGCCCCCCACGTCCCGCTGGTGCCGCCGCTGAAGCTCCTGAGATACGCGGCGTCGTCCGTGCCTCGTACGAACACGTCGATCCGGCCGCCGGCCGAGCCGTACGCGGCCGGCTGGCCGAGGATCGCACCCGCGACGGGGCCGCCCAGGTTCACCGAGGCGCCCGTCCACGATCCGTCGCTGCCTGTGCGCTGGATCAGAGCGCCGTTCGCGTCACGGGTGAACGCGGTGAGGGTGGTCCCATTGGCCACGATCGCCGGGCTGGCCGAGGAGCTCGCGCCCAGCGGGACACCGGGGGCGGCGTCCGTGCCGGACAGCTTGAAGAAGGCGGTGCCGTGGGCGGGGACCGTGACGGTGTACGACCCGGTGTACGTCCCCCGGTCCTGGCGAGCGCGCAGGTCGCGGACGCTGATGCTCCCGGTCAGCCCGGCGTCGGCGAAGGTGACCGTGCGCTGGGCCGGGGAATTCGAGCGGTTGAGCAGGACGACCGCGCGCTTGCCGGCGCCCTGGAGGACCTTGCTGTAGACGTCGCCAGTGGAGTCGGTGGCCACCCGTACGCCCTGAATGGCCAAGGGGTCCTGGTCGACGGCGAGGATGTCGGGGTTGCGCAGAGTGTCGATCATCGACTGAGGAAGGGTGCGCGGGTCGGAGCCGATCACCAGCGGGGCGCCCATGACCGACCAGAGCACGAGCTGGGAGGTCGACTCCTCCTCGTTCAGCTCGTACGAGCCGTTCGCGAGCTTCCGCATGGGCAGCAGGTAGTCCGGGTCGTTGTAGTGGCCGGGGCCCTGCGCCTCGGGGTGCCAGGCGTTCGCGTCGGCGCTGCGCAGGATGTTGGGCCACACCCCGGTGGAGGGATCACCGAAGGCGAGGTCGGTGCCCGTGCGCCAGGAGTCCGCTGTCGTCGGGCCGTAGGTGTAGGTGTTGTGCGCGTCCTGGGCCGGGGTGTGCGAGAGCCCCCAGTCGTCGGTGAGCGGGTTGCAGATGTTCAGCAGCATGGGCCGCCCCGTCTTGGCCAGGGCGTCGCTGAACTGCTTGAACGCGGGGCCCGGGTCGAGCTTCGCGCCGATCCCGCACAGGAAGTCGGCCTTGACCGCGTCGAACTTCCAGTCCGCGAACTGTTGCGCGTCCTGCTCGTAGTACCCGCGACTGCCGAGCCCGCAGCTCTTGCCGCCGTCGTAGGTGCCCGCGTCGGTGTAGATGCCGGCCTTGAGCCCGTGCTGGTGAAGGTACGTCACGAGCGACGGCAGCCCGGAGGGGAAACGGGTGGCGTTGGGGGTCAGCCGTCCCTGACTGTCCCGGGGGGTGTCGGCCTGCCAACCGCCGTCCAGCCAGACGATGTTGTAGCCGGCGTCCCTGAGGCCGCTGCTGACCAGGTGGTCGGCGACGGACTTCACCTCGCTCTCCGTCGGAGCGCCCAGGCCGTAGTAGGTGTTCCAGCCCATGTACGGCGTCGGGGCAAGGCCGCTGTTGTAGTAGCGCGGCGCGCCTTGGTCGATGGTGCCGGGAGCGGCCGGGTCGGCGGCGTGCGCCCCTGGCACGGCCATCCCTACGAGCGCGGTGGCACCCAGGGCCGCCGCGGCCCGTCGGGCACGCACCATCCCTGCACGATGCGAAGTCACTGTGTCTCCCGAGAGTTGGGGGAATCATCGGCGCCCCGCCCCGTCGGAGAGTCCTCCGGATCGCGGCGGCGGCGCCACGACGACGACTGTGACCTTGTGTTCTTGCCATGTCAAGAAGTATTACTAATTTATGTTCACGGTTCGTGAGGCATGCGAGCGACGTGCCATCTGCCTGGTGCGCTTCTGGGCGCCCCACGGCCTGGCAACGATCGGCAGGAACGACCCCTTCGAGCCGAAGGTCGCGCGTACGCGGCAGAAGTGCGGCGTCGACGAGATGGTGATCTCTTTGTCCGGACCGGGCCCCTGTCAGGCGGTCCGGGCCACCGGGGCGCGGTAGGCGATGAGTGCGGCCGGCAGGTCGCTGCGCCGGGAGACGTTCAACTTCCGGTAGACCCGGGTCAGATGCTGTTCCACGGTGCTGACGGTGATGAACAGGTCTTTCGCTATCTCCCTGTTGGTGTGTCCCATGACCGCGAGTGAGGCCACCCGCCGCTCGGCGTCGCTGAGGACGTCGGGCACCGACGTCACCCCGCCGGAACGTGCGGTGAGCGCCGTGCCGTGGTCGGGGACGAGGTCTGTCAGCGCTCGCGTGATCGGCGTCGCGCCGGACTCCAGGGCCAGGTGCGAGGCTCGGATCATCATCACCCGGGATCGTTTGTGATCGCCCAGCCCGCGGAAGGTCTGGCCGAGATCGAGCAGTGCCTGGGCGAGTTCCACCGGATTGTCCACATGCTGCAGTTCGTCCACGGCCTGCCGCAGTACGCTCGGCCGGTTTCGGAGTTCTGTCGTTCCCGCGCTGACCCGCAGGGCCACGCCGCGTCCCCGGGACGCCGCAGGACCCGACCGGCGAAGTTCCGTGTCGATGAGGACCTTGGCCCGCCGCTGGCGGCCCTCGCGCAGGTGCGCCTTGGCGGCCGATGTCCGCCACGGCACCAGGCTCGACCGGTCCATGTCCCACTCGGCCATCAGGTCACCGCAGATCAGGAAGTCCTCCAGCGCCGCGGACGTGTGCTGGGTCGCCAGCCGGTACTCACCGCGGGCGTACACGTAGTGAAGCCCGTAGCGGGTCTGGTAGACCTCCGGCGGTACCGGTCGGCTCAGGGTGTCCGCGGCCGCGTCGAAGGACCCGAGCGCGGTCTGGGCCATCACGAGCGTGGCCAGGGCCATCGCCGCCGTCACGCCGTGTCCCTGTGTGGGGCAGTGCGCGAGCGATTCCTGGGCGTAGCGTTCCGCGGCTCTCAACCGGCCCGTGCGCAAGGCGACTTCGGCCCGCAGGGCGAGCAGCGGACTCCGCCACCCCTCGGCTCCGACGGTCGCGGCCTGGTCCAGCAGGTGCCGGATGCCGCGTTCGGTCTCCGCCAGCCGCTCGCTGTAGAGCAGGGACAGCAGCGCGAAGTCCGCCTGCTCCCACGTGTCCTGGGTCACCCTGGTGCTGTAGAGGACCTGCTCCGCACCGCGCAGCGTGAAGGCGTCGGCGCGCCCCCGCAGCACCTGGGTGAGCAGTCCCGCGGCCTGCACCGTGGGGTCCGCGCGGACCGACAGCGACAGGCCGCGGCCCCCCTGGTGACCGCCGCCGGCGGCGGCTGACAGCCGGTCCGTACCGGGGATGCCCGGGTAGGACAGCGCCAGTTGGGCCTGCACGGTTCGAAGTTCCGCGGCCGTGTGCAGATCAGGGAATCCCGTTGACGGCAGGGCGGCGAGCCCCTTTCCCGCGGCCTCGGCCAACCCCGTCCGCAGGAGGTACTTCGCGGCTGTGGCCGACGCCTGGCCGTCGAGCCGGTCGGAGGCGAACGCCTCGGCAAGTCGGGTGAAGTGGCCTGCGCCACCGGCTGTCGGGAGCTGCCACGCGATGCCGGCCAGGAGGGTCAACGCCGTTCCCCGCTGGGCACGGTCGGCGGACATGTCGTACGCGTGCTCGGCGCAGATCCGGGCGAAGTCCCCGGCGCCCGTCTGCGCGGCCTTGCGGGCGGCCTCGCAGAGGAACGCCGCTCCCCACCCGTCGTCCGGCGCGTCACCGGCCAGCAGGTGGTCGACGACCTGCCGGTCGCCCGCGCCGTGCCCGTGGAGCAGTTGGGCCGCACGCTGGTGGAGCTGCCCGGAGTCTGTTGCCCGCAGGCTCCGCAGGACGGCGGTCCGCAGCGCGGGGTGGCGGAAGCGGCCCTTGCTCAGCAGGCCCGCGTTCTCGAGGTCGCGGACGGCCCCCCGCACGGTGTCGGCCGGGAGCCGCAGGACTTCCGCGAGCAGGTCGTCGCCGAGGTCCTCACCCAGCACCGCGCGGCCGCGGGCCACGGCCGTCGCGTCACGTCCGGCCTGGTGCAGGCAGCTCATGACCGCCCCGGAGTAGGCGTATCCGCTGCCCGGGCCGTCGGCCTCGCCGTCCGCGGACGGCGAGTCGTCGCCCAACTGGGCGTCGGTGGCCAGGGCGTGGACCAGGAGAGGATTGCCGCCGCTGAGAGCCAGGACCCGCCGGGGGTCCAGCCGGACCGCCCGGGGTCCGCGCGATGCCAGCAGCCGCGCCACTCCCGCTTCGCTCAGTGGAGCGAGCAGAACGCGCTGGTAGTCGGTGGCGCGCAGGACCGTGTTCAGGGGCGAGGTGCTCCTCTGCTGACCGGTCGTCTGTTCGGTGAGGATCAGCGCCACCCCGCTCCCGGACAGCCGCCGGAGCAGGAAGGCGAGCCACCGGACCGACAGCTCGTCGGCGAAGTGGACATCGTCGACGCAGATCAGCAGCGGTTGCGCGGGCGTGCGGTCGAGGAGGTCCTGGGTGATCTGCTGCAGGACGGGCACGGCCGGATGCGAGTCGGAGTCGTGCGCGGTCAGCAGCGCGGTCTGCCGGCGCAGCTCGGCGCCGACGGTGGGGCAGTACCGGAACAACTGGTCGGCGACGCCGAGTGCGTTGCCCTGCTCGGCCTCCGACGCCACCGCCTTCAGCACGGTGAAGCCCGTTGCCGAGGCTTCTTCGCACAGCGCGTGGACGAGAGCCGATTTTCCGCTGCCTGCCGCTCCGAGGACGAGTCCGGCGGCTCCCGAGCCCCTTCTCGCTTCGGCCAGGACGTGCGACAGCGTACGAGTCTCCTCGTCGCGCTCCACCAGTTGCGGCCCAGCAGTCATCGGGTTGCTCCTCGAACGTATCCCCCGGTCGATCCCGCGAAAAAGCTAACAGCCCGATCATGGCGAAAGCGCCGGATCGGCGTATGGGGCGGGTTAAAGCTGGTTTTGAGTGGCGTCGGAGCGGTTTCGGGTGCTGTTCTGGCTGGTGGCAGCCCTGAGACGGCGGTGTGATGTCAGTCGCGTGAGTGCGGAGTTCGGGGACTTCGGACCGCGGCTCCGCCTGGGTGCCGGTGACCCGGGTACGGGGGAGTCCCGTCGGCCCGCAGCGCCGTGGCGCAGACCAGCAAGCCGTCCCGGGCGACCCACCGGCCGTGCAGGACGTCATGCCGGGTGGCGCCGACCAGCGGGCCGGGGGAGAGCAGCCGCGCGGTGAAGCCCCCGCTGCGGGCGGTGTCCGCGAAGGGGAGGATCTCGGCCTCGGAGAAGTCGATCATGCGAAGGGCGAACGGGTACCAGGTCTTGTACACCGCTTCCTTGGCGCTGAACAGCAGCCGGTCCCAGCTGACTTCCGGGAGATCGGCCTGCAGGGCCGTGATCAGCTCCCGCTCGGCCGGTGTGGCGGTGATCGCCTCCAGGACGCCGTCGGGCACCGCCGCGTCGGGCTCCGCGTCGATGCCCAGGGAGGCGATCACCTCGGCACGGGCGACCGCTGCCGCCCGGAAGCCGTCGCAGTGGGTGATGCTGCCGACGACGCCCGCCGGCCAGCCAGGTGCGCCGAACCGGTCACGCAGGATGGGGGCCGGCGGCTCGCCCAGCGCGGCCAGGGCACGGCGGGCGCAGGCGCGTCCGGTGCCGAACTCCGCCTGCCGGCCTGCGACGGAACCGTCCACCAGCTGCCGTTCGGCAGGGAAGAGAGCCGCCACGCCGCCCGGAACGTCGCTGAACGCCTCGGCGGACACCGCGCCGGCCGGCAGCACCGCCGCGATCACCTGGCCGCCCCTTGTCCGGTGCCGGAGAGCACGCGGCGCGGTACGGGCGGCGGACCGCCGTGGCGCTGCCACTCACGGAGATAGCCGACCGAGACCTCGGTGAACCGCACTCCGTCGATCCAGAGTGTCCTGGGGATGTGCAGGTGGCCGTAGACGACCTCGACCGCGCCGAAGCGGACGTGCCAGCGCGCGGTGCGCTCCGTGCCGCACCACAGGGCGAACTCGGGGTAGCGCAGGACCAGGGTGGGATCACGGGTCAGCGGAAAATGGTTGGCGAGAACGGTCCTGGTCCCCGGCGGGAGAGCGGCCAGGCGGGCCTCCGTCGCGGTGACCCGCGCCTGCGACCACGCTTCGCGGCTCGGCAGCGGGTCCGGGTGCAGCAGGAACTCGTCGGAGCAGACGACACCGGCCGCGTACGCCTGTTCCAGGGCCTGCTCCTTGCCGGTCAGACCCGGCGGGGTGAAGGTGTAGTCGTACAGGAGGAACAGTGGTGCGACCGTCACCGGTCCGTCCGGCGCCTGCCAGACCGGGTAGGGGTCCTCGGGGGTGAGGACGCCCAGTCGGCGGCACATGGCCACCAGGTACTCGTAGCGGGCCACGCCGCGCAGTTGCACCGGATCGTCCTTGGGCGTCCACAGCTCGTGGTTGCCCGGCAGCCAGATCACCCGTGAGAAGTTCTCCGCGAGGGTGGACAGCGCCCACTCCACGTCCGCGGCGTACTCGCCGACGTCTCCCGCCACGATGAGCCAGTCGCCGTCCGTCCCGGGCCGGAACCCCTCGACCATCGAGCGGTTCTCCCGGTATCCCACGTGCAGGTCGCTCACCGCGAGCAGCTGCGGCCCGTCAGACATGGGCGGACAGCGTGGCGGTGATCTCCGCCGCGACATCGGCGGCGGCCTCGCCCAGATAGAAGTGGCCACCGGGGAAGATCTTCAGCGAGAAGCCGGCCGAGGTGTGGTCCCTCCAGCCCGAGACCTCCTCGACGGAGACCCTCGGGTCCTGGTCGCCGATCAGGGCCGCGATCGGGACGTCCAGGACGGCCTGCGGGACCGGTGCCCGATAGGTCTCGACGGCGCGGTAGTCGCCCCGGACCGCGGGAAGGATCATTTGCACCAATTCGTCGTCCGCGAGGATGGCGGCGTCCGTTCCCCCGAGTGACCGCAGCTCCGTCACCAGGTCGGCGTCGGACTTCAGGTGCACCCGGTCGTCGCGTACCACCGACGGCGCCCGCCGGCCGGAGACGAACAGGACGGCCGGCTCGCGGCGGCCGCGCAGCGCGAGGCACCGCACCACCTCGAAGGCGACGAGGGCGCCCATACTGTGCCCGAAGAACGCGTACGGCCGGTCCGCCATGGGCGCCAGCGCGTCGCAGATCAGTTCCGCCAGCCGCGGGATGTCGTCCACCACCGGTTCGTTCCGGCGGTCCTGACGTCCCGGATACTGCACGGCCAGCACATCGACACCAGGTCCGAGCAGCGCCGGCAGCGGACGGAAGTAGCCGGCCGAGCCGCCGGCGAAGGGGAAGCACACCAGGGGCACACTGCCGGGCGTGGCGGGTTGGAACCTCCTGATCCACAGGTCGTTGTCCATGACTGGTCCTGACACGTCGGTTCTCCCGCAGCGTTGATGGATTCCGGAACCTGACACCGCCCGGACAGGCCGCTCCGGCCGGGCCGCGCGGCCGGATCGGCCCACGTCGGCCGCTTCGCGTCCCGAATTCCCGAACGTACCCCAAGCCGGTCCGCCGGACGGCAGGAGAGCCAGCGGCCTCAGGGGGCGTTAGGGGCTCTCCTAGGGGTCCGGGTCCGTTTTCACCGTCCTAGGGTCGTCCTGTCCGACCACGCCGGCCTCCGACCGCGCGGCGCACCGTGAGGAATCCGGGCCCCGGCGCCGCGGGCCACCCGGCTCTGATCCGCCGATGGGAAACCCATGTTGTCTGCCGTCCCCCCTGTCCGGGACTGCGTCCGCTCAAAGCGGCGCCCGCGCCGCCACCAGGGCACCGGCGGGACCCGGTGAACCGCCCACAGCCCGCGACGGGGCCCAGCGCCGTGGTCTTCCCGGGCATGGGACCGGTCCGCTACGCCGACGTGGCCCGCTTCATGCTGAGCAACCCGCACGCACGTGAACTCGCCGCGGTCGCGGACGACGTGCTCGGCCACAGTGTGGCCGACCGGTTCAGCGCCTCCGAGGACCCCTACTGCGTCGACGCCCAAGTCGCCTTCATGGTCAACTGCGTCGCCCTGGCCCGCTGGTCGCAGCACGAGCTGGGAACCGACCCCGCGTACTGCGCGGGACCGAGCTTCGGCGGGAAGTCCGCCGCCGCCTGGACGGGCAGCCTGTCCTTCCCGGACGCGGTCCTGATGACCGCGGAACTCGCCCGCATCACCGAGGAGTACTTCCGCACCGACCACCAGGACGTGGTCACCCACTCCTTCATCCGCACTCCCGCCGACCGGCTGGACGAGATCCTCGCGGAGATGGACGCAGCCGGCGAGTGGTACGAGATCTCCTGCTACCTCGACGACGACTTCTTCATGGTGACCCTGCGCGAACGCGCCCTCGACGACCTGCAGCGACGCCTGCGCGCGGTCGGCGGACTGCCCCTGTACACGATGCGGCCGCCCATGCACTCCAGCGTGTTCGGCCCACTGCGGGAGAGGGCGCGGCTGTTCCTGGACTCCCTGCCCTTCACCGATCCGGCCGTGCCGATCGTGGCCGACCACGACGGCCGGCTCGTCGACCGCGCGGACGACGTCCGCACCCTGCTCCTGGACTGCTTCGTCCGTCCGCTCCGCTGGCCCTTGGTCATCGGAACCCTGCGGGAACTCGCAGTGGGCGACGTCGTGGTGGCGGGCCCCGACAACCTCTTCGGCCGGGTCGCCGCGACCCGGCGCGCGTTCGAGGTCACCTCCGTCAGCCCGCAGTTCGCCCTGCTCCCCGCGGCGCGGCGTGCCGCCGCCCGCATGGCCCCGGACGGCGAGAGCCGACCGCAACCGACCCCGGAAGGAACCCGATGACCGTGTGGAACCAGCAGTTCGAGGACATCCTCCGCGGCCACCTGCCGTTCCTCGGCGCGCAGGAGCCGCTCGCCGAGGATCTTCCCCTGCGCGAACTCGGCCTGGACTCGATGGGCACCGTCGAGTTGCTGTCCGACCTGGAGACCGCCTACGGCGTGCATTTCCGGGACGACAACCTCACCCCCGCGACCTTCCACACCCCGGCCGCGCTGTGGGCCGTCATCGACGGCCTCCGACCTCGGTCGGTGTGACATGGCCGCTGATCAGGCCGACTTCAGCGACGCACTGCACGGCCGGTTCCTGCGCGGCCTGGCCCGGAACCCGGAAGGAACGGCGGCCCGGTACGGGGAACAGCGCGTGCGCTATACCGAACTGCACGGACGTGCCCTGGCCTGGGCCGGGGCGCTGCTCGACGCGACGCCGCAGCGGCCGCTGACCCTGGGCATCCTGACCGCCGGAGGAATCACCGGCTGGACCGCGGTCCTCGCCGGACTCTACGCGGGCGCCCCCGTGGTCCCGCTCAACCCCGCCTTCCCGCCCGAGCGACTGCGCCGGATGGTCACCGCCGCGGGGGTCACGGCCCTTGTCACCGACACGCTCGGCGACGCCGTGCTGCCCGCCCTGCTCCAGGCGCTGCCCGACCGGCCGCGCCTGCCGGTGCTCGCCGCCGAGGCTTCCGGCGGCGCCGGACCCGCGGCCGGCCCGGCCGTCCGGCCGAACCCGGGGTCGGCGCTGGACCGGCCGCGCGCCGTGAGCCCGCAGGACCGCGCCTACATCCTGTTCACCTCGGGATCGACCGGTACACCCAAGGCGGTGCCGGTCACCCACGGCAACACCGCGCACTACTTCCGCACCCTGGACGCCCGGTACGACTTC
This sequence comes from Streptomyces sp. NPDC088732, assembly GCF_044751205.1. Classification (NCBI taxonomy): domain Bacteria; kingdom Bacillati; phylum Actinomycetota; class Actinomycetes; order Kitasatosporales; family Streptomycetaceae; genus Streptomyces; species Streptomyces sp. NPDC088732. The sequence goes on from NZ_JBIVLI010000034.1 coordinate 82,853, forward strand.
GCACCGGACGACGTCTTCTCCCAGACGTTCGACCTCGGATTCGACTGCGCCATGTTCGACCTGTTCTGCGCCTGGGGGGCGGGCGGCACCCTGCTGGGCGTCCCGGAGCGCGCGTACCACGACCTGCCGGCGTTCGCCGCCCGGAACAGCCTGTCCGTGTGGTTCTCCACCCCGGCCGCCATCGCCGTCGTGCGCCGCGCCGGAGGCCTGACCCCGGACGTACTGCCCGGTCTGCGCTGGAGCCTGTTCATCGGAGAGGCATTCCGCCGGCGCGATGCCGCCGACTGGCAGCGGGCGGCCCCCGCCTCGGCGGTGGAGAACCTGTACGGCCCGACCGAACTGACCATCAGCATCTCGGCGCACCGCTATCAGCAGGACCGGTCGCCCGCACTGTCCGTCAACGGGGTCCTGCCCATCGGCGCCGTCCACGACGGCCACGAGCACCTGCTGCTCGACGCCGACGGCGAGCCCGTGTCCGACGAGGGTGAACTGTGCGTCACCGGTCCCCAGACCGTCACCGGCTACCTCGACCCGGAGCAGGACCGCGGTCGTTTCCTGGTCAGGGACGGACGTACCTGGTACCGCACAGGCGACCGGGTGCGGCGGGTCGAGGGCGGTGAACTCGTCTGCCTCGGCCGCGGGGACGCCCAGGTGCAGGTACGCGGATGGCGGGTCGAACCCGCGGAGATCGACCATGCCCTTGCGGACTGCGACGGCGTCGAGGAAACCCTGACGGTGGGGGTCAGGTCCGCCGGGACGGACGAACTGGTCACCTTCCACACCGGCGCGCCGCTTCCGGTCGCCACCCTCGCCCGCCACCTCCTGCGCACCGTCCCCGTCGAACTGGTGCCCCGGCGTTTCCAGCACCTGGCGGAGATGCCGCTGAACACCAACCGGAAGATCGACCGAGCTGCGCTGATCAGCAGAGCAGAACGCCTGGTCGGCCTCCCGGCGGCGGACCCCGCTCCCAATACCAAGCCCGGCGCGGACCCCGGCGACCGGACCCCAGCGGTGCCGGACGCCGGGTCCTTCCCGGCGAACCACAAGGAACCGTGATGCCGTCCAGTACCCACAACCTCCAGGGCGACGGCGCGCACGGGGCTGCCGCCTCGGGGCCTTCGCTCGTGCACGGGCTGCTCGACGCCGCCGCGCACGAGGCCCCCGAAGCCCCCGCGGTCAGCGACGGCGCGGACCACTGGACCTACCGCCGTCTCGCCCGGCTCAGCCACGCGTTCGCGCAGTGGCTGCTTGCTCAGGGCGTTCGTCCGGGAGACCGTGTCGCGGTACGCCTGCCCACCACGGCCCGGCTCGCCGTGCTGCTCTTCGGAACGTCCCGCGCCGGAGCGGTCTTCGTTCCGCTCAACCCCGAGACCCGGGAGTTCCAGCTGCGGCCGCTGCTGGCGGACGCGGAACCCGCGCTGCTGGTGGCCGAGGCCGCGGCCGCGAGCGGGCTCGGCGGCCTGACCCCGGCCCCGGTGCACAGCATCGAGGACGTCTGGGCCGACGTCGAGCGACGGGCGGACCTGCCCGACGGCGAACGGCTCCCGGGAGCGGCCGTCGCCCCCACCGCACTCGCCGTCCTGCTGTACACCTCCGGCAGCACCTCCACGCCCAAGGCGGTCGCCTGCCCGCACGCCCAGGTCGTCTTCGCGGCCTCGGCGATCCAGCAGGTCCTCGGCTACCGCCCCGACGACGTCGTGCTCAGCCGGTTCCCGATGTCCTGGGACGTCGGGCTGTACAAGGTTCTGCTGAGCACCCTGGGCCGCTCCCACCTGGTGCTGGTCGGTGACGGTACGTCGGACCTGGTCCTGATGCGCAGGATCCGGGAGACCGCGGCCACCGTCGTGCCGGTTGTCCCGTCGCTCGCCGCGATGCTGGTCAAGCTGGCCGCCCGGGAGGCCGAACCCGTACCGGGCGTGCGGATGTTCACCAGCACCGGAGCGGCCCTGCCGCAGGCGACCATCGACGGCCTGCGCCGCGCTTTCCCCGGTGCTCGCGTCGTGCGCCAGTACGGGCAGACCGAATGCAAGCGGCTGACCGTCATGCCCGTCGACCGTGACGACGAACGCCCCGGATCGGTCGGCCTCGCGCTGCCCGGCACCAGCGTCCTGATCGTGGACGGCGAGGGCCGCCCGGTGCCGGCCGGGGAGACCGGCGAGATCGTCGCCGCCGGACCGCACGTCATGCCCGGGTACTGGCGGGACCCCGAGCGCTCCGCCGTGACCTTCCGGCCCGACGGCGCCGGCGGTCTCCGGCTGCACACCGGCGACTTCGGACGGCTCGACGAGGACGGCTTCCTCTACTTCGAGGGCCGCCGCGACGACCTGTTCAAACGGCGCGGGACACGGATGAGCGTCGTCGAGATCGAGGCCGCCGCCGCCGACATACCCGGTGTGCGGGCCTGCGTCGTCCTCGCGCCCACCGACCGCCGCGACCTGGCGATCGTGGTGGCGAGCGAACTCGATCCCCACACGGTCCTTCGGGAACTCGCGCGGCGCCTGGAGCCCGCCAAGGTGCCCGCCCACTGCCGGACCCTGGCAGAACTGCCCCTGACACCCCACGGCAAGAGCGACCGCAAGGCGCTGGCCGCAATGATCGACGGAGAGACCCGGTGAATCGCGAAGAACTGGCGGCGCGCTACGGCACACCCCTGTACGTCTACGACCTCGACCGGGTCGCCGACGCCTGCCACGACCTGACCGCGGCGCTTCCCGAAAGGTTCTCGCTGTTCTACGCGCTCAAGGCCAACCCCCATCCCCGCGTCGCGGAGGCCGTGCACGAGAACGTCCCCGGTACCTGCCGCGCCGAGATCAGCTCCACCGGAGAACTGGCCGCCGCCCTCGCGGCGGGGTTCCCCGCCGCCGACTGCCTCTACACCGGGCCCGGCAAGACCGCCGGCGAACTGGCGCAGGCCATCGCCGACGGCGTACGGCTCTTCTCCGCCGAGTCGCCGGGCGACCTGCGGCGGATCGGCGCGGCCGCGCTCGCCGGCGGATCCGTCGCCGACTGCCTCATCCGCGTCAACAGCGCCAGTGCCACCGCGTCGACCAGCATCCGGATGACCGGCACCCCGTCCCAGTTCGGCTTCGACAGCGAACTCCTCGACGCCCCGGCACCCGGGATCCTGGACGTCCCCGGAACCCGGATCGTCGGTGCGCACTTCTTCCCGCTGAGCAACGCGCGGGAGGAGGACGACCTCATCGCCGAGTTCACCAACAGCATCACCGTGGCCGCCGACGTCGAGCGCCGGCTCGGCATCCGGCTGAGCCTGCTCGACCTGGGCGGCGGCTTCGCCTCTCCGTACGCCGCGCCGGGACAGCGGCCCCGCTACACAAGGCTGCGGGCCGCGCTGGAATCAGCCCTGGACGAGCACTTCCCGCGCTGGCGCACCGGTGGTTTCGAGATCGCCTGTGAGTCCGGCCGCTACCTGGTCGGCGACAGCGGCTCCCTGCTGACCCGGGTCGTCAACACCAAGGTGAGCCGGGGGAAGACCTTCCACGTCCTGGACGCCGGGATCAACACCCTCGGGGGCATGTCCGGCCTCGGCCGGCTCCTGCCGACCTCGGCCCGGCCCGCGGAGGACACCGGCGCCACCGCTGAACCGGAACGGCCGTCCGCCACCGCGAGCCTCGTCGGGCCGCTGTGCACCCCCGGCGACATCCTCGGCCGGGAGCTCGAACTGCCGCAGCTGTGCGCCGACGACCTGGTCACCCTCCCCAACGTGGGTGCGTACGGCCTCACCGCGAGCCTGCTCATGTTCCTCGGGCGGCCCGCGCCGACGGAGGTCACGCTGCGCGGGGGTGCCGTCGCCACGGCGTCCCGGATCGAGCACATCCGCGTCGACGTGCCCCCGAGAAACCTGGACTGAACGGGTTCCGCCCCGGGACCGCTCGCGGTCGTGAACCGGCGGCCGTTGCGGGGCGGATACCACCGGGCACATCGTGCCCCGCACCAACCACCGCTCGCACCATGGAGTTCGTTCGATGAGTAGCACGCAGAGCGTCGCCTCCGCCCACGCCGACGGGGGCGACGAGAGAGCGGCCCGCCGCGAAGCCTGGGAGGCCAGACTGGCCGGCCTGCCGGCCGGGGCGCGGTACGGCCTGCTGCTGGAACTGGTGCGCGCCCAGGCGCTGGCCGTTCTGAACGACGTCGGGCCCACGGCCGCTGAGGCGGTGGACTCCGAACGCGCCTTCCTGGAACTCGGCTTCGACTCGCTGGCCGCGGTCGACCTCCAGTCCCGGCTCAGTGCCGCGGTCGGCATCGAGCTGCCGGTGACGGTCGTCTTCGACCACGCCAGTCCGGCCCAGCTCGCCCGCTACCTGACCGATCAGCTGGCCGGCGCCGACCCCGAGGCCCCCGCCCCGGTCCGGCAGGAGGCGGCGACGGACGGCGACCCCGTGGTGATCGTGGGCATGGGCTGCCGTTACCCCGGTGGAATCGGCTCACCCGACGACCTGTTCCGCCTGGTCGCGGAGGGCGGCGAGGTGCTCTCCGACTTTCCGGCCGACCGCGGGTGGGACCTGTCCTCGCTCTTCGACGAGGACCCCGACAAGCCCGGTACGACCTACACCCGCAAGGGGGGCTTCCTGGCCGACGCGGGCGGCTTCGACGCCGACTTCTTCGGGATCAGCCCGCGCGAGGCCACGGCCATGGACCCCCAGCAGCGCCACATCCTGGAAACGGCCTGGGAGGCGCTGGAGCACGCCGGGATCGACCCGACGGCGCTGCGGTCCAGCAGGACCAGCGTGTTCGTGGGTGCGGAGGTGCACGAGTACGGCACCCGGGTGCACGAGGCGCCGAACGGCCTCGACGCCTATCTGATGACCGGCAACACCCCCAGTGTCATCTCCGGCCGGGTCTCCTACGTCCTGGGTCTTGAGGGTCCGTCCCTCACCGTGGACACCGCCTGCTCGGGTTCGCTGGTGGCGCTGCACCTGGCGGTGCAGTCGCTGCGGCGCGGGGAGTGCTCGCTGGCGCTCGCCGGCGGGGTGACGGTCATGGGCAACCCCGGCATCTTCACGTCGTTCGCGCGGCAGCGTGGTCTGTCGGTGGACGGGCGGTGCCGGTCGTTCGCGGCGGGGGCGGACGGTACGGGGTTCGCGGAGGGGGTGGGGGTTCTGGTGGTGGAGCGGTTGTCGGACGCTCGGCGGCTGGGGCATGAGGTGTGGGCTGTGGTGCGGGGCAGTGCGGTGAATCAGGACGGGGCGAGCAATGGTCTGACGGCGCCGAACGGTCCTTCGCAGCAGCGGTTGATTCTGGACGCGCTGGCGGCGGCGGGTCTGGGTGTGGG
>NZ_JBIVLI010000035.1:0-86661 GCF_044751205.1 Streptomyces sp. NPDC088732
GACGCGTCGCTCGCGCCGATCACGACCTCCAAGACCATCCAGGTCCTGCCGCAGGGCTGACCCGCACCCGGGTGACCCACGCAACCGCGTGACCGCGTGACCGCGTGACCGAGGGCGAGCACACACCACGTGCTCGCCCTCGGTGCTTCACGCCTTCGGCGGCAGGTCCAGCCCGTGTGCCCGGACGCCGAGGACCCGCCGTGACACCTCGGCCTCCATCGGCCCGCTGAACACGTCCGCGGCACCGACCTCGCGGGCCCGGGCGGCGGCGCGGGCGTCGGCCGCCAGCAGGTCCATGACGACGGCTGCCGCTGCTGTCGTCCCGGCCGCCGCGGCTGCCGGAACGCCCGCCATCAGGTCGCTGACGTTCCCCGCGGCCCACACCCCGTCGACGCCGGTGAAGCCGAGGGCGTCCACGGTGAGCTGCTCCCCGAAGCCTGCGGGATGCTCGCGCACGGCGAGCCCGAGGTCGCCGAGAAAGGACGCCCGCGCCGTGAAGCGCGGGGCGACCACGAGCAGACGGACGGGCACCACGTGTCCGGACGCCAGGCGCACCCCGGCCAGCCGGTCCGCGTCGTCGATCTCCAGTCCGGCAACGTCGCCCTCGACCACGCCGACCCCCAGGCCGGCGAGCTGCTCCCACTGATCGGGCGTCAGGTCGGCTCCCTCGTGCGGGAACAGTGTCACGTCCTGCGACAACTGCCGGAACATCAGGGCCTGGTGAAAATTCCCCAGTACCCCGATCGCGCTGTCCCGCGCCTCCCAGCCGTGGCAGAACACGCAGTGCACCACGTCCCTGCCCCACCGCTCCCCCAGCCCCGGCACGTCCGGCAGCTCGTCGACGAGGCCCGAGGCCACCAGCAGCCGCCGCGCCACCACCCGGCGTCCGTCCCCGCACACCACCGTCAAGCGGCCGCCGTCGCGATGGATCGCCGCGACGCTGCCGGGGACGACGCGACCGCCGTAGGACGCGATCTCCTCCCGCCCCTTGCGCAGCAGCTCCAGCGGGGCGATGCCGTCGCGTCCCAGCAGGCCGTGCGCGGCGGCGGCCGGGGCGTTGCGGGGCTCGCCCGCGTCGATCACCAGCACCGACCGCCGTACCCGTGCCAGGGTCAGCGCGGCGGACAGACCCGCGGCGCCACCCCCGACGACCACGACGTCCCACACGCCACCCGATATCTCCATGCTGCTCTTCTCGTCCATGCCCGCACGATCGCCCGGCCCGTGGGCGTCCGGCAAAGTTTCCTGCCGTTTCGGCAAAAAGCGCCTCCGGCCGCCGGGGCCGTCTATTCCAGGACGCCGTCGTGGAGCCGGGCGAACAGTTCGGCGTTGCGGGTGTAGTCGACCCGGACGTCGATGACCGTGACTCCTGGTGCGCAGAGGGTGTCCGGGGCGAGGGATGTGCGCAGTTCGGTCTCGAAGGCGTCCATGGTGTCGGCCCGTACTCCCCGCGCGCCGAACGCTCCTGCGTACTGGGCGACGTCGTAGTCGCCCAGCCGGACGCCCGAGGTCCTGCCGTACTTGAGAAGTTCCTGGAAGGCCACCATGTCGTAGCCGTTGTCCCGCATGATCACATGCGTGAAGCGCAGGCCGAGCCGGGTGGCGGTCTCCAACTCCTGTGCGCTGAAGAGGAATCCGCCGTCCCCGGACACCGACACGATCTGTGTTCCCGGCCGCAGCAGCGCGGCGGTCATCGCCCACGGCAGAGCGACGCCCAGTGTCTGCTGGCCGTTGGAGAACAGCACGTGCCGCGGCTGGTAGCCGCGGAAGTGGCGGGCCATGTAGATGCAGTGCGAGCCGACGTCCGACACCACGGTCGCGGCGTCGTTCACCGCGTCGCGGATCGCCAGGACGACCGCGGCGGGGTTGAGGCCGGCAGCGGTGGGCGGGGCCGACCGGGCTTCCTCGTCGACGCGGGCCAGCTCGGCACGCTGCTCGGCCAGCGCGGCACGGGCCTCGTCCCCCACATCGAGCCCGGACAACTGCCCGGTCAGCTCGCCGACCGTCGCGGCCACGTCCCCGCGCAGTTCGAGCGCGGGCTGGTAGCGGTTGTCGAGGGCGGCGGGCATCGTGTCGATGTGGACGAGCGGACGGTCGGGGTCGGTGTTCCACAGGCCCGGGTCGTACTCGACGGGATCGAACCCGACGGTGATCAGGACGTCGGCGTGCGCGACGAGCACGTCCCCCGGCTGGTTGCGGAAGAGGCCGACCCGGCCGGCGTACTGCTCCTCCAGTTCGCGCGGAACGACGCCGGCGGCCTGGAAGGTCTCCACCACGGGCAGCCCCGTCGCGGCGATCAGGTCGCGCAGCGCCGCGCACGCCTCGGGATCGGCACCGCGCAGCCCGACCAGCAGCACGGGCCGCCGTGCGGCGCGGATCATCTGGGCGGCCCGGTGGACGGACGCGGCCGGCGCGGGACCCAGGACGGGGGGCCTGGGGGGCCGGACGACGGCCGTGGCGGTGGGGGCGCCGACGATGTCGGCGGGCAGCACCACGGCGGCGGCGCCGCGGGGCTCGGTGACCGCGGCCCGCAGGGCGTTGGCGACGGCCTCGGGGACGTTGTCGGCGTCGTTGACCTCGCCGGCCCAGGTGGTGACCGGCCGCAGCGCGGCCACCGCGTCCATCGACTGGTGGGTCCGCTTGAGCCGGTCCCGGCGGGGCACGGCCCCGCACAGCGCGACCATCGGGTACTGCTCGGTCGTCGCGGTGACCAGCCCGGTCATCAGGTTGGTGGTGCCGGGACCCGAAGTGACCAGGGCCGCACCGGGCGTACCGGTCAGCAGCCCGACGGCGGCCGCCATCAGGGCCGCGTTCTGCTCGTGGCGGCACACCACCAGCTCGGGACCGCCGTCTACCAGGGCGTCGTAGACGGCGTCGATCTTGGCCCCGGGGACGCCGAAGACGTAGGGCACCCCGTACTGCGACAGGGTCTCGACCACGCGCTGGGCCGAGCGGACGGACACGTTCGTCATGGCTCTCGCCACCTTTTCCGCGGTGTGGGGCGCGGCGCGGTCGTCCGGCGCCGGACCACTGCTCACGGTAGGCACGCGGCGCCCCCTCTCGGCACCACGTGAACGCGTAGTCCCTTCACGCGCGGGACGGGCGTCGGACCCGAGTGTCGGCGGCGGCCGGTAGTGTCGGGCGCCATGACCGACTGGACCGGGGTAGCGAGCGGGTTCTGGCACTGGCCCCGGCGCCGGGCAGCGACAGGGTGTTCGGCGCAATGGGGCACGGCTTCGCGCTCGATGCCCCCATGGCGGCCGCCGAGGTGGCGGATCTCGAGGCATGGCTGGGCGTTGAGCTGCCCGACGACTACCGCTCGTTCCTGCTGCATGTCGGAGCGGGCGGTGCGGGCCCGGCCTACGGCGTCTTTCCGGTGCGGCGGGAGGATTCCGGGTGCTGGCGGTGGAGCGGCGACGCCCCCGAGGAGGTCGAGCCGAGCGAGCTCGCCGAGCTGTTCCCGGGAGGGGCGGATCCGGCGGCGGCGACAAGGATCCTGGCCGAGCAGCCGTCGCCGGAGGCGTTCGACGACCTCGCGGACCTCGACGCGGCCTTGGAGGTGTGGGAGGAGCGTCTGGCGGAGGTCCAGTACGATCCGCGCTTCACCGCCGGGGCGCTCTGCCTGTGCGACGAAGGCTGCGGCCTGACGGTATGGCTGGTCGTGACGGGCCCGGAGCGCGGACGCATGTGGCGTGACCCGCGCAGCGACGGCATGGATCTGCATCCGCTGCGGGACGCCGAAGGCTCTCCTGTGGACTTCGCTTCCTGGTACCTCGGGTGGCTCACGGCCGCCGAGGCCACGTGCGGCCTCGTCCCGGAGACCGGACACGCCGGCCTGGGGCAGCCCGCCTGACCCGCGGTGTGCGCGTGGGTGGCATCCCCGGCGAATTGCGATTGCGCGGCCAACAACCCGTGATCTAGAACGGCGTTGTTGCCCAGGACACGTCGTTGAGGGCTTCGCCGACCGGTCACTCGGGCCGGCGGGGCGCCCCTCGGGAGAGGACCACCTGATCGATGCCCACGATCTCGCTGCCCATCACCACCGAACGGCTTCATCTGCGTCTGTTCACCCCGGACGACCTCGACGACCTGCACGCGTATCAAGGCCTCCCCGACGTCGCCCGCTATCTCTACCGGCAGCCGCTCACCCGTGAACAGTGCGTGGAGAGCCTCACGCGGCGCGCGGCCGGCTCGGCGTGGGCCGAGGACGGTGACGATCTGGTGGTCGCCGTCTGCCCGCTCGACGAGGCAAAGGTGGTCGGCGAGGTCGTCCTGAAGCTGGCGAGTGCGCGGGCGCGCCAGGCCGAGATCGGCTGGGTCTTCAACCCGGCCTTTTCTGGGCGGGGTTACGCGACCGAGGCGGCGCGTGCGACGGCCGGCCTGGCTTTCGCCGAGTTGGACGTCCACCGGCTCTTCGCCCGGCTCGACGTGCTCAACACCGGGTCGGTGGGTGTGTGCGAGCGGCTCGGTATGCGCCGGGAGGCGCACCTTGTCGAGAACGACCTCGACGAGGGGCGCTGGGGCAGCGAGTACGTCTACGCGACGCTCGCCCGCGAGTGGCGGGCCGATCGGGGCTGATCAGCCGGCACACGTGCGCAGGGGACCGACTACGTGTTTACGTGGTGCCGCCGGGCGGCGGCACGTGCCTACGGTGGCGACAGCAACTCAGTGCGGCCGCACTCTCTCGTACCGGACACGCACGCAGAGGAGCGGATCCATGCGTATCGCCAACCTTTCCGGCCGTGCCGTCCTGCTGGACGGTGCCGGCGCCACGGACATCGCCACCGCCAGCGGGGGCCGTTTCGGCCCGGGCCCGCAGAGCCTGTACGACGACTGGGAGGCGTTCTCCGGCTGGGCCAGGGACGCCGGCACCGCGCCGGCCGCCGTCCCCTGCGCCTCCCGGGACCTGGGCGCGCCCGTCCCGGAACCCGTCCAGGCGGTGGCCATCGGCCTGAACTACCAGGGGCACCGCGAGGAGACCCATCTCGCCGAAGTGCACGACCCGGACGTGTTCACCAAGTTCCGCTCGTGCTTCACCGGTCCGGAGGGCCCGGTCGCGCTGCCGGAGGGCACGATCGACTGGGAGGCCGAACTCGTTGTCGTCATGGGGCGGGAGGCCCGGCACGTGTCGCCGGACGACGCGTGGTCGTACGTGGCCGGACTGACCGCGGGCCAGGACCTGTCCGAACGCACGCTGCAGTTCGCCGGGCCGTCCCCGCAGTGGTCGATCGCCAAGTCCCACCCGGACTTCGGCCCCATGGGCCCCGCCGTGGTCACCCTGGACGAGTTCTCCGACCCCGACGATCTGGAGATCGGCTGCCAGGTCAACGGGGACATCCGGCAGAAGGCCCGCACCAGCGACATGATCTTCAGCGTGCCCGCGCTGCTGGCCTTCGTCACCGGCATCATGCCGCTGCACCCCGGCGACCTCATCTGGACCGGCACTCCCCCCGGCGTCGGCTACGGTCGCCGGCCCCAGGTCTTCCTGCAGTCCGGGGACCGGCTCGACACCTGGATCGAGGGCATCGGTGAACTCCATCAGACCTTCACCTGACGCGGACTCGGCGAAGCTCCGCGCCCGTCCAGCGCAGGTCAACACGGCCGGCGGCCCCCGCACAGAGGCGGCGCACCTGGCACCCGTGCTGCTGCTCGTCCTCACCGTGCTGAGCGGGATGATCGACGCCGTGAGCGTCATCGCGCTGGGACACGTCTTCGTGGCCAACATGACGGGCAACCTCGTCTTCGTCAGCCTGGGCCTGGCAGGCGTGTCCGGTTTCTCCCTCCGCACGTCGCTGGTCGCCCTGGGCGGATTCGTCGCCGGCGTCCTTCTGTGCCGCGCGACCGTCGGCGGGCTGCACCCGCCCGCAGCACTGATCCGGGCCGGTGCGGTCTGCGAGACGGCGCTCCTCGGCACGGCGGCGGGGCTGGCCGGGTGGGGTGCACCGCACGGTGTGCTCGTCGCCGTCTGCGCCGTCGCGCTGGGCCTGCAGAACGGGATGGCCGGGCGGCTGCGCGTCAGCGGCCTGACCACCACCGTCATGACCCGCACCCTGGTCGGCCTGATCGGCGGCGTCGGCAGGCACCCGTCACCGCTCGCCGTGCGCCAGGTGCTGAGCGTCCTGGCCCTGATCGCCGGGGCCGTCGCCGGCGCTCTCGTCGTCCTGCACTCGGGCCCCGCGGTCGGCATCGCGGCAGCCGCGGGCTGCGCGCTGTTCGTCGCGGCGGTGGCGGCGGTGGCGGCCGTCTCCGGACGCTGAACGGGGCTCCGTCCGCAATCCCGTCGCCCTTCCGCATACCAGAAGTACGCTTCCGCACCCGGCGGCCCATGGGAAGGCAAGTACCGATCGGGGCGGGTAAATTGGGATCATGCTGACGCCGGGGCGTCCCGCGGTGTTTCTGGGTCGGCGTGCCGAATGTGCGCTGTTCGATCGATGGCAGGACACGGTCCGTTCCGGACGCGGCGGCGCGCTCGTCGTCCGCGGGGAACCCGGCATCGGGAAGTCCGCGCTGCTCGACCACGTCGTCGCGACGGCGGCCGGCTTCCGTGTCGTACGGGCCGCGGCGGTCGAGGCGGAAACAGATCTGCCCTTCGGGGTGCTGCATCAGGTGTGCACACCGGCGCTCGCCGCGCTCGAGCATCTCCCGAAACCGCAGCAGGACGCCCTGGCCGTCGCCTTCGGGCTGCGGGCAGGGGCGGTGCCCGACCGCTTCATGGTCGGACTGGCCGTGCTCGGCCTGCTGTCCGAGACGGCCGGCAGCCAGCCGCTCATCTGCGTGATCGACGACGCCCAGTGGCTCGACCCGGGTTCCGCCCAGGCTCTGGCGTTCGTGGCGCACCACATCGGGGCGGAACCGCTGGGCCTCGTGTTCGCCACCCGTCGTACCGGGGACGGGCTGCGTGGTGTGCCGGAGCTGGCGCTGACCGGGCTCGGCCCCGGCGATGCCCGCGCCCTGCTGCACTCGGCTCTGCACGTACCGCTGGACGAGGCGGTGGCCGAGCGGATCGCGGTGGAGGCCCGGGGCAATCCGCTGGCCCTGCTCGAACTGCCGCGGACCATGACCGCCACCGCGTTCGCGGGCGGGTTCGACCCCTGGGACACCGAGGCGCTGCCCGGCCGCATCGAGGACAGCTTCCGCAGCCGGGTCCTCCGCCTGCCGCCGGACACCCGCACATTGCTGCTGGTGGCCGCGGCGGAGCCGACAGGCGACTCCGCGCTCCTGTGGCGGGCGGCCGGGCAACTGGCGATCGGGACCGCGGCCGCGGTGCCGGCCGAGGCCGACGGGCTGCTGTCGATCAGCACCCAGGTCGTCTTCCGCCACCCTTTGGTACGGTCGGCCGTCTACCGGGCGGCGACACCGGCGCAGCGCCGGGCGGTGCACCGGACGCTGGCCGACGTCACCAGTCCCGCCGATCCCGACCGGCGCGCCTGGCACCGGGCGCAGGCCGCCACCGGCTTCGACGAGGCAGCCGCGGCGGAGTTGGAACGGTCGGCCCACCGGGCCCAGGCACGTGGCGGGATCGCCGCCGCGGCGGCGTTCATGGAACGATCGGCGGCGCTGAGCCCCGACCCCGCCGTCCGTGCGGAGCGGGCCCTGGCCGCGGCGCGCGCCAAGCAGCAGGCGGGCGCGTACGACAGCGCCCTGCACCTTCTCAGCCTCGCCGAGCGAGGACCCGCCGACGATCTGCGGGCCGCCGGCAGTCAACTGCTGCGCGGGCAGATCGCCTTCGCCCGCAGCTTCGGCAGCGGCGCCGCACCGGCGCTGCTCCGGGCGGCACGCCGCTTCGAGCCGATCGATGCGTCCCGGGCCAGGGATGTCCATCTGCAGGCCCTGGCCGCGGCGTTGCTGGCCGGCCGGCTGGGCGGGGACTGCGGGATCACCGAGGTCGCCCGAGCCGCCCGCCGGGCGGCCGCGGCGCCGGTCCCCCGCGCGCCCGACCTGCTGCTGGACGGGCTGACGCTCCTCATCGCGCAGGGGCACGACGCCGGCGTGCCCGCACTGCGCACCGCTGTCGCGGCGTTCACCAGTGAGAACCTGACCTCCGAGGAGGAAATGCGCTGGCTGTGGCTGGCGGGCCACGCCGCCGGGCTGCTGTGGGACGACCACGCGTGGCAGGTGCTGGCCACACGGCTGCTGCGCTCCTGCGAGGAGCGCGGCGCGCTGAGCATCCTGCCGATGGCGGCGGCCACCCGCGCCGGACTGCACCTGCTCGCCGGCGAACTTCAGCAGGCCGCGTCGCTGGCGGAGACCGCCGCCGACGTCACCGCGATGACCGGAGCCGGCCTGGCCCCCTACGCCGAAGTGGGGCTCGCCGCCTTCCGCGGTCAGCAGGAGGCGGCGACAGCCGCGATCCGGACCGCGACCCGCGATGCGAGGGACCGCGGGGAAGGCGTGGCCCTGACGTTCCTGGAATGGGCCGCCGCCGTGCTCCACAACGGGACGGGCCGGTACGACCGGGCGCTCGAGTCCGCCCGGCAGGCCGGTGCCGAGGCCGGCGCGCAGCGGTTCGGCAACTGGGCCCTTGCCGAGCTCGTCGAGGCGGCCGTGCGCGCGGGGCAGCGCGACACGGCGCAGGAGGCGCTGCACGCGCTGTGCCGGACGACCCGTCCCTGCTCCACCGGTTGGGCCGCGGGGGTCGAGGCGCGCTGCCGGGCCCTGCTCGCCGCCGACCCGCAGGCCGATGAGCTGTACCGCACCGCCCTCGACCGGCTGCGGCAGACGGGTGTGCACGCCGAGCTGGCCCGTACGCATCTGCTGTACGGGGAGTGGCTGCGGCGCCGGCGCCGACTGGTCATGGCGCGGGAACAACTTCGGCAGGCCTACGAGATGTTCCTGCGCTTCGGCATGGACGGCTTCGCGGAGCGCAGCCGCAGTGAACTGTCGGCGGCGGGCGAGCGGACCCGTGCGCACCGGCCCGCGCCCGACGAACAACTCACCGCGCAGGAAAGGCGCGTGGCAGTCCTGGCCGCCGAAGGGGCCACCAACGCCGCTATTGCCTCACGGCTGTTCATCAGCGCCAGCACGGTGGACTACCACCTGCGCAAGGTGTTCCGGAAGCTCGATGTCACCACGCGCACCCAGCTCGCCCGGCGGCTCCCCACGTCCTAGGGTCGGCGGTCCATCGGGCCGGACCCGTAGCGGCGTTCACGGACGGCCGCGACGACCTCGGCCACCCGTGCGTCGAAGGCCGCGAGTTCCGCGGCCTCGGCCGCGTCGGCGACGAACACACGCCGCTCGCAGGGGACGCCCGCCCGCCAGATCCCTTCGACGGCCCGGGTCGCGGTGATGTCCGTCGTCGGGTCGCCGGACACGAGCACGAGGTCCGCGCGCCAACCGGGTGCGACGATCCCGCGGTCGGCGAGACGGAACACGCGTGCCGGGGCGGACGTCGCGGCGTGCAGCGCCTGAGCGGGCGTGAGGCCGCAGCGGACGAGCAGTTCGAGCTCACGGTGCAGACTCGCCCCGAACACGGTCCCCGGGTTGGGGGCGTCGGTGCCGGCCAGGATCGTGACACCCGCGTCGACCAGGCGGCCGACGTTCTCCTCCGCACGTGAGTACGGCGGCACCCCCCGCCCGCGTCCCGACGCGCCGGAGGCCAGCCGCCGCACTTGAGCGTCGCCGAGTGCCCCGGCGAGTCGCGGGTCCGCGGCCACAGCGGCCCCGCCCGGTTCGCCCAGGACGTTCTCGAGGGTCGCCAGCGTCGGGCCGACCGCGATCCCGGCGTCGGCGATCCGCTCGGCCAGGTCCCTGTCGAGTTCGCCGTCCACGGGCACATGCGCCAGGACGTCGACGCCCGCGGCGGCGACCTCGCGCATCCCGGCCACGGAGTGGATGTGCGCGACGACCACGAGCCCGCGGCGATGTGCCGCCCCGGTCAATGCGGTGATCGTCTCCAGGCCCAGGGACGGAGCCGCCCACGGACCCGCGGCGCCCGAGGGGCCGAAGATCTTCAGGTGGTCCGAGCCCTCGGCGACCCGGTCCGCGACGAACTGCTCGGCCTCCTCCGGGCCGGTCAGGGTCGGGAACGGGTCGTACATCATCGAGGGGTGCCCGCCCGGCGCGGTGGCGCCGATGCCCGCGGAGCGCACGTCGGCCACGTCCGGCCGGGCGCCGGCCTGCTGCTTGGCCGCGGCCATCACGTCGGCCTGGCTGAACATGTCCAGCGCGGTGGTCACACCGAAGGTCAGCCCCTGCGCCAGAGCGCCCGGCACCAGGTGGATGTGCGAGTCGATCAGCCCGGGCAGGACGGTGCCGCCCTTGGCGTCGATCACCTCGTCGCCGTCCCGGGCGGCGGGGCCGGTGGCGCAGTCGGTGATGACACCGTCGGCGAACCGGACGGACGTCCAGTCCCGCAGCCGGGTGCCGTCGAACACTCTCGCGTTGACGATCGCCGTTGCCTTGGGCACGAGCCCCTCCCGGACGGATGCGCTTGACGGTCAGGGGCGGGACGCTAGGGCGTCACGCAACGTGAGGTCAACTTTCCTCGGCCGTCCGCCGGCCCATCGGGCCGGCGCTCAGTGGCGGTACGCGGCTGTCGCGATCTCGGCGAAGGACCGGATCAACGGATTGGTGTCGCCTTCGTTCCACACCGCGACCACCCGGCTCGGCACCATGTCGGTCAGCGGCACCACGGCCAGCTCCGCGGGCAGGTCGTGTCCGAGCGGGGCGAGGCCGACCGTGCCGTTCCAGAGGACGGCTTGGAGGCATTCCTGGACGGCGCGCACAACGGGGCCCCGGCGGGGCCTGCCGCCGTTCCAGTACGCCTGCCAGAGGGGGTCGGTGCCCTGCGGGAACTGGAACCAGCGGCGGTCGCCCAGTTCCGCCAGCCGCAGCTCGGTGCGGCCGGCCAGCGGGTCGTCGGCGCGCAGGACCACGCCGACCGGATCCGCCCGCAGCGTACGCACCGTCAGGGCGCTCTCGTCGAAGGGCGCCCGGGTCAGGGCGATGTCGACCAGCCCGGCGCGCAGCCCGCACGTCGGGTCGGTCAGATCGGTGTCGCGGATGCGGATGTCGACGCCGGGGTGCCGCTGCCGGTAGGCGGCCGCCAGCCTGGTCATCCCCGGGTCGGTGCCGTCGCCCAGAATGCCGACGGTGACGGTGGCGACGCCGGCGGCCGCGCTCACGCGGACGCGGAGACGGTCGGCATGCTCCAGCAGGGCGCGCGCCTCGTCGAGCAGCACCGTGCCCACCGCGGTGAGCGTGACGCCGGCCGGCGAGCGGACGAAGAGCGGGGCCCCGACCTCGGCCTCCAACCGCTTGATCGCCCGGCTCAGCGGCGGCTGGCTCATGTGCAGTCGGGTGGCGGCCCGGCCGAAGTGGAGTTCCTCGGCGACCGTCACGAAGTAGCGCAGGGTACGAAGCTCCACGCTGGGATGATACCCACGAGGTATCGCAATCGCGGGACAGGTCTTGGACACCGGCAGGGTCTCGGCGGTGCACTCGTGGGCATGGCGCGAGAGGCCAACGTCGACGCGATGAGCCGCTACGCGACCGAACCTGCCTGAAGCCCGGCCGCGAACGGAGAACATGGACATCGCCTACTGGATCGTGGCGGGACTGCTCGCCTCGTTCTACCTCTACGCCGGCACCCTGAAGGTGCTCCGCGACCGCGATCGGCTCCGGCCCATGATGGCCTGGGTCGACCGCGTGCCCCTGCCCGTCGTCAGGACGCTCGGAACGCTCGAAGTACTCGGCGCGGCCGGCCTGGTCCTGCCGCCCCTGACCGGCATCGCGCCGTTCCTGGCAGGGGTCGCGGCCATCGGTTTCGTCCTCCTGCAGGCCGGTGCGATCGCCGTCCACCTGACGGGCGAGGACCGCCGGATCGCCCTCAACCTCGGGCTCACGGCCACCGCGGCCGTGGCCGTCTGGCTGTCGACCACGCTGTGATCGCACCAGAAGGACGTGCTTGACCGGGCAAGGACTTACCCGTACTTTCAATTCGCAAGCACACAGGGGACATCGCCGCAGGGTGGAGTACGGATCGCGGCGCGACACCGAGGTCGCCGATAAGGAGCCGCACGTCCGCGGCAACCGCTTCACCACCGATGGAACAACCAACTCACACCGTAGACCCGGAGATTCACCCTGCAGAACATCGAGCATCCGCTTGTGGTGGCCTACCTGGACGCTGTGGCACGCGAGGCCGCAGACCTGGTACCGGAGCGCCGCACCGCGCTGCTTGCCGATCTGACAGAGCGCCTGCAGATGGCTCTCGCCGAGCGTCCGGCCCGCAGTGACGCCGAGGTGGAGGCCGTGCTGGATCGCCTCGGCGACCCCCGCACCGTCGTGGCCGCGGCCCGGGACGGCGAGACGATCGCGCCGCCGCCCGTTACGTGGCACAGCCTCGCACCATTGATCTTGCTGCCGCTCGGTGGGCTACTTCTGGCCGTCACCCCCCTCCTGGGCGGCATCGTCATGATCGCGAGCGTCGTGCTGCTGTGGGGGGCACCTCATTGGGGCCGGCGCGACAAGATCATCGGCACTGCGGCGGCGCTTCTGGTCCCCGTGGGCGTCGCGTTCGTCGGCCTGGCCTTCGCTGCGACCGGGGGCCTCACCGAGCCGGTTCTGATCACCCTTGTCGCCGCCATAGCGCTTGTTGCGGCAGCCGCATCGCTGTACCTCTTCCGGGCCG
Organism: Streptomyces sp. NPDC088732; assembly: GCF_044751205.1. NCBI lineage: Bacteria > Bacillati > Actinomycetota > Actinomycetes > Kitasatosporales > Streptomycetaceae > Streptomyces > Streptomyces sp. NPDC088732. The sequence goes on from NZ_JBIVLI010000035.1 coordinate 12,632, forward strand.
GTCGCCGCATGCCGGTATAGCGGCGAGGGTTCTGGCCCTGTCGGCCCGGCACACCGGACACTTTTTGATTTCAATGGCAATAAGGTTCCGCGGGAATTCCCGGACGACCGGGGACGCGAGGGCATCTCTCCGAGAGATCGGGGCAATCGCGAAATTGCGTTGGACACCCGCCGGTGCACGGAGTGATTCTGTTCATCGGAATAGCTGGTCAAAACCGGGAACGAGGAGACACTGCCGTGACCACACCGAACGAGTCCACTCGCGGGTCGATCAACCAGGCACCGCATCTCGACTATTACCCGCACTGGCTCGACAACCTTGCCGACGACGTCATTCTTCAGGGCAATTTCGCCAATGGCGAAGTTCTCGGCAAGGAAAAGGTGGCAAAGCTGCTGGGCTTCGCGCGGAGCATCTACGCTTTCCAGGACTTCCGCTTCTACGGCCCGCGCGGCGAACTCTTCCTGGAGGACTACCGCTCCAGCATCCGCGGCAGCGAGGACTACCGCCCTGGCGGAATCGAAATCTACAACTTCGTCGTCGTGTATTTCAACGAGGCGGGCGAGACCAGTCAGCTCGTCATGAACCACCGGCCGCAGTCGGCCGCCCTGCTGTTCTCGTCCTTGCTGGCGAAGCACTTCGGTGACGAGTTCGGGCCGGACCTGTTCTACCAGGGCGACGTCGGTCAGCGGCTGCTCGATCACGACCTGTCCCGCGGTCAGTGGCCGCCGGCGTCGCCCCGTTGACCGTGCCGAATCGCTGACCGTGCCCCTCGGAGTCGGTCTCCGAGGGGCATGTCTCCCTTCCCGGGAGACGGTCATTCGGCGATGGGGTAGCGCGGCGGCGGGGAGCCTTCGATGGTGACCCACTGGAGTTCCGTGAACTCCTGCATGCCGGCGCGCCCACCGGACTTTCCGTAGCCGCTGCCCTTGACCCCGCCGAAGGGCATCTGGGGTTCGTCGTCGAGGGTCGTGCCGTTGATGTGGCACATGCCGGCGTCGATGCGCTTCGCGAGGTCCAGCGCGAGGGGGATGTCGCGGGTGAAAATGGCCGCGGAAAGCCCGTAGTCGCTGTCGTTGGCCATGCGCACGGCCTCCTCCGGTCCGTCGGCGACGGCGACTCCGACGATCGGCCCGAAGGACTCCTCACGCCAGACCCGCATGGCCGGCGTGACATCGGCCAGTACGGTGGGTGCGTAGCAGGCACCGTCAGCCGTGCCGCCCGTCAGCAGCCGTGCGCCACCCGCCACGGCGTCGTGGACCATGTCGGACAGCCGCCTGATGCTGTCCGGTCCGACGAGGGGGCCGAGCACCGTGCGCGGATCGCGACCGTCGCCGTAGGTGAGGATGACGGCGAGGGCGGTCAGGCGCCGCGTGAACTCATCGGCGACGGTGCGGTCGACGATGATGCGTTCGGTGGTGATGCAGCCCTGGCCGGAGTTGGCGAACGAGCCGAAGGCGACGGCGCTGACCGCCTGGTCGAGGTCGGCGTCGGCGAGGACCAGAACGGGCGCCTTGCCACCGAGTTCGAGGATGACCCGCTTGAGGTGCGCGGCGGCCTTCTCCGCGATGATGCGGCCCACCCGGGACGACCCGGTGAAGTGCACGCGCCGTACGGCCGGGTGGGCGATCAGGGCGTCCACGACGGCGGGGCCGTCCTGAGGGGCATTGGTGACGAGGTTGTACACCCCGTCCGGAGGCCCGGCCTCGGTGATGCACTCGGCGATCAGACCGTGGGTGCGCGGAGTCTGCTCCGCCGCCTTCATCACCACGGTGTTGCCCGCGGCCAGCGCATGGGGAACCGAGCTGCCGACCAGCAGTGCCGGCGCGTTCCACGGGACGATGCAGGCCACCACGCCGGCGGGCTTCCTGATCGCGATCGAGGTACGACCCGGCATGTCGGAGGGGATGATCTCGCCGGTGAGGGTCTCATGGACGGCGCCCGCCGCGTAGCGGAAGTTGTCGGCGAGGACCGTGGTGTTGAAGTGGCCCCAGCCGGCGGGGCCGCCCATCTCGGCGGTGATCGCCCGGGAGATCTCGTCCGATCGGGCCTCGATCGTCTCGGCCGCCGTCCACAGGATGCGGCGGCGCTCGCCCGGTGCCAGCGCCGCCCAGGCGGGAAAGGCCCGCTCGGCGGCATCGACCGCGAGCACGACGTCCTCGGGAGCAGCCGCCGCGGCCTGGGAGGCGACATGGCCGGTGAACGGGTCGCGTGCCGTGTAAGTACGCGCGTGGGAAGCGTGCTGCCACATGCCGTCGATCAGCAGGTGCTGGAAGGTGTTCTCAGTGGTGAGCGTCATGGGTGGTTCTCCGTGCTCGGGGGCGTCGTGGCGTACGTGGGCCGCGGCGCCCGAAGGTGGGGTGGGGGCCGTGGTCTCCGGCCGGTGCGTGGTGCGACGGGCCGGAGCCGTCAGGAGCGCAGCAGTTCGGCGGCCCGTTCCGCGATGGCGCAGACAGTGGCGTTGGTGTTGGCCGAGGGGATGGACGGGATGACCGAGGCGTCGGCGATCCGCAGACGCTCGACACCCCGCACGCGCAGCCTGTCGTCGACGACAGCCCGCGGATCGACACCCATCCGGCAGGTGCCCACGGGGTGGTTGTAGGTGGTCAGGGTGGTGAGCACGAACCGCCGCAGATCGACGTCGTCCGTCACCCTCGGCCCCGGCTGCACTTCACGCTCACGCCATTCGCCGAGCGCACGCGCCTCGCCGATCTCACGTGCCAGGCGCAGTCCCCGGACGACCGCTTCCAAGTCCCGGTCGTCGCCGAAGTAGTTGGGGTTCACCAAGGGCCGTACCCCCGGATCCGCGCTCGCCAGCCGGACGGTGCCCCGGCTCAGCGGCAGCATCGGGGCGACGGCGATCGTGTAGCCCCGCCCCGTTTCGGGCACGTCGGCATCCGGGATGTGGCCCGGAACGTCGATGAAGAGTATCTGCAGGTCGGGTCCGTCGAGCCCCGGCCGGCTGCGCACCAGGCCGAACGCCTCGCCGTGATTGTTCATCGCCGCCGGGACACGACGTGCCGCCTGGTAGACGACGTCGGACATCGGGTGGTCGTGCAGGTTCTCCCCCACATCCGGCAGGTCCACCGCGACGTCGACGCCCGCCTGCCGCAGCTGCCGTGCCGGGCCGACCCCGGAGAGCATCAGCAACTGCGGCGACCCGACGCTGCCGGCCGCGAGGACCACCTCGCCCGTACAGCCGACCGAGACGGTGTCGCCCCCGGTGTTGTACTCCACTCCCGTGCACCGGCCGCCGCTGATCCGCAACCGGTGGACCAGTGCCTGGGTCACCACCGTCAGATTGCGCCGGTCCATCGCGGGCGCCAGATAGGCATCAGCCGCGCTCTGCCGTTTTCCGTCGACGATGTTCAGATCGGACCAGCCGAACCCCTCCTCCGCTCCCCCGCTGATGTCGGCCGCGCGGAGATGGCCGGACTCCGCCGCCGCCTCCAGCATGGCCGCCACGACCGGGTTCGGAGGATCAGGGGGTCCCACCCTCAAGGGCCCGCAGGTGCCGCGCAGTTCAGGATCCCGTCCGACCGTGCTCTCGCTCCGCATGAAGTAGGGCAGCAGGTCCTCGAACCCCCATTCCGTGAGGCCCGCCTTCGCCCACGCGTCGTAGCTGCTGCGATGGCCCCGGACGTAGTTCATCGCGTTGATGGCCGACCCACCGCCGAGCACCCGCCCGTTCCCGATGGGGATCCTCGTGCCGGTGGTCCGCTGCGGGACCGTCACATCCCCCCAGTTCGCGGACGTCTGGAGCAGCGTCGGCCACGCCGGAGGCGCGGACTTGGCAGCCGGGGTACGCGCCAGGCCCGCTTCCAGCAGCAGGACCCGCGAGCCGTCGTCCTCGGACAACCGCGCGGCGATCACACAGCCGGCCGTCCCTCCGCCGACAACGATGTAGTCGAACCCGTCGGTCGTGGTTGGCATGGTCTCTCCCACCGTCGAAATCCCCCGTCAGGGATGTCTGGGCACTCACGTGCGCTCCTACCGGGGTAACGCGAAAGAGAGGGCGGCAGGACTTTCGTTCCGCTCAGCGAAACGGGACGGTGAGTGCCCCCCGGCGGCGCGGCAGGGCAGTGAGCAGGGCTCGCGCGGGTTCTTTCAGTGCTCCAGGCGGCGCAGGTCGGAGAGGATCAGCGCGATGGTCCGGTCCAGGGGGCGTTTGAAGGGTTCCAGGTCCACGCCCCTGGGCTCGGCGAGGGTGAGAATCGCCGTGTCGCCGCAGGGAACGGTCACGGGCGTGGCGATGCAGTCGATGTCCGGGTGTGCCTCTCCGTACTCGGCCGCCAGTTGTCCCCGCTCCAGGGCGCGCCAGACGGCCGAGGCCGGATGCTCGGCGGAGCGTCGCTGCTCGGGGGCGGTCACGGCGCCGTGTACCCGAGCTCCGTAGGCCCGGGAGAGCGCGTTGAGCGGCTGTCCCGGGGCATGCACGTACAGGAACAGGGTCGCCCCCGTGGCGCGGCTCAGGGCATGCATGCGAACGTGCGCCACACCTGCCAGGTCGGCTCGGTAGGGAACTTGCGACAGGTCGCCCAGCCCCGCGCCCAGGGCCCATGCGTGGTCGCGACGGCTCACGACACCCTCGCGGGCCAGCTGCTCCAGGATCCGGTGTGCCGTCGTCTTGGGCAGGCCCACCGCCGCCGCCAGACTCGTGACGCCCATCGGACGCCGGGCCTGGACGAGGACCCGGATGAGCGCGAACGCACTGCGCACGACGCCGTCGTTCTGGCCCGCGCGTCCTGATGCCGGGACGCGCTCCGAGGCGAAGTCGTCCATCATCGTCCGCTCTTTCCCGCGCCGGAAGGGCGCCGGCCGCACATCTCACCCTTCATCGATCGTAAGCCGGTGTCTCCCCTCTCGCGTTCCGCTCCGGTTGGCCGGCGACACGAGGGGGACACTCAACGAAGTCACCTTGGAGCACTGGGTAACACGGCCCCAGGTACGTTCACCCTCGGTCACAGCGCTAACTTTTTCCCTTCGCCGCACATGAGCGACGTGCATACGAAGGGGCGAGGATGAGCGTGATCGGGGTCTGGGTCGTCGGCGTCGTGACGGACGATGCGATCGCGGAAGCGCGTCGCCGGTTCCCCGTCGCGGCACGCGCCCACGGCATCTGGCCGGAACCGTTCGACGACCAGAGCCAGTGGTACGAGCGTCTCGGGCCTGTGGGGACGTTCGAGGTGACGCCTGGGCAGCCGTCGCGCGCCAACGAGATCGCGCTCTTCGCCCACGCGGTCGACGAGGTCCGCAACAGCGCGCCAGAGGTGGACGCGTTCCAGGACCATCTGCTGCACACGGCCCCGCAACAGGAGGGTGAGGACATGTTCTGCGCCGCCGTACCCAGGAGTGACGGAGCGGCGGCGCTCATGTGGGCGCTCGGCCTCGACGCGACGCTCCGACTTCCCGGCTGCTGCGGACAGTTCCTGCTCGATGCCGCCCAGGTACGGGCCGCGCTTCCCGCAGCCGAGCAGGCGCTCGTCGTTCAACTGCCGCGCAGGGCCGACGTGGCCGCCCGGGTCCGGCTGTGGCTGGACGAGATGGCGGACGACCCGAATCGCGACATCGACGAGCTCATCGACGGCCCGCTGCGGGTGCTGCGTCACGCGGCGCGCACGGGATCAGGCGCCGTCGGGCTCACACTCTGCTACTGACGGCAACTCCTGGGGGCCGCGCCCCGCCGGCAGGATCCCGCTACCGCTTCCCGACGCCGTACGTCAGGTGGGTCACCCGGGTCGAGGCGTCCGCGCGGGTCTGGTCGAGGGTGAACCGGGCCGGGTCCACGTGGTCGAACAGGCGGATGCCGGTGCCGAACAGCACGGGTGCGAGGGTGATCGAGAACTCGTCGACCAGGCCGCTGTCCAGATACTGCTGGATCGTCTCGGCGCCGCCGGCGATGCGGACGTCGCGGTCACCGGCGGCCTCGCGAGCCCGGTCCAGTGCGCTGGAGATGCCGTCGTTGACGAAGTGGAACGTCGTGCCGCCCGGCCGCTCCCACGGGGCGCGCTCGGTGCGGGTGACGACGAACACCGGGGTGTGGAAAGGGGCTTCTTCCGGCCATGCCCGCTCGCCGGCGTCGAACATGCGCTTGCCCATGACGCTCGCGCCGGTGCGCTCGTACGTCGCGCGGACGATGTCGTTGTCGAGTCCTTCCTCGCCGCCCTCGCCGAGCTTGAGGTTCTCCCGGAACCACCGCTGCGGGAACACCCACGCCTGCAGCTCCGACCACTTGGCCATCCAGCGCTGGACCCCGGGGTCGCTGCTGCCCCCGGGCGCGAAGACGTCCTCGACGGGTACGGGCTCCGGCGCCACGAAGCCGTCGATCGACATCGTCACGCTGAAGAACACCTTCCCGGCCATCAGCCCACCGCCTTCCTCGTGAGCTCGTCGACGTAGGCCGCCAGGTTGCGCAGCGTCTGCTCGCCGCCCTCGACCGCGTGGTACTTCTCCGCCGCCTCGTCGCGCAGTTCCTTCGTGGGGAACACCGTGCGCATCACGATCCGGGTCTCCTCCCCCGCCGGCTCGAACGTCAGGACCGACTCGAAGGCGTCGGGGTCGTCGCGGGACTCGCCGTGCACCAGCGCGATCCGCTCCGGCGGGACGATCTCGGTCCAGGTGATCCACTCCTGGTAGTCGGTCCCGTCCGGCCCGTGCATCACGAAGGCCCAGACCCCGCCCGCGCGGAACTCGAAGGACCGCGTCGTGGTGGTGAAGCCGTCCGGTCCCCACCACCGCGACAGGTACCGGACTTCCGTGAACGCCTGGAACACCAGCTCCCGTGGGGCGCCGATCGCCCGGGAGATCACGATCTCGCGGTCCGCGGTCGTACGGCCGGGTTCGCCGTCACTGCTGGTCGTCGTCATCCGGTGGTTCCTCCTGCCGTTCCTGCTCCAGGTCTCGCACGAACGCGTCCAGCCGGTCGAAGGTCCCGTTCCAGAACTCCTCGAAGCCGCCCACCCACTCGTGAACCGGCCGCAGCCCCCGGGCGTCCAGCCCGTACAGCCGCCGCTTGCCCGCCTCGCGAACGCGCACCAGGCCGACCTCGCGGAGCACCCGCAGGTGCTTGGACGCCTGCGGCTGGCTCATCCCGAGGTCCCGTGCCAGTGCGGTCACGGGTCGCTCGCCGGCCCGCAGCAGCATGAGGATCTCGCGCCGCTGCGGCTCGGCGATCGCGTTGAACGTGTCCGAGGTCGTCGCCGCTCGTGCCATGGCACCATCATATGCCTATATCGGAATGCGTCAATGCACACGCGGCGCCCGCCCGGCTCCGGCCGGTCACGGCTCACACAGCTCACCCTGCGGCGGGTACGGCTGCAGCGACGCCCCTCCTCGACTCAGCCGAGCCAGTCGCGCCAGCGGGGGTGCGGCATGACGCACTGACCTGACTCATAGGCCCGCCGGCGGGCGAGGTCGGCCACTTCCCATCCGTCCGCACCTTCCCGTCCGCGCCGGGCATGGGTTTCCCGTCGCCACCGCGCACGGTGGCATACCCGTAGGCGCAGTCGGGGTGCACGGTCTCGGTGCCGTACCAGCCGAGGGTCACGACGAGGGCGAAGCCGGCGACAGCGAGGGCGAGTTGCGCCGGGCCGCGGGTCAGGAAGGGGATCATCCGCCGACCGCACAGTGGGCCGCCGGGTGCGGATTCGACTACGCCGGGACCAGGCCGGACCGGCCGCGACGGCCCGCATCGGCGAAGGGGGAGGCGCGGCCGCGGTGGCGACGGAGCCACGGGCGCGCGCCAATGATCCACAATCCGCTCGACATGAGCGCTCCTGTCAGGGACGACGACGGTGCGCGGAAGCGCCGACCGAGTGGCGAAGCGTCACGAGCGTGCGGCAGAGCGTCACCCCTGTCAAGGTGCTATCCAGCATTTCGTTGGATTCAATTCGCGGATGACGGCGATCTTTTGACGGTTCACCAAAAAGATTTTGATGACTCCGTCCAAAGCTCTGGACACCACTGGGGACCCCGGTTAGCGTTCCAGCCGATCGACACGATGTTTCGTCGATGTAACGCCAGTGCGGCCTTGCAACCCACCCGCCCCGCTCGCCGGGGCCGTATGCGACGCGTCCTCACCGCCGACGAGAAGCCGACCTCCCACCCGCCCGCGAGCGGCGGCTTTCCCCCCCGCACAGATGTCCCGCACTCCGCAGCACCCCGCCCCGGCGGGGGTTCCCGGCCGCGGCATGCCGCCGTGGCCGTAACCGCAGCAGAAAGGGAAGCCCCATGAAGATCCGTTCCTACCTTGTTGCAGCCTCGTTGGTGGCCTCGGGCGGGCTGGTCACGATTGCGGCGCCCGCGCAGGCGGCGCTCACGACCACCTGTGTCGGAGAGGGCGGGGCCGTCACCGTGAACGGCACCCTCGTGGTGCCGGCCGGCGCGTCCTGCACGCTGACCGGTACGAAGGTCAAGGGCGCGGTGACCATCGAGGCCGGCGCCGACCTCGTGGCGAAGGGCGTCACCTTCAGCAGCACTGTCGCCGTAGGGAACAACGCCTACCTGGACATCACCGACAGCAGCGTCAAGGGCGCGGTGACCGAGCAGGGCGCCTTCGGCGTGCACGTGCAGAACACCGCGGCGAGCGGCGGCATTTCGGCCGTCGACGGCTTCCTGTACAGCGTCGACTCCACGGTCAGGGGAGACGTCAGAGCCTCCTCGGGCGAGCTGTACATCTCGGGCACCACCGTCTCCGGCGCCGTCGCCGGCGACGCGAACCTCTACACCGACGTCTACGACACCACGGTCGGCAAGACGCTCACCGTGAGCGGCAACACGCTCGGCGGTGTCCTGTGCGCCAGCGAGGTCGAGGGCGACACGGTCTACCAGAACAACTCCGACAACCTGCAGCTCGGCGGCGACGGCCCGCTCAGCTCCTGCGCGGGGGCGACCTACCTCGGCGGCGACCTCGCGGTCACCGGCAACAACGCGAACGCGGTCCTGGACAACACCATCGTCCGCGGCAAGCTCACCGCCAGCGACAACAGCCCCGCACTCCAGGTGGGCCCGCTGGCCCGCGTGCGCGGCGGCATCACCGCGACCACCACCGCCCCCGCGACGTCGCTCGCCCGGGCCGCCAAGGCCGCCTCGCAGGACCGCGGCGCCGACCTCGCCGCGAAGGTGGCCGAGCGTACCGCGCAGGCGGAGGCCGCAGCGGCCGCCGCGGGCACCGGGCTGTGATCCCGGCCCGGCCACGGGCGACAAGCGCTCCGCACCGCCAGCACCGCGCACCTCGCACCGCACTCTTCTTCGCCGCATCCACCAAGGAGTGACCGTGGGCCACCTGGACAAATCCTTCGACCGCAGAGACTTCCTGCGGGCCACCGCCGGTGCCACCGTGGCGGTCGCCGCCGCCTCCGTGGTCGGCGCCGCGACGGCGACTTCCGCCTCCGCCGCGCCCAGCATCCTGTCCATCCCGAAGGACCGCATCTCCCTGCAGCTCTACAGCGTCCGTGACAAGGTCACGTCGCTCGGCTTCCGGGTCGTCCTGGAGGAGATGGCACGCATCGGCTACAAGGAGATCGAGTTCGCGGGCTACACCCAGAACACCTCGATCCTCGGCCGGCAGATCACGCTCCAGGAGATCCGGAAGCTGCTCGACGACAACGGCCTGAAGGCGATCGGCAGTCACGTCGGCATCGGGGACTTCCGCTCCAACCTCCAGGGCCAGCTCGACGCGGCGCAGATCCTGGGCATGCCGCACGTCGGTACCGCCAACGCGCCGTCGAACTCCAACACGGTCTCCGGCTACCTCGCCGCCGCGGAGGAGTTCAACACCTGGGGCCAGGCGGCCGCCGCCCGCGGTCTGAAGCTGTACCAGCACAACCACGCCGGCGAGTTCGCCTTCGCCACCGACCAGCCGTCGGTCCGGCTGTACGACGTCTTCCTGCGCAACACCGACCCGCGCTACGTCTACTTGGAGATGGACGTGTACTGGGCGTATGTCGGGCAGCACCGCTGGCCGGGCTTCGACCCCGCGGCCTACGTGCGCAACCAGCCCTACCGCTACCCGCTGTTCCACATGAAGGACGGCGCCGCCAACTCGAGCGCGGACGGCTACTCCATCGTCGAGTTCGGCGCCGGCGTCCTGCCCTACCAGCAGTTCATCCGGGACATCGGTGCCCGCGGCAGCCACGTCGGCATCTGGGAGCAGGACACCGCGCCCAACACCCAGCCGAACCCGCCGGGTTCGTTCGGCGCCGCGCAGCGCAGCTTCACGGCGCTGAAGCAGCTGCTGGCCTGATCGCAGGCACCCCACCGGGCCCGGCCCGCCGTTGGCGTACCGCTGCCACGGCGCAACCGGCGGGCCGGCCCGGCTGCGCACCTCCTGACCGGAACAGACCAAGGAGACGCATCACTGTGTACCGTACCCTGAGAGGCCTCATGGCCGGGGTGCTCCTCGCATCGCTGCCCATGCTGAGCGGTCTCGCCTTAGCACCGGCCGCGCAGGCGCACCCGGACGACGCCCACGCGACCGCGGCCGCCGACCCCGCCGTGGACTGGTCGAACTACGAGAAGGTCACGCTCAGCAAGAACACCGGCGAGCCGATCGACCTCGCCGTGCTGCCCGATCTGCGCGTCCTGCACACCGCCCGCAACGGCGATCTGCGGATGACCGACCCCGGCACCGGCATCACCAAGGTCGTGAACCACCTCGACGTCTACCAGAACTCAGAGATGGGTCTGCAGACCGTCACCCTCGACCCGGACTTCGCCACCAACCACTGGGTCTACCTCTACTACTCGCCGCCGCTGAGCACTCCCACCGGTTCGGCCCCCGAGCGGCTGCCGGCCGGGCAGACCGACGCGTACTGGAAGCAGTGGGAGGGCTACGACGCCCTCACCCGCTTCAAGTGGACGGGCGACCAGCTCGATCTGTCCACCGCCCAGGAGATCATCCGCGTCACCACCAACCGCGGTCAGTGCTGCCACGTCGCCGGCGACGTCGACTTCGACGCGCAGGGCAACCTCTACCTGTCCACCGGCGGCAACACGCCCGCGTCCGGTCCGAACGTGAACGGCTACACGCCGATCAACGACGCGGCCACCTACAACCCCGGCCTCGACGAGCGCCGCGGCTCCGGCAACACCAACGACCTGCGCGGCAAGATCCTGCGCATCCACGTCCAGGACGACGGGAGCTACACCATCCCGTCGGGCAACCTGTTCCCGGTCGGTACGCCCAAGACCCGTCCCGAGATCTTCGTGATGGGCCTGCGCAACCCCTACCGGATGACGGTGGACAAGGCCACGGGCGCCGTGATGTGGGGCGACTACGGCCCCGACGCCGGCAACGCCGACGCCAACCGCGGGCCGATGGGCTATGTCGAGTGGGACACCACCACGACGGCCATGAACAGCGGCTGGCCGTTCTGCACCGGTGACAACACCCGTCCCTACAGGGACTTCGACTTCGCCACCCTCACTCCCGGCCCCGCCTTCGACTGCGCCGCGCCGGTCAACGACTCCCGCTGGAACACCGGCCTCACCGATCTGCCCCCGGCGAGGGCGGCCACCTTGTGGTACGGCGACCGCGACACCGACCAGCCCTGGCCTGAACTGACCGCCTTCCGCGGTCCCGGCGGCCCCGGCGGCCAGGCCCCGATGGGCGGCCCGGTCTACCACTACGACGCGTCCAATCCGGCTCCGGGCAAGTTCCCCGCGTATTGGGACGGCAAGGCGTTCTTCGGGGAGTTCTCCCAGGACTATGTCGCCGCCCTGACCCTGGCCGGCCCGGACGGACCGGTCACCAAGCTGGAGAACGTCCTGCCCAACAGCGAACGTGCCGGCAACGGCATCCCGCCGTGGGACAACCCGATGGACCTGGAGTTCGGCCCCGACGGCGCGCTCTACGTCCTCGACTACGGCGACGGCTTCTTCCGGCAGAACCCGGACGCGGGCCTCTACCGGATCGACTACGCGGAGGGCAACAAGGCCCCCACCGCGGTGATCAGCGCCAGTCCCTCCTCGGGCCAGGCACCGCTGACCGTCTCCTTCAGCGCCACCGGCTCCAGCGACCCGGAAGGCTCCGCCCTCACCTACCAGTGGGACCTCGACGGCAACGGCACGTTCGAGACCACCGGCCCGACGGCCAGCCGCACGTATCCCGACAACGGCCAGCTCCAGGCCCGCCTCAAGGTCACCGACCCCGAGGGCAAGACCGGCCTGACCAGCAAGCAGATCACCGTGGGCAACACCGCTCCGACGGTGGCGTTCACCTCCCCGCCCAACGGCGGCTTCTTCACCTGGGGCGACGTGGTGCCGTACGCCACCCGGATCGACGATCCGGAGGACGGCACCAACATCGACTGCACCAAGGCCGCCTGGACCCTCGGCCTCGGCCACAACCAGCACGGCCACCCGGTCAGCAGCGGGACCGGCTGCTCGGGGGCGATCACCACCCCGACCGACGCCGGCCACGGTGACACGGAGAACGTCTTCGGCGTCCTCGGTCTCACCTACACCGACCGCGGCGCCGGCAGTGTGCCCCCGGCCACCAGCGACGCCCAGGTCGTCCTCAACCCCGCTCTCATGCAGGGCGAGCACTACGACTCGGCCCAGGGCGTCACGATCACCGATGACACCACCGCCTCCGGACAGCGCAAGCTGACCGCCTTCGACGCCGGCGACTGGATCGGCTACGACCCGGTGTCCTTCGCCGGCATCACCGGGGTGCAGACCCGTGCCACCGGCGCCGGAACGCTGTCGCTGCGCTGGGGCACGCCCAGGTCCGACCCGTTCGCCACGATCACGGTCCCGGCGGGCGACGGCTGGCAGACCGTCAACACGGCGCTGGGTTCGGCTCCCACCGGCACCGGGCAGCTCTACGTCACCTCCTCGGGCGGCGTCGACGTGGACTCCTTCACCTTCCAGGGGTCCGGTGTCGCCGACAGGACCCCGCCGACGGTGACGGCCACCCTCAACCCGGCACAGCCCAACGGCAGCAACGGCTGGTACACCGGCAATGTGTCGCTGAGCGTCAACGCCACCGACAACGGGGCCATCAAGAGCCGGGAGTACTCGCTCAACGGCGGAACGACCTGGCTGAGCGCGAACAGCGCGGTCACCCTCTCCACGGAGGGCATGAGTTCCATCCGGTACCGCGCGACGGACACGGCCAACAACGTCTCCGCCGTGGGCACCGTCGCCGTCCGGATCGACAAGACCGGACCCGCGGTGACGGTCACCGGGGTGACGGCCGACACCGCCTACGGGGACTCCCAGCGTCCGACGCCGGTGGTCACGGTCACGGACGCCGTCTCCGGAGGGCCGACCGCGACCGCGCAGCTGGACGGTACGGCGGTCACCCCGGGGCAGCCCCTGCTGCTGTGGCGGTTGCCGGTGGGCGGCCACGACCTGGTGGTCACGGGTCGTGACGCGGCGGGCAACACCACCACGCGCACCGTGCACTTCACCACCACCACCTCCTTCGACGAGCTGGACACCCTGATCACCCAGCTGCGCGCGGAGAACCGGCTGACCGAGCAGGGCCGGCAGCGCCTGACGGTCCGGCTCGACCAGGCCCGGGCGCACGCCGACGCGGGGCGCACCAACCAGGCGGCCGCCGTCCTGGACCAGGTCGCCCAACTGGCCGCGGACACCAAGCTGGTGACCGACGCGACCGCGCGGACCGCGCTGGCCCGCGATGCCCTCGCCGTGAAGGGAGGCCTGGCCGGCTGATGCGAGGAGTGCTGCCCGTCCGCCGCACGGCGGCGGGCAGCACCCTGCCGGTGGCTCCAGGGCTCACCAGCGGCCGTCGCGGAACGTCGGCCGCCCGCCCTGGAGTCCGTCCACGTACCCGGCACCCCCGAACTCAAAATCTCCTCGCGTAACTTTGCGACCCACTGATGCTTTCTTCGTTTCGAATTTAACTTTCGACAATTCGCGTGAAAGCCATTGACGCTTGTGAATCAACGCCCCTAACGTTTTGTCACACATTCGGCCGATACCCAGGAAGTGAGCCCGTGAGCATCCAGTACCGCGTGCTGAGCCTGTTGCGCGACCTCGGGCCGCTGTCGCGCGCACAGCTGTCCGACGAGCTGGAAGTGGCGAGGCCGAGGCTGCTGGCTGAACTCGACCGCCTGATCGCCGCCGGAAGGGTGCTCGAGGCGGGGCGGGCCACTTCTCGCGGCGGCCGCCCCTCCACTCTCGTCCAACTCGACCCCGACATACGGTTCGCGGCGGTGGACCTCGGGGCCAGCTCGATCGACATCGAGATCACCGACGGAGGGCTGAAGCCGATCGCCTCCTATGCCGAGGCAGCCGATATCCGCAAAGGCCCCCGTGCCGTCCTGGACAGGGTCAACGAACTCCTGAACAAAATGGCGGACCAGGCCGGGTGCGCGCGGTTCAACTCCATCGGCATCGGGCTGCCGGGTCCGGTCAGTTTCAAGGAGGGGATCTCGGTCTCCCCGCCGATCATGCCGGGTTGGGACCGCTTCCCCGTCCGGGACACCCTCACCCGCGCGCACGGCTGCCCGGTCGTGGTGGACAACGACGTGAACGTGATGGCACTCGGCGAGCGGTACGCGGGGGTCGCCAAGGCCGTCGACAACCTGCTGTTCGTCAAGATCGGCAGCGGCATAGGCTGCGGGGTCCAGGTCCACGGCCAGATCTATCGCGGGTCGGAAGGGTCCGCGGGCGACATCGGCCACATTCAGGTCGAGACCGAGGGACCGGCCTGCTCGTGCGGCAAGACCGGCTGCCTGGAGGCCTTCTTCGGCGGTGTGGCCCTGGCCCGGGACGCCACCGCCGCCGCCCGCTCGGGGCAGTCGCCGGCGCTGGCCGAACGCCTCGCCGCGGAGGGCGCCCTCACCGCGGTGGACGTGGCGGAGTGCGCGGCCGGCGGGGACGTCACGTGCGTCAACCTCATCCGGGACGGCGGCCACCGGGTGGGACAGGTCCTCGCCACGCTGGTCAGCTTCATCAACCCGTCGATGATCGTGATCGGCGGCGGCGTCTCCGGGCTCGGCCACCTGCTGCTCGCCGAGATCCGCAGCGTCGTCTACAAGGGCTCGCTCCCCCTCGCGACCGGGAACCTCCAGATCGTGCTGTCGGAACTCGGCCCGCGCGCCGGGGTGGCCGGCGCGGCACTCCTGGCCAGTGAGCTCGACTTCGAGAGCCATCTCTGAGGGACAGGGCTCCACCCTGTGAGCGCCTTGAGGGCCGACTGCCGTTGGCAGCAGCGGGCTTGCGGGCGAAGAAGCTGCCGATCCTCCAGGCGAGTTCTTCGTCGGGCTCCTGTTGCACGCGATGTGAATGATCGGGTGCAGGGGCTCCCCACCGATCCCGTAGCCAGGCCGCCCGAGCAACCTCATCACAGGACCCGAGCCCCTTCACCGCCTCCGCCCGCCGTGCTGACCGATGGCACCCCCGGTCAGGCAGCCGCGATCCGTTCGCGGATCTCCACCGCCGTCTCGAGCATCTGCGGGGTACTGGTGAACCAGTCCTGCAGATTCAGATCCACGATGAGCTCGTCCGCGCCCGCCTCCTCGACCGTGTGGATGTCGTCCATGATCTGGTCGAGGGTGCCGACGAACGCCGATCGGTCAGGTCCTGCCGGACGGTCGGTGAAGGTGACGTTGCCCACCGCCACCAACTCCATCCGACTCGTGTCCCGGCCGTACCCGGACGCGATTTCCCGGATACGGTCCCAGCTCGCGCGCAGTTCCGCGGCTCCGGCGGGCCCGGTTGTGGTGAAGAACGGCAGCCAGCCGTCCGCGCGCCTGGCGATGCGCTCCACCGCCTTGGAACTCGTACCGCCGCCCACGTTGCTGACACCGCCGCCCAGCATCACGGGGATTTTCGACGCGGGCTTGGGCAGGACCGAGGCGTTGTCGATGATGACGCGGGGACTCCGGAAGGTCACCGGGTCCGGCCCCCACACGGCGTCGAAGACGTCCAGCGTCTCATCGAGGAATCTGCCCCGGTCCGCCCGGGTGGCTCCGGTGGCCCGGAGTTCGTCGGTGGACCAGCCGGCGCCCATACCCGCGATCATGCGGCCGCCGCTGATCTGGTCGATGGTGGCCAGTGCCTTCGCCAGTTGGACGGGGGCGTGGAGGGGGGCGATCAGGACGGCGGTACCGAGGCGTACCCGTTCGGTCACCACCGCCGCTGCCGTGAGGAGCGCCAGTGGGTCGGCGGCCTGCCGCGCGATCTCCGGCCACGGCGCGTCCGGCGGGGCGTAGGCGTAAGGTTCGACGGGCGTCTCCGGGAAAAGCAGCCGTTCGTTCGTCCACACACTGGCGTAACCGGCCGCTTCGGCCGTTCTGGCCGCTTCGACCACGTCGTGTCGCAGGTCGACTCCCAGCCGCTGGGGAAGACGAAGTCCGAGTTTCATGTCAAGCCTTCGATGTCGTCGTGATGGTCGTGGCAGGCACAGGACTGAGCCGAGAATCTGACATACCCCTAATTTCCGACAGGGCGCTGATTTCGGCAGTTCTTTGCCCATCTCATACAGTCTCGAACATTCACATTAATGTGAGGGTCAAGCCGTAGGCTGGGGCACATGAGAATCGGAGAGCTCGCGGAGCGGACCGGCGTATCCCGTCGGCTACTGCGCTACTACGAGGAGCAAGGGCTGATCACACCCAGTCGCGCCGACAATGGTTACCGCGAGTACGGCGAGGCGCATGTGGACAGCGTGCGGCAGATCAAGGGGCTGCTCGAAGCCGGACTGCCGACGCGCATCATTCAGGAGATCCTGCCCTGCCTGGACAAGCCGCAGACCATCTATGTCCCCTACGTGACACCGGAAATGATCGCCACGCTGCAACGCGAACAGGCCGGACTGTCCGAACGCATCGAGTTCCTGACCCGCAACAGGGACGCCATCGCCAAATACCTCGACACGGTTCTCAGCGTCACGTCGGCGCACACCGGGAGCGGTGACACACCATAAGTGGGGCGCTCGGGGTGCCGGAAGGGTGGACCGCCGTGCAGACGGTCAAGGAGACAGTGCCTGGCCGTGCAGCCAGACCCGCAGCGGGCCGACCGCCTCGAAGCCGTGCCGCACGGCGGCATCCAGGTCCGCGCCGTGCTCATAGCCGACCACGGGCAGGGCCGGGAACAGCCGGTGCACTGCGTCCAGCACCACCGGCCAGGCCCGGTCGGCGCCGCCGTCCACCGCGAAGACGTTGGAGACGCCGACCACATGACCGTTGCGGCTCGCCACCGCCCCCGCGGCCACCCGGCCGTCGGCGGAGCGCCCGGCGAGCACGGACGTGGCCGGGTCGTCGAGCAGTTCGGGCCGGAAGAGGTCCGCGTCGCCGTCCCCGTCATCCCAGGCAAGGGCCCAGGCCCGCAGCGTGTCCGGGCTGCCGACCACGTCCCAGGCGAGATCCGGGGCGGTGTGCGGCGCGCTCGCCGGGCGGTGGATCCACTGCGCCTCGAACAGCACCTTGAACCCGGCCCCCGTCAGATCGAGGTCGGCGAAACTGTCCTTGACGCACGCGCCCGGAGCGGCGGTGTCGATCCGGTCCACCAGCGCGGCGGCATCGGCCCCCCGCACCAGCGTCACCGCGTCGGGGTAGTACCGCGGCGGCCGGGACGGGACGGCCCAGGCCTGCGACCCGAACTCGCCCGCCAGGCCGTGCGATCGGCACATCGACGCGCACCATTCGGCGTTGTTGCGGGCCGCGGCCCGGGTCATGTGCTGCTGCATCGCCGTCACGGGCGCATCATGGCCCGTCCTGGCCCGGTCCGTCGAAGGGGTTTCCGTCAGCCCGTCGTGTGCCTGGACCCGCTCGCCTGTCCACTCAGGCGAGCGGTCGCCCGGAAACTTCAGGAGGTCGCGGCCGGGTGCGGGTTGCCGAGGTAGGGGAAGCGGTCGAGGGTGTCCGTGTGCGGGGTGAGGCCGGTGGGGGGCGCCTCGTTCTTGGTGAGGAAGGCGACGCGGATGTCGATGACGTCCTCGGTGAAGGTCCGGCCGTTGGGGTACGCGGCGGGTTTCGCGGGGTCGAACGTGAGCACGTCCGGCAGGATGCCGTGCTCGTCGAGCGCGGCGACCGCTTCCTCCGACGTGTAGCCGCCGGTGTGGCCGAGGAGGTGGACGAACTGGTCCGTCCACCTGGCCCGGTCGTTGACCGGCTCGCTCGCGTTGTACTCCTCCTTGGTGTCGTCGGTGTTGAAGAAGCTGCTCACCGACGGGTGTCCGGCCCGGTCCGCGTGGACGAGTTCACCGTCGCGCCGCACGCTGCACCGGCCCCAGATGTGGAGTACGGGCTTCGGAGCCAGCTCCGCGGTCGGAAGTTCGACGGCCATGGAGAAGATGTTGGCCGTGGTGTTGGAGTCGACGCCGGTCCACGGGGACTTCCCGCCCAGATGCGGGGCGGTGAAATTCTTCTTGCCGCTGGTGTCGAACAGATTCTTGATGCCGTCGAAGTCGAAGAAGAAGGGATCACTGCGGCTGCCCGCGGCCACCTTGTAGTCACCGCTGCTGACCACGTTGGCCTCCTGGCGGAAGGAGACCGCGGCGTCCGAGACGATCTTGGTGCCGACCGCCTCCGGCTTGCGGGACTCGGCGCCGGTCGCCATGAACACGCTGTAGGTCTGCGAGCCGTCCGCTCCCGGCGCGCTGAAGACCCAGCTGAAGGCGATGTCGGTCAGGTAGTCGCCGTCGTTGTCGATGTTCAGCCGGTAGACGGCGTCGGGGTGGAGGGCATCCGCGTTGGGGTTGGCATCGAGGATCAGAACGGTCCTGCTGGGATCGCCGGGGGCCGCGAAGGCGAAGAGGTCGCACAGATCGAGACGCTGGTCGCCGAGCGGCGGTCCAAGGCTGAGGCCGGTGAAGTGGTTGGACATGGGGGGTCCTTCCTCTGCTCGCACGGTGAAGGACCGCCGGGGCGCCACGGCCGTCGCGCAGATCCTGCGGTGCCCGGGCGGTGCGAAGTCACGCTAGCCCGCCGCACGAGTCCGACCGGTTATCGGACAAGCGGGAGTGGCGAACACCCCTCGAATGGGCCACGGACGGGGGCCGGGGCCATGCCCCGGGGTTCCCCGTTCCGCCCGTTACGGCTTCTCCAGCGAGACCTCGGCCGCGTACGGCACCCGGCGACGCCGGAGCGACCTGAACGTGCGCTTGATGATCTTGACCAGGCGTTCCAGCACCGCCTCGCCGACCAGGTCCATGATCAGCGATACGACGCCGCGAACGATGGGGCGCATGATCGCGCCGAGTATGTCGTCCATCCGCTCCTCCGAGGTCCGCAGCGGACGACGATACCCCCACGGCGCGGCCGGCCCCCCGGCGGACGGCCTCACCGGGAAGAGCGCTGTGCGGCGAGCGGTCCCAGGGAAACGAGCAGCGCGAGACGCTCCGCCGTCGGCGTGCCCGCCGCCGGTGAGAACAGGGCGAGGATCTGGGTGCGCTCCTCGTCGAGGAGCATCTGGCAGTCGAATTCCAGCAGGCCCACCTGGGGGTGCTGGATCCGCTTGCGCCTGTCGCGCATCACCCCCACCGCGTGCAGACGCCACAGCGCCGCGAACTCCGTACTCGCCTCCAGCAGCCGTTCGACCAGGTCCCGCGACTGCGCGTCGTCGCGGCGGACGACCGCGGCGCGCAGGTCGGCGACGAGTGCCCGGGACTCCGTCGCGTGGTCCTGGACGGGATATCCGGCCCGGACGCGGGGATCGGTGAACCAGCGGTGGACCACCGTGCCCGCGGCACCGCGCAGCCGGGTGAGATCGCCGAAGACGGCCCGTGCCAGGTCGTTCTGCACGAGCGTGACACCGAGGTCGGTCATCACCTGGGCCGGGACGTCGGCAAGGCGGTCCAGCACGGCGAGGAGGCTCGGCGCGACATGTTCGTCCGACCGCATGCGGTCCGGCGGACGGTGCCCGGCCAGCCGGAAGAGATGGTCACGCTCGTCCAGCGTCAGACGCAGTGCCCTGGTGACGGCCCGCAGCACACCCGGTGACGGCTGCGGCGCACGGTCCTGCTCGAGCCGGGTGTAGTAGTCCGTGGAGATGTCGGCCAGCCGCGCGACCTCCTCACGGCGCAGCCCGGGGGTGCGCCGGCGCCCCGTGCCGGGAAGGCCGACGTCCCCGGGGTCGAGCGCCTCCCTGCGCACCCGCAGGAAGTCGGCCAGCTCCTTGGTGTCCACCCTTCGAGTCTGCGGCACGACCGCACCGGCAGCCAGAGACTGCCGATCCCTGGTTAGGGCGACTCTGCCTGCCGGCTCCGATCAGCGGAACGCTGGTCGCCGGACCGGGAGCCGCCCGGTCGTACGACGACGGAGAAGACCCCATGAGCAAGGCAACGACCGACCGGACCTGGTTCCTCACCGGAGCGTCCCGCGGGCTGGGCGCGCACTGGGCCGAGGCGGTGCTCGCCCGCGGCGACCGGCTCGCGGCGGCCGCCCGCGACACCGCGGCGCTGGCGCCGCTGTCCGAGCGCTACGGCGACCGCTTCCTGCCGCTGCGACTCGACGTCTCCGACACCGCGGCCGTCCGCGACGCCGTACGGAGCACCGAGGCGACGTTCGGCGGGATCGACGTGCTGGTCAACAACGCGGGCCACATGCTGGTCGGCGCCGTCGAGGAGATCGAGGAGGAGCAGGCCCGGGCCCAGATGGACGTCAACTACTTCGGCGCGCTGGCCGCCACCCGGGCAGTGCTGCCCGGGATGCGCGAGCGCCGTGCGGGCCGGATCCTGCAGGTCTCCTCGTTCGGGGGCCTGGTCGCCTATCCGGCGCTCGGCATCTACCAGGCCACCAAGTGGGCCCTGGAGGCGATGAGCGAATCACTCGCCGCCGAAGTGGCCGCCTACGGCATCCACATCACCTTGATCGAGCCGCTCATGTTCCCCACCGGTCTGGCGTCCGCTTCCCCGCAGATCCCGCAGGACCCGGCATACGCCCATACCCGGCAGGCGCTCTACGCGGGGGCGGAGGCCAGTGGATTCACGCCGGGCGATCCCGCGGCGACGTCCGCGGCCCTCCTCGCGCTCGTGGACGCGCCCGAGCCGCCCCTGCGGGTCCTGTTCGGGACGGGCGGTCTGGAGGCCCTGCGCACCGAGTACGCCGGCCGGCTCGCCGGGCTGGAGCAGTGGGACCACCTCTCGCGCCTCGCACAGGGCAAGCCCAGCGGCTCGTGAGAAATCCCGCCCGATCGCGGCGGCGTTTTTCCCCTCCTCCTGAAAGGCATTGCATGTCACTCATCACCACACCGTTCGGGCCGCGGGCCACCGCGATGGAGGTGACAGCGGACGTCGACCTCACGGGACGGCGTGCGATCGTCACCGGCGGCGCTTCCGGACTCGGCGCGGAAACGGTCCGGGCCCTGGCCGCGGCCGGCGCCCGGGTCACGATCGCGACGCGTGACCCGGGCACGGCGAAAGAGATCGTCGAGATGTTCCCCCAGGTCGACGCGGTGCCGATCGACCTCGCCGACCTGGCGTCGGTGCGGGCGTTCTGCCAGACATGGGAGGGGCCCCTGGACATACTCGTCGCCAACGCCGGGATCATGATGCTGCCCACCCTTGAGCGCAATGCCCAGGGCTGGGAGATGCAGCTGGCCACCAACTACCTCGGCCATTTCGCCCTGGCCGCGGGGTTGCGACCCGCGCTGGCGGCGGCGGGCCGGTCCCGGGTCGTCGTCGTCAGCTCCGGCGCGCAGCTCCGCGCCGGTGTCGACTTCGAGGACCCCCAGTTCGAGCGGCGGCCCTACGATCCGTTCACCGCGTACGCGCAGTCCAAGGCCGCCGATGTGCTGCTGGCCGTGGGCATTTCCCGTCACTGGGGCGATGCGGGCATCGCCGCGACCTCCTGCGCCCCCGGCGCCATCCCCCGCACGAACCTCGGGCGGCACATTCCGCCCGAAGTCCTGAAGGCCATCGGCGTGATGGACGGGGACGGCAACCTGATCATCCCCGACTACGCCAAGACCCCTGAGCAGGGAGCGGCGACCACGGTGCTGCTGGCCGCGTCACCTCTCTTGGAAGGCGTGACGGGCGGCTACTTCGAGGACAACCAGGAGCAGCCGGTCGTCCCAGGCGGCCCCGAGCCCGCCACGGGCGTCGCCGAGTGGTCGGCTGACCCCGGGACGGCGGACCGCCTGTGGCATCTCGCGCTCCCCGTCGTGGAGGGCGCACTGCACTGAGGCGCCCTCGGTTCCGCCCCGCCGGCGCCTCGCGCGGGGCAGGCCGAGCGGCCCATGATCCGGCCCGACCGGCCCGCGACAGGCCGGCGCTCCCTGACGCTGCTTCCGCGACACGCAGGCCGCGGAGAACCGCCCGGGCGGATGTCCGGTCGTCACACTGGGTGCGGAGATCTCCGTCCTGTCGCGGGCCGTGCGCGTCGCGGCCGATGGCGACTCCCGGGCGGCCGCCCCAGACGACCGCAGGTCTGACGAGCCCCGCCCCCGCTGCCCGCGGCTCACCGAGGCCGGGCAGCGCCCCAAGCAGTGGACCGGCCCAGGACAGGAGTCACCATGACCACCGATCTCATTCACGCCGACGCGAGCGAACTGGCCGAGCTGATCCGGACCGGGAAGGTGTCCTCCGTCGAGGTGGTTCAGGCGCACCTCGACCGCATCGAGGCCACCAATCCGAGGATCAACGCCGTTGTCACGCTCGCCGACGGTGCACTGGAGGCCGCGAGGGCGGCGGACGAGGAACTCGCGGCGGGCGGGGACATCGGGCCGCTGCACGGCGTGCCCTTCACGGTCAAGGACGCCTACGACACCGCCGGTGTGCTCACCCAGCGCGGTTCGCCGATCTTCGCCGGGCGGATCCCGGACACGGATGCCACCGCCGTGGCGCGCTTGAAGAAGGCCGGCGGAATCCTTCTGGCGAAGACCAACCTTCCGGAGTTCTCGTACTGGGTCGAGTCCGACAACCTCCTGACGGGCAAGACGAACAACCCCTGGGACCTCAACCGCTCGGCGGGCGGTTCGAGCGGCGGGGAGTCCGCCGCCATCGCGGCCGGCATGTCGCCGCTCGGTCTTGGCAGCGACCTGTCCATCTCGGTGCGCGGTCCGGCCGCCGACACCGGCATCACGTCCCTCAAGCCGACGCACGGGCGCATCCCGATGACGGGTTTCTGGCCGCGGGCCCCGCGCCGTGACTGGCACGCCGGACCCATGGCCCGCACCGTCCGGGACGTCACGCTGGCGTATTCGCTGCTGGCCGGTCCGGACGGCGCCGACGGTTTCTCCGTGGTTCCGCGTGAGTTCGACGCCGGCCTGGGCGCGTCACCGGACCGGCCCGTACGGCTCGGCTGGCTGGTCGACTCGGGGCTCGGCCCGGTCGACGCGGAGGTCGCGGCGACCGTGCGGAAGGCCGCCGACGCCCTGCGGGGAGCTCGGGTCCGGGTCGAGGCCGTCGATATTCCGGCCCTTGAACGGGACAACCCCCTGGACCTCTTCGCGCGGCAGCACGTCATGGAGATGAAACCCGCCGTCCGCGAGGTCACCGCAGGCCACGAGGACCAGATGTTCACCTACTCCAAGACGCTGCTCGGCACACCCGACACGTCCGTGGCGGACTACGTCCGGGCCGAGCAGGGTGTCGAGCGGCTCCGGGACGGCTTCGCGGAGTACTTCCAGGAGCACGACGCGCTGCTGCTGCCGGTGACGACGATCCCCGCCCACGAACACGGGCTCGGGGACTTCGTCCTCGACGGCCGCACGGTGGGCCCCTTCCACGTGAGCTCGACGACCGTCCCGTTCAGCCTGACAGGGCTCCCCGCCCTGTCCATGCGGTTCGGCACGACCGGCGACGGCATGCCCATCGGTGTCCAACTGGTCGCCGCCTGGCACGCGGAGTCGACGATCCTGCACCTCGCCTCGCTGCTGGAGACACTGAGCGAGGTCCGCGACCGGCACCCCGCCCTCTGACCACCTCCGCCGCATCCGCCTCCACGGTCACATCGGCCGGCGGCGACGGACGTAGGCTTGCGTTGAGCAAGCCTGGAGGTACGACATGCCAGGACCCCACCGCGGAACCGCCGATGGGCCGTGTCCGATCGGACGGGCCGCCGACATCCTGGGCGACCGGTGGACCTTGCTGATCATGCGCAACGCCACCGTCGGGATGACGCGTTTCGACGAGTTCAAGGCCGGACTGGACATCGCGGACAACGTCCTGTCCGGCCGTCTGCGGCAGCTCGTCGAGGCGGGGCTGCTCGCACGTGTCGCGTACCGGCCCGAGGGCGGCGGGCGAACCCGCGACGAGTACCGGCTGACCAGGGCGGGTGAGGACCTGCTTCCCGTCCTGCACGCCATGATGGTGTGGGGCAACACCCACAGTGCGTCCGCGTCACCGACGCAGCCGATGCGCCTCGTGCACACGACCTGTGGTGAGTCCTTCGAACCCGGCCGCCGATGCCCGCGTTGCCGCAGGCGGGTGCCGCGCTCCGAGGCCGCCTGGGTCAGGCCCTGGCAAAGCGACCTCGCCCAAGTGCTCGGCGCCGCCACGACCGCCCATGCCTGATGTGCTCACTTAAATCACATATATCCGTTTCGCGTCCTAGACTGGCTCCTGCAAGGCAAGCCAGAAGGGAGCAGGTCATGGCCCACCACACCACGACGACGCACCCCGCGATCCACGCACTCCCCCGTTCCGTCACGCGACTGGAGATCCCGGTCGGAGCGGACTACGAGCAGTTCCGCGCCCGCTTCGAGCAGGCCGTCCCTCCGCTGGACTACCAGCGCACCTTCGAGCTGGTCACCGAGCGCGCGCCGTGGAGCGCCGTACTCGCACTCGCGGACGAGAACGCCCCACTGGGCTTCATGATCTACTGGAAGTTCGACGCCCAGCCGCTGTTCGGCATGGCCGACGATCAGGCCCGCTGCACCGAGTACCTGATGGGCAATCACACCATCGCCGAGCGCATGTACCGGCACGACGCCGGGGCCCTGATGTACGCGCCACTGCGCACCACGATCCACGAAGCCCCCTACGGCGAGGCGGTGTTCGCGATCGACCGCCCGAGCGACACGGTCTCCGTGCTCGGCCGGCCGGAGATCACGGACGTCGGACGCGAGCTCGACCGCAAGGTCGGCGCGCTTCTCGCACACCTCGGCGTCCCCGTGCCCGACGAACTCACCTGACGGGGGCCGCGTCGGCACGAGGCGGTGGCCTCAGCGGACCTGCCCTCGACGGGCCAGGATCTGGATCCCCTTCGCCTCGTGTCCGTTCATTGTGGCGACGGTGATGTGGCGGGCGTCGGCGACCTCGAATCCGGCCAGCAGAGAGGTGAACCACTCCCCCGGGTGGTGGCGGCAGACCGCACCGTCGCCGGTCTCGAACACACCGTAGGTGCCGTAGCGTTCGGCGAACCGGGCATAGCGGTCGCGATTGCGCGCGTCGTCCTGGAGCAGCACGTCGCTGAGGTAGAGCATGCCGCCCGGCTTGAGGACGCGGTTCAGTTCACCGACCAGCCGTCGCTGGGCGTCGCTGCCGGGTACGCAGGTCAGCACGGCGAAGAGGAGAACCACGTCGAAGCTCGCCTCCGGATGGGCCGGCAGCAGCGGCGGTGCGTCCAGCACGGCGAAGCGCATGGCGGGGTGGGAGCCGCGTGCCCGGGAGATCATGCCCGGTGAGGTGTCCACGCCGAAGAGACGGGTGAAGCCGTGCTGTTCGAGGGCGTGCATGGTACGTCCGTAGCCGCAGCCGTAGTCCAGGATCGCGGCCTGCCGGTCGGTGCCGTCCAGCCACGGCAGGTGCAGGGGATGCGTGAACGTCTTGGTCGCCGCCGCGGCGTCCCAGTAGGCGGTCTGACGGTCGAGGTCGGACATGGCGGACGACTCCATCACGCCGACAGCCCGCCGGGCAAGTGGGCGGCCTGCGCCGTCCGGCCTGGCGGCCTTCCGGGACCGGCCGCGGCACGCATTCACTGCGGCCGCGTGCCGGTCCCGGGACGATCGACCGTGGTCGCCCGGTCAGTTGAGCGATGTGAGCAGCGTGTCGAGTGCCTTGACCTCGGCGGCCTGGTCCGGGTGCGGATCGCGCAGCGCGGTCAGGACCTG
The DNA here is from genome assembly GCF_044751205.1 of Streptomyces sp. NPDC088732. Classification (NCBI taxonomy): domain Bacteria; kingdom Bacillati; phylum Actinomycetota; class Actinomycetes; order Kitasatosporales; family Streptomycetaceae; genus Streptomyces; species Streptomyces sp. NPDC088732. The sequence continues at coordinate 38,597 of NZ_JBIVLI010000035.1, forward strand.
GTCGATCTCGCTGTCGAGGAAGCCCCAGGCCTGCTCGTTCTTGGGCTCCAGGGTGGCCTGGTCGTCGTCCCACGCCGTCTCGAGGTCGCCCACCCGGGTGGTCGCGGCCGCCTGGTCACCCGAGTTGAGCTTCGCCAACGTGTCCGACGCAACGGTACGGAACTTCGCGATCTCGGCCGGAGGGAAGGACGACGTCGCCTGCGCCGGCGTGAGATGGACGGTCGTGGCAGCCGGGGCGTCGCCTTCGCCGGCCACGGCGGCGTGGGGCTGCTGGTGTGCCCAGACGAGCAGCGCCCCGGCTGCGATCGCCACGACGGCGTAGTAGCCGAGCATCATCCGCTCACGCGCCGGGTTCACCGCACCGGGTGCCGGCTCCGACTTCTCGATGACGTCGCTGCGGCTGTACGTGAGGTACAGCACCGTGGCGAGGATGGCGGCCAGGAAGATCACGCTGGTCGCCGCGGTGCCCAGGCCCAGGCCGCCATCGCCACTGGGTGAGCCGAGCCAGTCACCGAGATTGGCGCCGAGCGGGCGGGTGAGGATGTACGCCAGCCAGAAGGAGCACCGCGTTGGCGCCCCGGCGCCAGGCGAACACGATCGCGACGATCAACCCGAGCGGGAGCAGCACGGAGACGTCCGGGGTCCAGCCGGTCAGCTCCAGGGTCCAGTCGCCGGTCGCGGTGCCGAGCGCGAAGGTCACCAGGACGGCGAGCCAGTAGAACAGTTCCCGGGGCCGGGTGGTGATGGTGTGCACCGACAGGGTCCGCTCGCGGGCGAACCAGATCCCGAAGACGAGAGCGAGGACGCAGGCGAACACACTGCTGCTCAGCGCGAGGGGGACACCCTGGCTGTCGGTGAGGATGTCGGTGTAGAGCGTGCCCGTCACGCTCACCACCACCACGGTGAGCCAGTACACGAACGGGATGTAGCGTGTGGCGCTGAGCTGCCAGGCCAGGACGCCGGCCAGAACGGCGGTGAAGATCAGTGCGGTGTTGATCAAGCCGACACCGAGGTTCATGTTGATCCAGTCGGCGAAGCTCTCGCCGACCGTGGTGCAGAGAATCTTGATCACCCAGAACCAGATGGTGACCTCGGGAACCTTGTTCAGCAGTTCCCGGGCGGGCGTCCGATGCTCTGGCGTCGTCGTGGTCGTCATGGAACCCCTCACGTACAACGGGTAACGGGACGAAGAGGGCGTCCCTCTCGTCCGCGGAACGCTAGACCATCTACACCCGTGTAGACAAGCGCGGCCTTGATCCCTAGGGTGCTCACGTGATTTCGACAGCGCGTCATGCTCATTCAGGCGGCACCGCCGCAAGCGTCTCCTCAGGCGCGGTTCGCGTTCCCGCGATCGTCACGGCCTTCTGGGTGGGAAAGGGGTTGTCGACGGCGCTCGGCGAGGGCGCCTCGGACTATCTCGTCCAGGCCATGGCGCCCGAACTCGCGGTCGTACTCGGATTCGCCGGATTCCTCATCGCGCTGGTGATCCAGTTCCGCCAGGCCCGCTACCGGGCGTGGACGTACTGGTTCGCCGTCGCCATGGTCGGCGTCTTCGGGACGATGGCGGCCGACGTGATGCACGTCGCCATCGGCGTGCCGTACACCCTCTCCAGCCTGCTGTACGGAGCACTGCTGCTGGCCGTGTTCTGGCTGTGGCGGCGCACCGAGGGCACACTGTCCATCCACACCATCGACTCCCCGCGCCGCGAGGCGTTCTACTGGGCGACCGTCGTCGCCACGTTCGCCATGGGCACCGCGCTCGGCGACTTCACCGCCTTCACCCTGCACCTGGGTTACTTCACCTCCGCACTCGTCTTCGCGGTGCTGATCCTCGTCCCGGCCGCCGGCTACCGCCTGCTGCGCTGGGATCCCGTGTTCTGCTTCTGGTCCGCCTACGTGATCACGCGCCCGCTCGGCGCATCGATCGCGGACGGCCTGGGCAAGCCCCGCTCCGTCGGAGGCCTCGGCCTCGGCGACGGGCCGGTGACCCTGGTCCTGCTGGCCCTGATCGTCGTGGTGGTCGGCTACCTGGCGGTGACCAAGGCGGACGTCCAGGACGTCCAGCGGGTGCCCGAGCCGGCCGGCGCACCGGAATCGGCCGCCGCGCGCTCATAAGCCGGGGCGCCGCACGCAGAGACACAGACGCACAGCCACGCCGGACAGAGCACCACAGTTAACCCACGCATCGTTCACTGGCCGCACACAATTGGCCAAGGATCCGGTAGATTCACCGCTCCAAGAGCGCTCAGGTGATCCACCGACGGGGGTTCGTGGTCCGCCGTCCGGCGGACCGCTGCTCACGCACGTCCCCTTCCGCGCAGTCAGGTTGCTTCGCGCGGAAGGGGCCAGAAGCGGTGCAGTCGCGTACACCCGAAGCCACGGACCGGCCGGTGTTCGTCGACCCCAGTGGGCGGCGGCGCCGTACGCTGCGCGGCATCGGCTGGGTCGTCGGCGGGCTGTGGGCCGGCTGCGCCGTGACGCTGGCGATCGGCCTGGCCGACGCGGACCCCCGGGCTCCCCGGCTCACGATCCCGGCCGAAGGCCACCCAGTGCAACCTGCCCCCTCCCCGGGTACAACTGGAGGCGGCGGGTGACCGGCGCCCCGGCCCCAACGTCCCGGCGGGCCAGGCGCCGTACAGCGGTCCCGCTGCGGTTCGTCCTGCCGGCCCTGTTGCTGGCGACGGTGCTCGGCATGCTGGTCCTGCGCGGTGTCGTCCACAGCGAGATCGGCGCCGACCACCGCGTCCACCCGCCCGTCGCCACCGGCCGGGTGCCGGAGTCCGTCCTTGACGGCGGCCCGATCGTCGACGCCCGCGGTGGCGTGCCGCGGAACCTGTCCGTCCCTCGCGGCACCATGGTCCTCACGTTCGACGACGGGCCCGACCCGCGGTGGACACCGGAGGTCCTCGACAAACTCGCCGAATACCACGCCCACGCGGTGTTCTTCGTGACGGGCACCATGGCCTCGCGCCACCCCGACCTCGTCCGCCGGATCGTCGCCGAGGGCCACGAGATCGGCCTGCACACCTTCGACCACCCCGACCTGGTGTACCAGTCGAGGGCCCGCGTCGACCGCGAACTCGCCGCGAACCAGCTGGCCCTGGCCGGCGCGGCCGGCATCCACTCCTTCCTGTTCCGCCCCCCGTACTCGTCGACGGCGAACGCGCTGGACGACCTGTCGTGGCCCGTGACCAGGTACGTGGGCGAGCGCGGATACCTCACGGTGTTCATCGACGCCGACACCGAGGACTGGGCCCGCCCCGGGGTCGACGCCATCGTGCGCGCGGCCGAGCCGGCCGAACCGGGCGCCGGGGAGATCGTCCTCCTGCACGACGCCGGCGGCGACCGTTCGCAGACCGTGGCGGCACTGGACCGGTTGCTGCCGGAGATGACCGCCCAGGGGTATGCGTTCCCCACCCTCACCCAGGCACTGGGCGCGCCGAGCGCGAACATCCCGGTCAGTGGGCCACAGCTGTGGGAGGGGAAGGCCTTCGTCCTCGCCGTCACGCTCTCCGAGCACACCATGAGCGTGCTCACGGTCCTCCTGGCCGCGGTGGGCGTGCTCGTCCTGGCGCGGTTCGCGCTGATGGTGCTGCTCTCGGCCGTCCACGCCCGGCGCGCGCGGAAACGCGACGCGCGGCGGACCGAGGAGTTCGCCGAGCCCGTCACCGTCGTGGTGCCCGCCTACAACGAGGCCGCGTGCATCGCCAACACGGTGCGTTCGCTGGCGGCGAGCGACTACCCGCTGGAGATCGTGGTCGTCGACGACGGATCGTCCGACGGGACCGCCGGGATCGTGGAGGACCTCGCGCTGCCCGGGGTGCGGGTGATCCGGCAGCCCAACGGGGGCAAGCCCGTGGCGCTCGACAACGGGGTGGCACACGCCTCCGGCGACATCGTGGTGATGATGGACGGGGACACGGTCTTTGAACCCGGCACCGTCCGCGCCCTGGTGCAGCCGTTCACCGACCCCGCCGTGGGGGCCGTCGCGGGCAACGCCAAGGTCGGCAACCGCGGGACCGTGCTCGGTGCCTGGCAGCACATCGAGTACGTCATGGGCTTCAACCTCGACCGCCGTATGTACGACGTGCTCGGCTGCATGCCGACCATCCCCGGGGCGGTCGGCGCCTTCCGCCGGGCCGCGCTGCGCGACGTCGGGGGCATGAGCGACGACACGCTCGCCGAGGACACCGACGTCACTATTGCCCTGCACCGAGCCGGGTGGCGCGTGGTGTACGCGGAGAACGCCCGCGCGTGGACCGAAGTCCCGGAGACCGTGCGGCAGTTGTGGTCGCAGCGCTACCGCTGGAGCTACGGCACCATGCAGGCGATCTGGAAGCACCGCCGGGCCGTCCGGGAGGGCGGGCACTCGGGGCGTTTCGGGCGGCTCGGTCTGCCGCTGGTGTCGCTGTTCATGGTCGTCGCCCCGCTGCTGGCGCCGCTGGTCGACATCTTCCTCCTCTACGGCCTGGTGTTCGGGCCCACCCTGCGCACCGCGGCGGCGTGGTGCCTCATGCTCGTCCTCCAGGCGGGCTGCGCGGCGTACGCCTTCCGGCTGGACCGCGAGTCACCGCGCCACCTCGTCTGGCTGCCGCTGCAGCAGATCCTGTACCGGCAGCTGATGTACCTGGTCCTGCTGCAGTCCTGGATCACGGCGCTGACCGGCGGCCGTCTGCGCTGGCAGAAACTCCGCCGCACCGGCGCCGTGGAATCACCACTCGCCACGGTCTGAGGAGCCGCGGCGATCAGCTCTCACCCTGTTCGTCACCGCGGCCCCTCGTTCGTGTGGTCAACAGGCCCGAGGCCGCGGCGATCGCGACGCCGAGGAGGATCCACGTGGTCGCCAGCAGCCATCCGCCCACCACGTCACTGGCCCAGTGCACGCCGAGCCACAAGCGGCTGACCCCGACCAGAACGGCCCAGCACAGCGGCAGGATGGCCCACAGCCGCCACGCCGGCGGGCGGCGGACGGCGAGCGCGGTGACGAGGAGGCCTGCCGCCATCGCCGATGTGGTGGCGTGGCCGGAGGGGAAGGACCAGCGGGAGGCATGGGTGATCCAGTCCTCGCCGGGGGGCCGCGGCCGGGCGATGGCCGTCATGAGGGCGAACCTCACCGCCTGCCCGAGAGCCAGCCACCCGGTGAAGGCGAGGCAGAGCAGCAGGGTCCGTACCGCCCGCCCGCGTGGGACGGGAAGACGTACGGCAGGTGCCGCCAGCAGGCCACCGGCCGCAGCCAGCAGGTAGGGCCAACCGCCGGTGCCGGTGGCGGTCACGGCGCGCAGAGCGGTCACGACCGGTGCGGTGCGGTGTGCCAGCAGGAACCGGTGGACGTCCAGGTCCGCGGGGAACGCTCGGGCGCCGGAGATCAGGACGGTTGCGGCGAGTGCCGCGAAGGCGATCGCGGCTGTGCCGCCGTAGCGGAGAACCGGCCTGCCGGATGCGGCCGGTTCGGCTTCGCTCAGTGCGGGGGTGGGGTTGGCGTGGCCGGTCATGGGACGGCTCATGCACCGCCTTCGGCGCGGCGGGTGCGCCGGGACCGGGTCAGTTCCAGGCCGACGGGGATCAGCGAGATCACGACGATGACGGCGATGATCGGCAGGAGGTAGCGGTCGACGTTCGGGACGGACGCGCCGAGCGCCCAGCCGCCGAGGACCAGGCCGACGGTCCACAGCAGGCCGCCGAGGACCTGCCAGAGGGCGAAGGTGCGTGCGGGGACGTCGAGGATGCCCGCGAGCGGATTGAGGACCGTGCGTACGATCGGGAGGAAGCGCGCGAGGACGATCGCCTTCGCGTATCCGTAGCGCTGGAGGATCTCGCCGGCCCTGTCGGCTCCTTCGTGGATCTTGCGGGACTTCACGCGGTTCAGGAAGGCCGGCCCGGCGCGCCGTCCGAGGAGGTAGCCGGTCTGGGCTCCGGTGAGTGCCCCGGCCGCGGCGGCGGCGAGGACCCAGGGCAGCGAGAGGTGCCCCGGGGCGGTCGCGGAACCGGCGCACAGCAGCCCGGCGGTGAACAGCAGCGAGTCACCGGGCAGGAAGAATCCGACGAGCAGGCCGGTCTCGGCGAACAGGACGATCGCGATGCCGAGCGTGCCGAAGGCGGCGAGGAGGGACTGGGCGTCCAGCACGTTCACGGCCAGGTCCATTGCCTGCGGTGAAACGGGGTGGTGAAGGATCATCGGTGCGGGTCCCTTTGATAATGGCGTCGGGGCGGCAACACACTTGCGTCTACAGAGAAGTAGTCGTCTACAGCACTGTAGACGATCGAGGGGAGAGGGCAGTTCCATGGCGGACGCGGACAGCGAGCGGCGACCGGCCGGCGAGTTGGAGGCCAGCGTGCTCGCGGCACTGTGGGCGGCGGGAAAACCGCAGACGGCGGCCCAGGTCAGAGAGGCGATCCCGCAGGAACTCGCCCGCACCACAGTGGCGACCCTGCTGGCGCGCCTTCACGAGAAGGGAGTGGTCGACCGCAGCCCGGGGGGACGCGGATTCGCCTACTTTCCGGTGGAGGACTCCCACGGCCTCACCGCTCGCCGGATGCACCGGGAGCTCGACCAGGACAAGGACCACGGCCGGGTACTGGCCCGGTTCGTGGAAGGCCTCAGCCCGGCGGACGAGGCCGAGCTCCGCAGGCTGCTCGAGGATGGCGGCCGATGATCGCGCTCCTGCTGATTCCGCTGGCGCTTCCCTTCGCCCTGCTGCCGCTGGCGCGGCGGGCCGTGCTCCAGGTGCGGCCCGAAGTGGCGCTGTGGGCGGTCACCGTGACGTCGGCCGCGCTGGCGGTCGGGGTGGTCGCCTGCCTGGGCGTGCTCCTGCTTCCGCTGGCCCTGAAGGTGCCGGCGGTCGCGGAGTGGGCGGAGGTCGTCCGGCCCCTGGAGGCGGGTCCGCACGTCGTGGCGGTGGCCGTGTCGGCGCTGGCGACCGGCGCGCTCGCGGTCTCCTGCGTGACCGGCGTGCGGCGGGCGACCGCGGAGGTACGGAGGTTCCGCGCGGCGCACGACCATGTGGCCGGCGCCCCCGAGGCCGGCGGGCTGTACGTGCTCGACGACTCCCGCCCGGACGCCTACGCCCTGCCTGGCGCGCGTCTGCGTTCGGGCCGCGTCGTGGTGACCACCGGAATGCTCCGCGCCCTGGCCCCGAACGAGCGCGAGGCGCTGCTGGCGCACGAGCGCGCCCACCTGGCCGGACGTCACCATCTGTTCCTGGCGGTCGCCCAGCTCGCCGGCTGGTGCCATCCGGGGCTCGCGGCCGCCGTGGCGCACGTGTCGTTCGCCGCCGAGCGGGCCGCGGACGAGGCCGCGGCGAAGGCTTCCGGCGACCGCACCCTGACGGCGCGGGCGATCGGCCGTGCCGCCCTGGCCGTCACGCGTGATCAGGAGCGCGCCCCGCTGCCCTCGTTCGCGACCGGTGCGGCCGGCGGTCCGGTACCCGCGCGGGTGAAGGCCCTCTTCTCGCAGGCTCCGACCCGCCGCCTCGCCCCGGTGCTGCTGGCCATGGTCCTGGTGTGCGGTGCCGCGGCCGTCTCCTCGTCCGTCGGGGCGATCTGGCTGCACGACGGGGTCGAGGTGGCCCAGGGGGAAGACCCCTCCCACTGCCCCGTATCGCTGCGCTGACACCCTCACAAATAAGGGGAGCCTTTCCTTATCGTCTACAGATCTGTAGACTCCAGCGCGGCCGGGCCACCTGTCTGCCCTGCACTCCCCGCGCGAATCGAGGCACCCCCATGTCCGCCACCTCTCGGCGCCTGCTGGCCGGCGCCACCGCCACCGTGGCAGCGGTTGCGACGCTGTCCGGATGCGCGCAGAAAGCCGCGAGCGGTGACGGCGCCGTCAAGGTCACGGCTTCGGACACCGCATGCGAGGTCTCGACGACCGAATTCCCCTCCGGGCACGTCACGTTGGAGGTGGAGAACAAGGGCTCGAAGATCACCGAGGTGTACGTGCTGTACCCCGATGACCGGATCGCGGCGGAGCGCGAGAACATAGGCCCGGGCACCAAGACCTCGCTCACCACCGAGATCAGGCCCGGCGACTACGAGGTCGCCTGCAAACCGGGCATGACCGGTGCGGGCATCCGCCAGAAGGTGCGGGCCACCGGCGGTCAGGACACCACCGCCGCGAAGCGCAGCCCCGAAGCCGATGCCGCCGTCGCCGGTTACCGCAGCTACGTCCTCGCCCAGGCCGAGGAGACCCTCCCGAAGGCCAAGGCCTTCACCGAAGCGGTGAAGGCGGGCGATCTGCGGTCCGCGAAGAGGCTGTACGCCGTGTCGCGGATCGGCTGGGAGCGCACCGAGCCCGTCGCCGAGTCGTTCGGCGACATCGACCCGAAGGTCGACCTCCGCGAGGACGGTCTGGACCCCGGCCAGGACCCGGCCACGGACTGGACCGGCTGGCACCGGCTCGAGAAGGCGCTGTGGCACGACGGCAGGATCGGCGACAGGGAGAAGCAGCTCGCCGACCGGCTCATGACCGATCTGAACACCTGGGTGAGGAAGGTCGGCACCGCCGAGATCACCCCCACCTCCATGGCCAACGGCGCCAAGAGCCTGCTGGACGAGGTCGCCCACAACAAGGTCACCGGCGAGGAGGAGCGCTACTCCCACACCGACCTCGTCGACTTCGAGGGCAACCTCGAAGGTGCCCGGAAGTCCTACGAACTCCTCAGGCCCCTCGCGTCCAGGAACGACCCCGCGCTCACCGGGGAACTCGACGACCAGTTCGCCGCCCTGACCGCGCTGCTGGGCACGTACCGGACCGGCTCCGGCGACCACGCGTACGTCTCCTACGACAAGGTCCCCGAAAGCCGGCGCAAGGACCTCTCGGACGGTGTGAACGGGCTGGCCGAGCCGCTGTCCAGGCTCGCCGCCGTCGTGGTCGCCAAGTAGCGGAAGGGAAACACCACCTCATGTTCGGGAACTACCTCATCGGCCTGCGGGAAGGCCTCGAGGCCAGCCTCGTCGTCTGCATCCTCGTCGCCTATCTCGTCAAGACCGGCAACCGACGCCGACTGGTGCCCGTGTGGGCCGGAGTCAGCCTCGCGGTCGGCCTCAGTCTCGCCTTCGGCGCGCTGCTCCAGTTCGGCTCCTCCACCCTGACGTTCCAGGCCAAGGAAGCGCTCGGCGGCAGCCTGTCGGTGCTGTCCGTCGCACTGGTCACCTGGATGGTCTTCTGGATGCGCCGCACCGCACGCCATCTCAAGAGCGAGCTCCAGGGCAGACTCGACGCCGCGCTGGCCGTCGGCACCGGCGCGCTGGTGGTGACCTCGTTCTTCGCCGTGGGCCGCGAAGGGCTCGAGACCTCCCTGTTCATCTGGACCGCCGTGCAGGCCACCGGCGACGGCATCCGTCCCCTCGTCGGCGCGCTGCTGGGTCTGGCCACCTCGGCCGTCCTGGGCTGGCTGTTCTACAAGGGCGCGCTCCGCATCAACCTGGCCAAGTTCTTCCGCTGGACCGGCGCGATGCTCGTCGTCGTCGCCGCCGGGGTCCTCGCCTACGGCATCCACGACCTCCAGGAGGCCGACATCCTGCCCGGGCTGGGTCACCTCGCCTTCGACATCAGCTCCACCATTCCGCCGGACTCCTGGTACGGCACCCTGCTCAAGGGCGTCTTCAACTTCCAGCCCGACCCCACCCTGATCCAGGTGCTCGTCTGGGCGCTGTACCTGATCCCGGTGATGGCCTTCTTCCTCGCCCCGGAGCGCACCCGGTCCGCTCCGCGGCCGGAGAAGGCGGCCGAGCCCACGCCCGTGGAGTAGCAGTGGACGAACCCGAAGGCCGTGCCGCCGAAGATCCCGAGGCCACGGCTGCCCAGGTGGTGGCGTGGCTGTGCGCGCGGGAGGAGATGGAGCGCGGGCTGCACGCGGCCCTCGGCCGCGACCCCGGTCAGCGGGACGCCACGACGGCCAGGATGGCCGACGTGCTTCAGGCCACGGCTCTCGGGCTGGGGTCCGAGGCGGCCGCAGTGTGGGCAGGCGTGCCTAGCCAGGTCCTGCGGAGCTGGCTGGAGTTGGACCCCGCCTTCGCGGCGGCCGTCGAATCGGCGGCCGCGCTGGCCGCCGCGCACGGCCTGCGTCCTGGCCCTGTGGTCACGCCGGCGATGGTCCGCGTCGCCGTGCTGGCGATCAGCCGGGGCGAGGGCTGGCAGACCGCCGCCCGGCTGGCGGGACTCACCCCGTGGGTCTTCCGTCAACTGATCGGCGCCTCACCCGCTTTCGCGGCGATGACGCGCGCCGCGCGCAGGCTCCGGCCTCGGAAGTCCAAGCACTTTGTGCCGGCCTCCTACCGTCCGCGCCGCCCGGGCCGGTCCCCGGGCAAGGGCGAGGGGTACCGCCTGCTCCGCATGGACGACCCGGTGCTCTCGCCCCCGCCTGCCGATCAGGACTGACGTGCTTGAGCCCGGACAGCGGTGCGGTCCTGGCCGCCTGCATGCCAGGACCGCACCGGCCTCATCCGGGGCGCCGGCTCACGCGTTGACCGCGCCGGTGGCGAGCAGGCCGAGCAGCACCACGCCGATGACGACGCGGTAGACCACGAAGGCGTTGAACGAGTGCTTGGCGACGAACTTCAGCAGCCAGGCGATCGAGGCGTAGGCGACCACGAAGGAGACCGCGGTTCCCACCACGAGCGGGGCGAGGCCGGTCCCGGCGCCGGCGGCATCCTTCAGTTCGTACAGGCCGGCGCCGGTCAGGGCGGGGATGCCGAGGAAGAAGGACAGACGGGTGGCGGCGACCCGGTCCAGGTCGAGCATCAGCGCGGTGGACATCGTCGCGCCGGACCGCGAGAAGCCGGGGAAGAGCAGCGCGAGGATCTGGGACGAGCCGACGAGCATCGCGTCCTTGAGCGAGGTGTCGTCCTCACCGCGCTTGTGCCGGCCCATCTGGTCGGCGGCCCACATCACACCGCTGCCCACGATCAGCGAGCCCGCGACCACCCACAGGGAGGCCAGCGGACCCTGGATGAGCTTCTTCGCGGCCAGGCCCACGGCGACGACCGGGATCGTCGCGTAGATCACCCACCAGCCGAACTTGTAGTCGTGGTGGTAGCGCTCCTGGCGGTTGACGATGCCGCGGCCCCAGGCGGAGACGATCCGCACGATGTCCTTGAAGAAGTACACGAGCACGGCGGCGATCGCGCCGACCTGGATCACGGCGGTGAAGCCGACGACGGACGTGTCGTCGACGGGGATACCCATCAGCCCCTCGGTGATCTTCAGGTGGCCGGTGGAGGAGATGGGAAGGAATTCCGTGATTCCTTCGACGACTCCCAGGACTGCGGCCTGGCCGACGCTGATGGCACTCATGGGGTTCCGTTTCTGTGGTCGCTGGGTGGTCGCGGGCGGTGCGGCGGTGCTGCGGTGCTGCCGGACGAGGGGCTACGGGGTCATCACACGGAGCGTCGTTCCGGCTGCCGTTCCGGCTCGGTGCCGGCGCGGGTGCGGCGGGCGCGCAGCAGCTCCACGGCGAGCGGCAGCAGGGAGAGGGCGACGATCACGCCGACGAGGGGGAGCAGGTAGCGGTCGACGTTGGGGATGCTCGCGCCGAGGGCGTAGCCGCCGAGCACCAGGCCGACGGTCCACACGACACCGCCGACGGCCTGCCACAGCGCGAAGGTCCCGGCGGGTACGCGGACGATTCCGGCCAGCGGGTTGAGCACGGTCCGTACGACGGGGACGAAGCGCGCGAGGACGATGGCCTTGCCGTGGCCGTAGCGGGCGAGCAGGTCCTCGGCGCGGGCCATGCCGTCGGTCAGATGCCGGTTGCGCGTGCGGCTCAGCAGGGTCCGGCCGGCGCGGCGGCCGATCAGATAGCCGGCTTGCGCTCCCAGCAGCGCCCCGGCCGCCGCCGCGAGCAGTACCCGGGGCAGTGACAGGTGCAGGCCGCCGGCGCCGGTGGTGCAGAGCAGTCCCGCGGTGAACAGCAGCGAGTCGCCCGGGAGGAAGGACCCGATCAGCAGTCCGGTCTCGGCGAACAGCACCAGGAAGACACCCACGGTGCCGAACGCCGTCAGCAGTGAGGTGGCATCCAGCGGGTTGAGGGCGTGGAGCACCAACAGGCCTTTCCGCCGTGCGCGGGCCGGGGGGTCTGGACCGGCGGGTAGGGGCGCATGGCACACTCGGGAGGCAACGGCGTCTACACCGCCGTAGAGGTTTTACGTGACTGTAGAAGATTTCAGGAGGACCGGCAAACGTCATGAGCTCCCCCACCCAGGGCCGGGGCCCCAAGCGGGCGAACGGCGAACGCGAGGCGGAGATCCTCGGTGTGCTGCAACGGGCCGAGGGTGCGCTGACCCCTGGCGAGGTCGCCGAGCGCCTGGAAGGCGAGCTGGCCTACAGCAGCGTGGTGACGATCCTCACCCGCATGTACGCCAAGAACCTGCTCACCCGCACGCAGCGCGGCCGGGCCTACGCCTACGCCCCGGTGACCGACGAACCCGGCTTCGCCGCCCGCCGCATGCGTTCCGTCCTGGAGGAGCGGCCCGATCGCGAGGCGGTGCTCGCGCGCTTCGCCGACGGCCTGTCGTCCGCCGACGCGGAGCTCCTGCGTCAGCTGCTCGGCCCCGACCAGAATCCGTAGAGGGGCGCCGGATGCGCATCGCCGTCTACCTGCCGCTGCTGCTGTCGCTGTTCGCCCCGCTCGGGGCCCGGCCTCTGTCGGACCGCTGCCATCCGCGCCTGGCGACCTGGCTGCTGACCGCCGTCTGCGTGGTCCTGGGGGCGGCCAGCACCGTTTCGCTGGGCCTGCTGGCGATCACCGGGCTGATCCGGATCCCCGCGCTGGCGGGGCTCGGCCATTGGTCGGCCCACGCCGCGCAGCACAAGGATCCCGCCGAACTGTCCGTGGCACTGATCGCCGGCCTCCTCCTGGGCGCTGCCGTGGTGACGGCCGCCCGCATGCTCTGGCGCCGTGCCCGGTCCCTGGCCGCCGCCGTGCTGGAGGCGGCGTGCATGCCCGCGCAGGACGGCCTGGTCGTGGTCGACGACGAGGTCCCCGACGCCTTCGCGATCCCCGGCCTGCCCGGCCGCGTGGTGGTCTCCACCGGCATGCTGCGGACCTTGGACGTCTCCGAGCGCGACATCCTGCTCGCCCACGAACGGGCCCACCTGTCGGGCCATCACTACGCCTTCGTCGCCCTCGCCCAGCTCGGCGCCGCCGCCAACCCCTTCCTGCGCCCTCTCGCCGCCGCCGTCACCTACACGATCGAACGCTGGGCCGACGAGAAGGCGGCAGCCGGCACGGGCGACCGCCGCCGGGTCGCGCGCGCGGTCGGCAGGGCCGCGCTGGCCGCCCACCGCGCTCCCGCCCGCCCCGCGTGGGCTGCGCTGGGCATCATCGGCCGTGGCGCGTCGCCGCTCGCCGGTGCGGGACCGGTTCCGAGGCGCGTGGCCGCGCTGCTCGCCCCGCCGCTCCGCCACCACCCGGCGCTCGCCTCCGCCACCGCGGCGTTCCTGGCCGTCGCCGCCCTGTCGACCGTCGACGCCGTCGGCGACCTCCATGTCCTGCTGGAGGCCGTCGGCACGTGAGCCGGCGCGAGGGGGGGGGTTACGCGGTTCGGGCGGACGGCCCGCTCCGGGGACCGGCACTTCGGCGTTCGCGCAGATACGCGTGGCCCATGAATCCGAGCAGGATCGCGAGGAGTACCGCCGAGGACCCCGCGGTGCCCAGGTCGAGGCCGCCCTTCGCGGTGGGCTTGGTCAGCAGGTCGCCCGCGGTCGCGCCGAGGGGGCGGGTGAGGACGAAAGCGATCCAGAACAGCAGGACGTTCGGCACGGCCGGCACGTACATCAGGACGAGCAAACACGCGAGCAGGCCCGTGATGAGCAGCGCGCCCCCGGCGTAGCCGAGTCCGGAGCTGTCGGACAGGAAGTCACCCATCGAGGTGCCGAGGGTGTTGGACACGAGGATCGCCGTCCAGAACAGCGCCTCCGCGCGGAAGGTGCGGATGTCCTGGAGGGCGAAGGGCAGCCGGGTCAGCCGCCAGACGGCGAAAATCGCGATCAGCAGCGCGACCAGGATCGCCGCGCCCGTGGGGTATCCCAGACCGAGGCCCTGCGGTCCCCGGCCCAGTGCCGTGGCACCGGGTGAGAGGTACTTGGCGCCGGCGTCACGGTTCATGAAGTCGGACATCGTGGTGCCCGCCGTGCTGGTCGAGAGGATGACCGTCCAGTAGACGAAGGGGTTGTAGCGCCGCGACCGGAGCTGCACGGCCAGCGTGGCCAGGAAGACGGCGAACAGGGCGATGGTGGTGAGGAAGTAGCCGATCTTCAGGGTCTGGGCGAAGAGGTCCCCCGCCGTCTCGCCGAGGGTCGTCGCCGCGATCTTCATGATCCAGAAGGCGAGGGAAACCTGCGGCAGCTTCTCCACCGCGTACGCCCCCGCGCTCTCGCCGACACCGGCCGGGGGCACGGCCAGGGATTGCGGTTTCTCCATCTCGGTCCTCCTGGGATGCCGGCTGTCACGGAGGAGTCGAGGGTGGGGTGCGGTGTCGCCGTCCGCGCTGCCGTCGAGACCCGTCGGCTCGGCGGGACGGAGCATGGCTGCCCTCGTACGCCTACAGCCTTGTAGACATTGAGCTGTAGCGTAGGACGGACTGCGGCCGGGCTCCGTCAGGGCACGCCGTGACTTCCGGGATCCGGGGCGAAGGACTTCACGACGGCCGGCCGGGGCCCTCCCCCTGGTGGGGCAGGAGCAAGGTGAAGGTCGTCGGGTGGTCGCGGGTCACGCCGAGTCGGCCGCCCGCCCCGGCAGCCATCTCCTTGGCAAGCGCCAGGCCGATGCCGCTGCCCTGGCCGGTGGTGGTGCCGCGGGCGAACAGGGCGGACGGATCGAGCGTGAGTGTTCCTTCGTCCTCCACGTCCAAGGCGACCACTCCCCCGAGTTCCCGCACGGTCACGCGCACCGTGCCGCGTCCGTGCCGGCGGGCGTTGTCGAGGAGGACGTCCAGGATCTGGTCGCTGGTCCGACCGGGAACACCGAGGCCACCGGTGCCGGGTTCCGGTGCGAAGGCCAGGCGGCGGCCGTCCTGCGCCAGCGGGCCGTGCCACCGCCGCTCCGCCTGCTCCAGGACGTCGCCGACGGAGCGGACCGCGGGCCCGTCATGGACGGATGCCCCGGTTCTCGCCAGCCGGAGCACTTCGTCAATGGTGTGCTGAAGGTACCGCGACTGCTCCAGCGCTTCGCGTGCCGCGCTCCGCAGATCGGCTCCTGATGTCGACAGCGCCGCTTCCAGGCCCAGTTGCAGCCCGGTGAGCGGGGTGCGCAATTGGTGGGACGCGTTGGTGGCGAACTCACGTTCATGGTGCAGCAGCCCGCCGAGGCGCTCGACCATGTCGTTGTGCGTGGCGCCGACCTGATCGATCTCGGCGATGCCCGATGGCGCGGCCCGGGCCGTGAGATCGCCCTCGGTGACCTTCGCCGACGTGGCAGCGAGGGCTTCCAGTGGACCCGTCAGCGCACGGGCCTGATGCCGGGCGACGAGCAGGGCCACCCCCAGCGCGGACAGGGCAACGCCCACCAGCGCCAGCCATGCCAGCAGGATGCGCTTCCAGACCTCACCGGTGTCCGTGGAGGCCCGGACCACTCCGATGACACGCTCGGCGTCGGACACGGGAACGGCGACGACGATCTCGCCCGCCGACTGCCGCTGTGCCACCTTCCCTGTGGCGGCACGGTGCACGGCGGCGTCGGCCGCGGCGGGGCCCGTGCCCCAGCGCCGCCGCCAGGCCGTGTCGTAGACGCCCAGCAGTTCACCGTCCCGGGCTGCCGGCAGCTCCACCGCGTCGCCGGCGGCGAATTGCGGACTGACCCGCACGGCGGCGGCCAGGGCCTCGCGCTCGAGTTCGTTGCGCTCATCGGCGAACAGGGCCGCGCGGATCACCAGGGCCAGGGGCACGGCCAGCAGAACGACGGCCACGAGGGCGGCAACCAGAGCCACCCGGGCCACACGCTGTCTCATGCCCCCATGGTCGCCCCCGCAGGACACCTCCGGAGTCGCCGCGACAGCTCATGATCGGGTTTTGCCGTCCTCTCACCTTCCGCGAAGGGGCCTTTAACCGGCCGGTTCCTAGCGTCGGCGGTGTGGCAAGTCGTGCCACGCGTACGAAGGGCGGTTCGATGATGCGACGCAGGTGCGTCCTTTCCGCGGCAGCAGCCGGTGCCGTGATGGCGGCACTGGTGGCCGGATGTGGCGGCGGGACGGATCCGTCCGGTACCGCCGACGGCGGCACCGCGGGAACGCAGGAGGTCAACCCGGCCGGTGACATCCCCGACAACCAGGCGTTCGTGACCTACCGGCCACCGGCGGGTGGATTCACGGTCGAGGTTCCCGAGGGCTGGTCCCGCACGACATCGGGTGACACCGTCGTGTTCACCGACAAGCTGAACCGGATCGAGATCGTCTCGGCGTCGTCGAACGCCGGTCCGACGACGCAGTCGGTGACCTCGCAGGTGGTGCCGGCACTGCGGCAGAAGGTGCCCGGGTTCGCGCTGGGGAAGGTCAGCACCGTCAGCCGGAAGGCGGGGTCGGTGGTCCTCCTGACCTACCAGGGGGACTCCGGCACGAATGCCGTCACAGGCAAAGCGGTGCACGACGCCTTCGAGCGGTACGCCTTCCACCAGCAGGGCCGTGAGGTCGACCTCACGCTGTCCGGGCCGGTGAAGGCCGACAACGTCGACCCCTGGCGGATCGTGTCCGACTCGCTGCGGTGGCAGTGATGGCCGCGGTTGCGGCGCCGGACGAGGCCGTCCCCGGCCCGGACGCGCTGACCGCTCGGGAGCTCTACCGGTTCTTTCGCGCGGGCGAGGAGGAAACCCTCGCGCTGCGTGGAGTGAGCCTGCGGGTCCGGCGTGGGGAGACCGTCGCCGTGGTCGGGCCTTCGGGCTCCGGCAAGTCCACGCTGCTCGCCTGTCTGGCCGGGCTGGACGAACCGGCGGGCGGCGATGTCCACGTGGGCGGGGAGCGGATCAGCCACCGGCCCGAGGCACTGCGGGCGCGGATCCGGGCACGCCGCGTCGGAATCCTGCTGCAGTCGGGCAATCTCATCGCCCACCTCGACGTCACCGCCAACATCCGCCTCGCGCGCAGGGCCGCGCGGGGCGCCGGTCCCGCGGATGCCGGCGTGCTGCTGGATCAGGTCGGGATCAGGGGGCGGGCCCGTGCGCTGCCGCAGGAGTTGTCGGGTGGGGAGTTGGCCCGTGCCGGTCTGGCCGTCGCACTGGCCAACGATCCGGACGTGCTGCTCGCCGACGAGCCCACCGGGGAACTGGACGGCGCCACGGAGCGGGAGATCCTGCGGCTGCTCCGCGGCCGCGCGGAATCGGGGTGCGGCGTGCTCATCGTCACGCACAGCCCCGAAGCGGTGAAGATCGCCGATCGCGTGATCGCCTTGCGGGACGGGAGGATTCAGCGATGACCGCCGACGAGGTGGATGAGGTCGTGGTGCGCTGCCGTGATGCCGCGCTCACCTTCGGCCGGGGCCCGACCGCGGTGGTCGCGGTGCACGGCGCCAGCTGCGAGGTCCGTGCGGGCGACCGGATCGCGGTCACCGGGCCTTCGGGGTCGGGGAAGTCCACTGTGCTGCACCTGATGGCCGGACTGGAACGCGCCACACAGGGGGAGGTGACCTGGCCCGCCCTCACCGGCCGGGTCGCCTCGCGCATCGGCGTCGTCTTTCAGGGACCGAGCCTGATCCCCGCACTGAACGTGGTGGAGAACACCGCCCTGCCACTGGTTCTGGCCGGTGTCGCGGAAGGCGATGCCGGTCAGCGGGCGCTGGCCGCTCTGGATCAGGTGGATGCGGCGGACCTGCGGAACAAGTTGCCGCAGGAGTTGTCGGGCGGACAGTCGCAGCGGGTGGCCGTCGCGCGTGTCGTGGCCATGCGGCCGCGGCTGGTTCTGGCGGACGAACCGACCGGGCAGCTGGACCGGGCCACCGGACGGCACGTCATGGACGTCCTGCTCGCGGCCGCCGACGACCTCGGCGCCGCGCTGCTGGTGACGACCCACGATCCGTCCGTCGCCCGGCGCTTGGACCAGCAATGGTCCATGAGCGACGGCCGGCTCGTGCCCGGCACACCCCCTGAGACGACGGCAACGACCAGGACACGGGAGAACGCATCGTGATCGTCACCTGGCTGAACGGGCTCATCCGGCACCGGCGCGGCCGCCTGCTGGGCACCGCGCTCGGCGTCGCCCTGGCCGTCGCACTGGTGGCGTCCCTGGGCGCGTTCCTGACCGCGTCGAAGTCGACGATGACGGCCCGAGCCGTTCGTTCTGTCGCGGTGGACTGGCAGGTCGAGGTCCAGCCGGACGCCGACCCGGCCACTGTGCTGCGCGCGGTGCGCCGAGCGCCCGGTGTGCACACCGTGCAGAGTGTCGGCTTCGCCCGCAGCACCGGCTTCCGCGCCGTCTCCGGCGGAACCACGCAGAGCACCGGCCCCGGCATGGTGCTCGGCCTGCCCGACGGCTACCAGCGGGACTTCCCCGCGGAGATCCGCTCGCTGACCGGCTCCACCCGCGGGGTCCTGCTCGCCCAGCAGACCGCCGCCAATCTCCACGCCGGCGTCGGCGACACGGTCACCGTCGAACTGCCGGGCGGCAGACCGGCGACCGTGACGGTCGCCGGGGTGGTCGACCTTCCCCAGGCAGACTCCCTGTTCCAGAAGGTCGGCGCCCCGCCGCAGTCCCAGCCGACCGCACCGCCCGACAACGTCCTGCTGCTGCCTTCGGCGATGTTCGCCACGCTCACCGCGCAGGAGAAGGCGTCCGACCCGGCCTCCGTCACCACCCAGCTCCACGTCCGCCGCGACGGCACGCTGCCGGCCGACCCTGCTGCCGCCTACACCGACGTCACCGGAGCCGCGCACAACCTCGAGGCCCACACGGCCGGCGGGGCACTCGTGGGCGACAATCTCGGCGCGGCGCTGGACGCGGCGCGCCAGGACGCCCTGTACGCGCAGATCCTGTTCCTGTTCCTCGGTGTTCCCGGGGTGGTCCTGGCCGCGCTGCTGACGGCGTCCGTCGCCGGCGCAGGTGGTGAGCGGCGTCGCCGGGAACAGGCACTGCTGCGCACCCGGGGTCTGCGCGCCCGTCAGGTGGCGGCAGCCGCTGCCGGTGAGGCCCTGGCCGTCGGCCTGTGCGGTGGGGTGGTGGGGCTGGGCCTCGCGGCGCTCGCCGGGAAACTTGCCTTCGGCGCCGGGTCGTTCGGCGCCACCACCGCTTCGGCTGCGGGCTGGTTCTCCGGGGCGCTGCTGCTCGGCCTGGCCATCGCCTGCGCCACGGTGCTGGTGCCGGCGGTGCGGGATCTGCGCGGCGTGTCCGTCGCCGAGGCCCGCTCCGGCATCGACCGGGGGCGTACAGCGTGGTGGATGCGGTGCGGCGTGGATTTCCTGCTCATCGCCGTCGCGTTCCTGGTGTTCCGGGCGTCCAGCGGCAATCAGTACGCCCTGGTCCTGGCGCCGGAGGGTGTCGCGGCCGTCTCCGTGTCCTACTGGGCGTTCCTGGGCCCTTCGCTTCTGTGGCTGGGCTCCGCGCTGCTGCTGTGGCGGCTGGTGTCCTGGGCCCTCGCCCATGGGCGCGGCCCGCTGGCCCGCGCGGTGCGGCCGCTGACCGGCACACTGGCGGGCACCACCGCGGCCGGCATGTCCCGTGGGCGCCGCCCACTGGCCCGCGCCGTGGTCCTGCTCGCGCTGGCGGTGTCCTTCGCGGCGTCCACAGCCACATTCAACGCGACATACAAACAGCAGGCCGAGGTGGACGCCCGGCTGACCAACGGCGCGGACGTGACGGTCGCCCAGTCACCGGGGACCTACGTCGGCCCGGACGCAGCGCAAGGACTTGCCGTCGCCGGCGTCCGCCATGTGGAACCCCTCCAGCACCGATTCGCCTATGTCGGCTCGGACCTGCAGGACCTCTACGGCGTCCGCCCGACCACCATCGCCTCGGCCACGTCGCTGCAGGACGCCTACTTCGCGGGCGGCACCGCAAAGAGCCTGATGGACACCCTTGCCGCGCATCCCGACTCGGTGCTGGTCAGCGAGGAGACCGTGAAGGACTTCCAGTTGGTGCCCGGGGACACCCTCAATCTGCGGCTCCAGGACAGCCGCAGCAAGGCCCTGCACACCGTGCCGTTCCGCTATGCGGGGGTCGTCAAGGAGTTCCCCACCGCCCCCAGTGACAGCTTCTTCGTCGCCAACGCGAGCTACGTGGCGCGGGCCACGGGCAGTGACGCGATCGGTGCGTTCCTCGTGGACACCGGCGGCACCGGCCAGAAGGACGTCGCCACCCGGCTGCACCACGCGCTCGGGACATCCGCGACCGTCACGGACATCACGCGGACCCGCTCCACCGTGGGTTCCAGTCTGACCTCGGTGGACCTGTCGGGTCTGACCCGGATCGAGCTGGTCTTCGCCGTCCTGCTGGCTGCCGGGGCGGGGGGCATCGTCCTCGCTCTCGGCCTGGCGGAACGGCGGCGGACCTTCGCGATAGCCACCGTGCTGGGGGCCTCGCGCCGTCAACTGCGGGGCCTGGCCTTCAGCGAGGCGGGGGTGCTGACGGTGGCAGGGCTGGCCGGAGGTGTGCTGATCGGGTGGGCGCTGTCGCAGATGCTCGTCAAGGTCCTGACCGGCGTCTTCGACCCGCCACCGGCAAGCATCGCGGTGCCGTGGGCCTACCTCGTCCTCACTCTCCTGATCGCCGTCGCGGCGATCGCGGGCGCCGCCATGAACGCGACGCGTCGTGCCACCCGGCCGGCCGTCGAAGAACTCCGCGATCTGTGACACCGGCGCGGCACCGGCCGCGGCGGGAACCGTGTCCCTCGAACGGGACCCGCCGCGAGCCGTCCGAGGCCGCCGCACAGCCGGGCGCCGCCGCGTCCGGAGCAGGACGCCCTACCCTTCGCAGCATGGCCGCACCGTCTTCCCCGCAGACCAGGATCCTCGTCATCGAGGACGACGAAGTGATCGGCCGGCACCTGGAGACCGGCCTGCGGGGCGGCGGCTACGCCTGCACTTGGTGCCGCACCGGCACCAGCGGCATCGCCGAGGTGTCCCGCACCGACCCGGACGTGGTCCTGCTCGACCTGGGCCTGCCCGACAGTGACGGCGTCGACGTCGCACGCCGGCTGCGCACCGACTGCCCGTCGCTGCTCATCGTGATCCTGACGGCACGAAGCGACGAGATCGACGTGATCGCCGGGCTCGACGCGGGCGCGGACGACTACCTCGTCAAGCCGTTCAGTCTCTCGGTGCTGCTGGCCCGGCTCCGGGCGCACCTGCGGCGCCGACCATCGGTCGCCGCACCCCAGGAGGGCCCGGTGCTGGTGGGTGACCTGACCGTCGACGTCGAGGCGCGGCGCTGCCTGCTCGGTGATCACGAAGTGATGCTGCGCCCCAAGGAGTTCGAGGTGCTCGCGCTGCTGGCCCGGCGCTCCGGGACGGCTGTGTCCCGGGAGACGCTGATGGCGCAGGTGTGGGACGAGAACTGGTTCGGTCCCACGAAGACCCTGGACGTCACCATCGCGTCGCTGCGCCGCCGGCTGAACGAGAGTGCCGCCGCCGGTCGGCCAGGGGTCCGCCCGCCTGACATCACAACCCTGCGGGGGCACGGGTACCGGCTTGAGTCGAGTGGCTCCTCCCCCGGACTCGGCAAGGAGGCGAACGGACCGACCGACGGTGCGTGAGCGAGGCCGGGGGCCCCTTGGCGGGCGGAAAGCCGGCGAACGGCTCCACGGGAACCCCGAGCGGAGCTACTACGTCTTGTAGGTCAAAGCATCCGCGAGGCTCGCCGTCGGAAGGGACGCCGCATGCACCAGGTGCCCGACGACGGCCGCCCCCCGAAAGCCGGCCCGGCCGGACCGGCCGTCACGAAGCCTTGCCGCCGTGCGCCTCACTGTCGGACAGCAGTCGCTGCAGCATCTGCTCGTCCGCCGTGGAGAGTTCGGAGACGAAGCGGGCCAGCACGGCCTCCCGGTCCGATCCGGCGTCGAGCAGGGTGCGCATCCGCTGGGCGGTGTGGGACGCCTCGTCGCGCGTCGCCGCGTAGGCGTAGCCGCGCCCTTGCCGGTGACGGTGCACCGCGCCCTTTTCGTGCAGCCGGACCAGGATCGTGAGGACGGTGGTGTAGGCCAGGTCTCCTGACAGTCGCTGCTGCACCTGGCCGGCCGTCATCGGTTCGCGCGCGGCCCAGAGGGCCGCGAGGACGTCACGTTCGAGCTCTCCGCGTGCACGACGGGGCGTCGCACCGGACTCGTCACGCTTGTCGGGCACTGCGCTCGCCCCTTTCTCGACTCGGCCCCTCAGGCTACCGCCGGACACCCTGACGCCTGTAGCGGGCAGAAGCGCACGGGAGCGGCGCCATCTACTACATGTTGTAGAGTTTCGCCGCTCCCACCAGCGCACGGAGGAAATCCCATGTCGAACGTCCGCGGAATGGTTGACCCGAGCACGGCGGACGCCGTCCCCCTCTCCGAGCCGCTGAACACCCCGGGCAGAGTCGTGATCATCTCCGCCAGCATGGGAGCAGGACACGACGGCGCCGCCGCCGAGCTGGCCCGGCGCATCTCTCTCAGCGGCACCCCTGTGGACCGGTTCGACCTCCTCGACCTGCTGCCGGCACACCTGGGCCGGGCTCTCGGCACCGCCTACCACCGGCTCCTGGTCCACGCGCCCTGGGCCTACCAGCGGATCTACAGCAGTACCGAGCAGGCGGGCGGGACCGGCCCGGCGGCCGGCGCCCTGCTCCGTGTCGCCGAACGGCGGGTGCTGCGGGCGCTGCCCCCCGATACGAGCGTGATCGTCTCCACCTACCCCGGCGCGAGCCGCATTCTCGGCGCGCTGCGCCTGGGCGGCCGGCTGAGCGTGCCCGTCCTCACCTACCTGACCGACTTCTCCGTGCATCCGCTCTGGGTGGCGCCGGGCGTCGACGCCCACTTGGCCGCGCACGCCGTTCCCGCAGCCCAGGCGCGTGCCCTGGGTGCGTCCGACGTACGGGTGTGCGGGCCGGTCACCGATCCGCGATTCGCTCCGGCCGGCCCGCAGGAACGGCGAGCGGCGCGCGCCCGGCTGGGTCTGCCGGAGGATGCTCCGCTGGCTCTGCTGGTCGCGGGCTCCTGGGGCGTGGGGCCGGTGCGGCAGGTCGCGGCGGAGATACGTGCCGGCGGTGCCGCGATCCCGGTCGTCGTCTGCGGCCGCAACACCTCCCTGGCCGAACGGCTGCGGGCGGACGACATCGGGCATGTCTTCGGGTGGACCGACGACATGCCCGCGCTCATGAACGC
This sequence comes from Streptomyces sp. NPDC088732, assembly GCF_044751205.1. NCBI lineage: Bacteria > Bacillati > Actinomycetota > Actinomycetes > Kitasatosporales > Streptomycetaceae > Streptomyces > Streptomyces sp. NPDC088732. The sequence continues at coordinate 61,860 of NZ_JBIVLI010000035.1, forward strand.
CGCGGACGTCCTGGTGCAGAACGCGGGCGGTCTCACCTCGCTGGAGGCGTTCGCCTGCGGGCTTCCGGTCGCCAGTTACCGCTGCATCCCCGGTCACGGTCTGACGAACGCGGCCGCGTTGGACGAGGCAGGGCTCGCCGCGTGGATACGTACGCCCGACGCTCTCGCCCCTGGTCTCGCGGATCTCATCCACGGCCCACGAGGACTGCTGCAACGGGCCGCAGGACTGGCCCTGTTCGCCGCCGGACCGGACACCGGCCCCGCGGCCGCCGTCCTGAGGGCGGGTCGGAGCGGCGCATCCGTCCCGCACCCCGGCAGCGTGACCGCACGGCGCCCGCTCCTCCCCCGGACGCCCCGGCCGCGTCTCGCGGTGTACCGGCTGGCCGCCACCGTCGCCGTGGCGTGCGGGCTGTGGGCAGGCGGCGTCGGGCTGGGGATGGCGGCCACCGCGCACGACTATCCAGGTCTGATGCGCGCGATCGACCACCGACTCGACCCCGACGACTTCACACCCGCCCCGACGTTCGAGGGAAGCCAGCCGTGACCACCGCCCGATTCCTGCGCACCACCGCCCTGGTGGCGCTGCCCGCGCTCGCGGCCGCCCATGCGGCGCCCGTCGTCTCCACGTTCGGGCCGCTGCGCAACCGCGTCATGCCCCGCCTGGCCGGGCAGGGCCGAAGCGACCATGTGGCCCTCACGTTCGACGACGGCCCGGACCCGCTGTCCACCCCCTTCTTCCTGCGGCTGCTCGCCGCCCGACGGGTGCATGCCACCTTCTTCCTCCTGGGCAGCGAGGCGCGCCGCTCCCCCGGCCTGGTCCGCGACATCGCCCTGGCGGGACATGAGATCGCCGTCCACGGCTGGCGCCACCGGCCGCTGCTGCTGCGCGGTCCCCGAGCCACGTACGACGACCTGGCCCGCGCCCGTGACCTGGTCGCCGACCTCACCGGCCGGCAGCCCCGGTTGTTCCGGCCGCCGTACGGTGTCATGACCACTGCCGCGCACTTGACCGCGCGCCGACTGGGCCTGACGCCGGTGCTGTGGACGTGCTGGGGCGAGGACTGGAGAGCGCGTGCCACCCCGCGGTCCGTCCACCGCACGGTGACCGCCGATCTGCGCGGCGGCGGCACGATCCTGCTCCATGACTCCGACTGCACGTCCGCTCCGGGTGCCTGGCGGTCCGCCCTCGGCGCTCTGCCGCACATCCTCGACACCTGCCAGGAGAGCGGCCTGACCGTGGGACCACTGCGTGACCACTGGGCGGGCGGGCCGTCGCGCGCCCGCTCCGAGCCGTAAGGGCCGATCCGTCGTCCGCGCGGCCAGTGGTACCGGGGTACTACCGGCCGGCCGATGATCGGCCCCCGGTACCACGGATCGCGCCGTGGCGGAACTTAGCGTTGCAGGTGAGGCGGTCGGGCGGTCCGACCCACGACGACCCAGGAGCGTCCGATGATCGAGGCACACCAGCTGACGAAGCGGTACGGGGAGAAGACCGCGGTCGACGCACTGGACTTCACGGTGCGCCCCGGCACCGTCACCGGGTTCCTGGGTCCGAACGGCGCGGGCAAGTCCACCACCATGCGGATGATCGTCGGGCTGGACGCGCCCACCAGTGGATCGGTGCAGGTCAACGGCCGTCGCTACGCCGGGCACGCCGCGCCGCTCCAGGAGGTCGGCGCGCTGCTGGAGGCCAAGTCGATCCACCCCGGCCGGTCGGCGTTCAACCATCTGATGGCCCAGGCCCACACCCACGGCATTCCCCGCAGCCGTGTGGAGGAGGTCATCGAGCTCACCGGCCTGCAGTCGGTCGCCAGGAAGCGCGCCGGCGCGTTCTCCCTGGGCATGGGACAGCGCCTGGGCATCGCGGCGGCTCTGCTGGGTGACCCGGCGACCGTGATGCTGGACGAACCCGTCAACGGTCTGGATCCGGAGGGCGTCCTGTGGATCCGCAACCTCCTCACCGGGCTCGCCGCCGAGGGCCGCACCGTCTTCGTCTCCTCGCACCTCATGAGTGAGGTCGCGCTCGTCGCGGACCACCTGATCATCGTCGGACGCGGCCGGCTGCTGGCGGACACCACGGTCCGGGAACTGGTCCGGCAGGCCGGCGGTGACGTGGTCAAGGTGGCGACCGGCGACCCCGCCCGGCTCCGCGAGGTCCTGGCCGGGCCGGGTGTGGAGATCACCGGACGGTCCGGCTCCGAGGAGCTTCTGGTGACCGGTCTGTCGGCACGTGCGATCGGGCTCAGGGCCGCCGGGCACGGCATCGCGCTGTTCGAGCTGGCCCCGCGGACGATCTCTTTGGAGGAGGCGTTCATGGACCTGACCAAGGACGCCGTGGAGTACCACGGCTCCGTGACCGGCATCGAGACCCTCAGGAGTGCCGCATGAGCACCATCGCGCCCGACACGGTTCCCGCGCCGTCCGCCGTACTGCCCGAACGGCCCGCCTACAAGGTGACCGCGGCGCGTGTGCTGCGCTCGGAGTGGGCCAAGCTGTGGTCGCTGCGCTCCAGTTGGATCACCCTCGGGCTGGGCCTGCTGTTCCTGGTCGCGTTCGGTCTGATCGCCGCGTTCCAGTTCAAGTCGAGGATCTCCTCGGGCCGGCCCATGGACCACGACTTCGCGGATGCCACCGCCTTGAGCCTGTCGCTGTTCGGCACCAACTTCGCCCAGCTGGCGCTCGGCGTCCTGGGGGTGCTGGTCGCCGCGGGCGAGTACTCCACCGGCATGATCCGCTCGACCCTGGCCGCCGTACCGCGCCGCCTCCCGGTGCTGTGGTCCAAGGCCGCGGTCTTCGGCGTGATCGCGCTCGTGCTGAGCACGGCCGGGGTCTTCGCCACCTTCCTCGCCGACAGCGGCATCGTCGCGCAGACCCGGGCGGCGATGACGCTCTCGGATGCGGGCGTGGTCCGCAGCCTGCTGGGTGCGGCGCTCTACCTCGGCCTGGTCGGCGTGATCGGTGTCGCCCTGGGTGCGCTCCTGCGTTCGGTGGCGGGCGGCATCTCGGTGCTGGTGGCCTCGCTCATGCTCGTTCCCGGCCTGGTGTCGCTCCTGCCCACCTCGTGGCAGGACAACATCAGCCCCTACCTGCCCAGCAACGCGGGCGAGGCGATGTTCACCCTGCACCACGACGCGACGACGCTGTCACCGCTCGCCGGCCTGGTGGTCTTCGTGGTGTGGACGGCGGCCGCGCTGGCCGGCGCCGCCGTCCGCCTGGTGCGCACCGACGTGTGAGCAGCGTGGTCCCGCGGCATCCGGTCCGTTCCGGGTGCCGCGACGGCCTTTCCCCGCCGACGATGAACGAGTGACATCCATGAGCCATCAGGACACCGCCCCTTTCGACCCGGGCCTGCCGCCGGCCGCGGACGGCGATCCGCTGTCGGGCCATCCGGTCTTCCTGCGTTTGGCCGGGGTCGGTCAGCGTGTGCGGCAGGCGGACCGCGACCATCCGTGGGTGCTGGACACGCTGGTGGTGATCGTGGTCCTGCTGGTGTTCTGCGTTCCCGATCTGGTCCACGACGACGACGGCCCGCGCGAGCACCGGATCGCCTTCACCCAGTTGCCGCTGCCCGCGACGGTGCTGTTGCAGGCGGGTCTGCTGCTGCCCTTGCTGTGGCGGCGCAGGCGCCCGGCGACCGCCTTCGGCGCTGTCATGGCGGTGTTCGTGGTGCAGTGGGCCCTCGGCGCGGTGCTCCGGGCGGACGTCGCCCTGCTGGTCGCCCTGTACAGCCTGGCGTTGCACGGGCGGCTGCGGCAGTTGGCGTGGGCCTGCGTGGCGATGGCCGGGGGCCTGGCGCTGGTGGCGGTACGGCTGTCCGCCGCGGTGTCCTTCTGGGATTCGTCGTTCTTCCTGTTCAGTACCGCGACCGCGGCCGTCGCGGTCGGCATCGCGGTACGGATCCGCCGTGCCCAGCTGGCCGGCCTGCGGGAGCGGGCGGCCCGCCTGGAGGTCGAGAGGGATCAGCGCAGCAGGCTTGCCGCGGCGAGCGAACGCACCCGCGTGGCCCGTGAGATGCACGACATCATCGGGCACAACCTCTCCGTGATCGTCACACTGGCCGACGGCGGCGCGTACGCGGTGGCGGCCTCCCCCGAGCGCGGCCGGGAGGCCCTGACGCTGATCGGTGACACCGGCCGGCAGGCGCTGGGCGAGCTGCGCCGTCTGCTCGGCGTGCTGCGTGACCAGACGGCGCACCAGGCTCCGGAGCTGAACCCTCAGCCGGGCATCGCCGACATCGACGCCCTGTGCTCCCGGATCCGCGCGGCCGGACCCGAGGTCGTCTACACAGCGGGCGGCGACCTGGACACCCTGGACCGCGGCTTGCAGCTGATGGCCTACCGCATCGCGCAGGAAGCACTCACCAACACCCTCAAGCACGCCGGACCGCAGACGCGGGCACACCTCACGGTGGCCGCCGACAGTGCCCGGCTGCGGGTCCGCGTCGAGGACAGCGGGCCGCCCGGCGAGGCTCCGCGCCTCCGGCCGGGAGAGGAGGGGCACGGGCTCGCGGGCATGCGAGAGCGCGCCGCCCTCTACGGCGGAACGGTCACGGCGGGCCCCGGCTCCGACGGCGGCTGGACGGTGGTGGCCGTCCTCGAACTCCCCCAAGAGCTCGACACCGTGGGCGGCCTGACATGACCACAGTTCTGATCGTGGACGATCAGCCCTTGCAACGCTACGGCTTCCGCATGCTCCTCGAGAGCCAGCCGGGCACGGACGTGGTCGGCGAGGCCGGGCACGGCACCGAGGCCGTGCGCCTGGCCGCGGAGGTGAGACCGGACGTCGTGCTGATGGACATCCGGATGCCCGGCATGGACGGCATCGAGGCCACACGCCTCATCGTCGGCACGGGAGGACGCTCGCGCGTCCTCGTCCTGACCACCTTCGACCTCGACGAGTACGCCCATGCCGCACTGCGCGCCGGGGCAAGCGGGTTCCTGCTCAAGGACGCCCGCCCCGAGGAGTTGCTGGCGGGGATCCGTGCGGTCGCGGAAGGCGACGCGGTCGTCGCCCCGGCCGTGACACGGCGCCTTCTCGACGCCTACGCCCACCACCTGCCGGCTCGCCCTCCCGGTGCCGCGGCGGCCGACGACCCCCGGCTGAACGCCCTGACCGGACGCGAGCGGGAGATCCTGGTCGCCATCGGAAAGGGGTGGACGAACGGCGAGATCGCGGAGCGTCTGGTCCTGTCTGAATCGACCGTCAAGACCCATGTCGGGCGGGTGCTGATGAAGGTCGGTGCCCGCGACCGCGTGCAGGCCGTCATCTTCGCCTACGACCTGGGGCTCACCCGGCCGAGTCCACCCGAATGACCTCGGCCGGCAGGCCGCACTCCCCCACATACTCTCCCAGGGCAGGGGTGGTTGACGGCGCAGATCGGACTTCCGGGGCCCGGGAGAGTCGGACAGGGGCGAGCGTTGACCCTCACGTGGCGTGATGCCGCATTGTCGGTGACGTGGAGGAGCACCTGACCGTGGGACGTGTGGCCGAGCTGGCCGGCGTGAGCGTCCGCACGCTGCACCACTATGACGAGATCGGCCTCGTGCAACCGTCCGCGCGGACCGCTGCCGGTTACCGGGCCTACTCGGCTCGCGACGTGGAGCGACTGCGGGAGGTGCTTGCCTACCGGCGGCTGGGTTTCGGATTGCGCGACATTGCGGATCTGGTTCACGACCCGGCCACCGACGCGGCCGCGCACCTGCGCCGGCTGCGCGGTCTGCTGCTGGAACAGCGCGAGCGCGCCGCTGCCATGGTGACGGCCATCGACAAAGAACTGGAGGCACGGGCCATGGGCATCAGGACGACGCCTGAGGAACAACTGACAATGTTCGGGGCGCAGTTGTACGAAGTGATCGGATCCGCCTACCCAGCGACACGGCGCACCGAGCCGCGGATCGCCGCGAAGATCTGGGAGGCGCTGGGGGACGCGACGACGGTACTGAACGTCGGCGCGGGCACCGGCTCCTACGAGCCACCCGACCGCGACGTGACCGCGGTGGAACCGTCGGCGGTCATGCGGGCGCAGCGTCCCACGGGCGCGGCGCCGTGCATGGCCGCCACGGCGGAGAGCCTCCCGTTCGAGGACCAGTCCTTCGACGCGGCGATGGCCTTCAGCACCGTTCATCACTGGCAGGACCCGATCGCCGGGCTGCGCGAGATGCGGCGCGTGGCCCGCCGCGTGGTGGTGTTCACGCACGACACCGGTGACACCGGATGGCGTCACCGGTTCTGGCTTACCCGCGACTACCTGCCTGAGGTCGCCGGCCTCGTCGCCGGCCGGCCCTCGGTGGACCAGCTGGCCCGCGCGATCGGAGCTCGCATGGAGCCGGTACTCATCCCGTGGGACTGCGCTGACGGCTTCCTCGAGGCCTACTGGCGCCGGCCCGAGGCGTACCTGGATGAACAGGTGCGCCGCGCTGTGTCGGTATGGACCAGAGTCGGGCCGGAGGCCGAGCGGCGGGCAGTGAACAGCCTGCGCGACGACCTTTCCTCAGGCCGCTGGGCCGAGCGCAACCGTGACCTCGTCGATCTCGACGCAGCAGAGCTCGGCCTCCGCCTGCTCGTAGCCTGAACCCTCATGACCGCGGGACCGGGCTGGACCTGGAACCCGGTCACAGGGCGGTGGGGTGGCAGAACGACCCGTTTCTGGAGTGGCGTGAGATGTACGGCCGTGACAGCGACAGCGACAGCGACGGGTGATCGGCGAGGCTGCGCGATCGCTGCGTGGCGGGGCCGGCTTCTTCGACCAGGCGGTGCGCGATTCCGCGGCCCCGAACGAGGGACGGCTCGGGCCGGCCGGGGTCGGCCGGCCCGGACCGTCGTCGTCTCGGCTACTCGTTGCGTGCCGTCTCCGGTCCCGTGATGCGCCGGAGAAGCGGCATCGTGGATGCGATGACCCCCAGCGAGGCCACGAGCCCGGTGAGCACGATCGCGTAGTACTGGATCCCCGGTGCCTGGACCGAGTATCCGAACTGGGCCTGCAGGAAGAGCTGAGCGGCCAGGAAGCCCGTGCCGATCGCCACGGCGGAGACCACCAGGAGTGGCACGGCGGACTCCAGAAGCACCACGCGCCGCAGCATCCCGAGCGGTGTGCCGGTCAGCCGCAGCAGGCTGAAGGGGCGTTTGCGGTCGCGCAGGCCTCCGGCCACGTTCACCGCCAGGCTGCAGCCGGCGATGGGGAAACTCACCAGGACGACCACGTCGGCCAGTTGCCGGTAGCCGGCGAGCTGTGCGCCCATTTCGGCGTGATCCTCCTCGACGGTCCGTGGGACGTCCTGGCCGGGGTACGCGTTCATGAGGATGGTGCGCGCGCGTTCGATCGCCGTTGTCGAGCCGTCGGTGGCCACGACGATCTCCACGACCGGAAGGCGGGCGAGGCGTGGGGCGGAGATCTCGGCGGCGGGCCATGCCTCGGGCCAGTGCTCCCATTCATAGGTCCCGAAGGTGCCGAAGTACTGGGCGACCGACGCCGCTTCGGCTCCGGAGACGCAGGTGTTGTGGGCCGGCATCGTCGCGAGTTGCGCGCACGAGGCCAGGCCCGCCACCAGCGGTGTCGTGGAACCCTGGCCGTCGTAGCCGGGATCCGGTGTGCCGAGCGGGTTCGTGTGGATCACCAACACGCCCGTGACGCCCGGTACGGAGTTCAGGTCGTCGAGGGCCGCCTTCGAGGGAGGGGGCACGCTGCCGATCGGACGCCCTGTCGCGTGGTCGAAGTCGTAGACGTAATGGGTGTCGACAGCGCCGGCGACGGCGCGAGCGGCCGGCGGGATGCCGCGTTCGGCGTTCAGCGCGCCGATGATCCCGACGGCGGTGCTGGTCACGCACAGGGCGAGGACCAGTCCGCTGACGGCGCGGAAGCCTGCCTTCGGGTCGTCCGCGAGCCGCCGCCCCGCGACGAGCAGCGCCGGCCTGCTGGTGGCCCGGGCCAGGACTCGGGCCCCGCCCATGGTCAGCCACGGGCCGGCGATCACGAGTCCGGTGAGGACCAGCAGAATTCCCGAGACGAAGACCACGATCTGGCCGTCGGTGCTCTCGGGCACCCGGCCGATGACCCAGGAGAGTTCGGCGATGCCGGCGACCAGTGGGATCACCCGGTGGATCCGCGGCGGGCGGGGCGTGACGCGCCGGGTGACCCCCAGCGGGGAGACCTGTACGCGCCGCAGGGCGATCCGGGCCGCGATCGCGGCCCCTACGGGGACGGCGACGGCGACGAGAAGGACGTTGCCGGTGGAGAGCGTGAGGTCGTCGGCGAAGTACGGCGTCCCGGTGAGGTCGACAGCTGCCAACTGCGTGCGGAACAAGGAGAAGAGGCCGAAACCGGCGGCGGTGCCGATGACCGCGGCGACCGTTGATTCGACGGTCGCTATCACCGTGATCTGCCGCGGTGTGGCGCCCACCAGGCGCATCGCGGCGAAGCGCTGCTCGCGGCGGGCGGCCGCCAGCCGGGTGGCCGTGCCGATGAGGATGAGCACGGGGAAGATCAGGGCGGTGCCCGCGACGGAGAGGATGAGCTTGATCCCGCTGTTGTCGATGCCTGCCCTGACCGTGCAGTTCGTGCCGTTGCAGTTGCCGGGTGCGACGGTGGTGATCGAGGTGACCTGGGTCGCCCCGGGCAGCTTCGCCAACTCGTCGGGGTGGTGGCCGATGACGACGACCAGGGAGTCGGGTCCCGGGAGTGCCGCCGTGCCGACCGTACCGACCTCGTGGCCGGGGTAACGGTCGGCGAGTTCGGCGGCCGGGGTGGAGTGGAGGAGCTTGCCGAGGGCCGGCGACACGTAGAACTCGCCCGGTCCTGGAAGGCGCGGAAGTCCGGGTGGGACCGGGGCGTTCGGGCCGGTGGCGGCGACGTCGACACGGCCGATGAGCCTGCCGTCGAAGCGGTCGGCCCTGAGCAGCCACCACAGCGGGTCCGCGTCCGCGTCCGATTCCGCGGCCGACGCGTGTGGTGCGCTCTTGCCGGTGCCGGTGTTGAGCCAGGCGTTGCGGCTGTTCTGGGTGGCGGTGGCATTGACGGCCGCCAGGATGCTCAGCAGGAGGCCGACTCCCACGGCAACCGCGGCCGCGATGACGGCGAGCCGGGCGGCGGCCTCTCTGCCGCCGTTCAGGGTGAGGCGCAGGCCGAGGTTGATCACGAGGCGATCCGTCCGACGGACAGCGGCGTCACCGTGCCGTCGCGGACGACGACTTCGCGGCTTGCGAAGGCGGCCACCCGCGGCTCGTGGGTGACGAGGACGACGGTGGTGCCCTCCTGGCGCACGGAGTCGACCAGCAGGTCCATGACGTGCTCGCCGGTGAGTGAGTCGAGCGACCCGGTCGGCTCGTCGGCGAACAGCACGCGGGGCCGGGACACCAGGGCGCGGGCCAGGGCGACGCGTTGGGCCTGCCCCCCGGAGAGTTCGCCGGACCGGCGTCCCTCGAGCCCGTCCAGGCCGAGCCGTCCGAACCACCGCCGGGCCTCGGCGAGCGCGCTCGCCCTGCGGGACTTGGCGAGCAGCAGCGGCAGGGCGATGTTCTCCTCGGCGGTCAACTCGGGGACGAGCTGGCCGAACTGGAACACGAAGCCGAAGTGGTCCCGGCGCAGCGCGCTGCGCTCGGCTTCGCGCTCGGTGTCGAGACGCCGTCCGTCGAACCAGATCTCGCCGGCGTCGGGGACCAGGATCCCGGCCAGGCAGTGCAGCAGCGTGGATTTGCCGGACCCGCTGGGCCCGGTGACGGCCAGGATCTCGCCGGCGCGGACGGAGAGGTCGGCTCCCCGCAGCGCCGGGGTCTGCCCGAACGACAGGACGGCGTTGCGGGCTTCCACGAGCCGGCCTTCGTTCGAATTCATGAGCGGACCTCCGCGGTGAGGGCGGCGAGGCGTGCCACGGTCTGGTCGATCCACCGGAGGTCGGCCTCCAGGTGGTAGACGCCGTGGTCGGCGAGGAGCGAGTCGATGGTGCTGCCGGTCCTGCGCAGTTCGGTCAGTTCCCGCATCCGCTCCATGTGGGAGGCGCGCTGGATGTCGAGATAGGCGCGGGGGTCGCGCTCCAGCAGCAGCGCCAGTACGACCTTGGTGAACAGCACGGTCTGCAAGTGCGGTTCACCCGCCACGGGTTCGGTGAGCCAGGTCTCGACCTGCGTGACCCCCAGCTCGGTGATCACGTACCGCTTGCGGTCCGGGCCCGACCCGGGCTCGGCCTCGCCGACCTCGACCTTCCCGTCGCGGGCGAGGCGGCTCAAGGTCGAGTACACCTGCCCGGCGGGCAGCGGCTTGCCCCGGCCGAAGTAGGCGTCGTAATCGCGTTTGAGGTCGTAGCCGTGGCTCGACTCCCGTTCGAGGAGCCCGAGGAGCGCCAGAGGAACAGTCATACCTCAGTGTCTACACTCAGTATCTACTCGACGTCAACGAGCCTGCCGACGGGGGCCATTGGAGAGCGTGGGTGATGAGCGCGCGCCCATTGCGCCTTATAAGGCCGTCCTAAGGTTTCCTGAGAGTTCCCTTGAGCTCCGGACGGTCTGCTGGATCGCGGGCGCCGGCGGCCGCCGGTTCGCCCGTGAACCCGAAGGAGACCACGCATGAGCAGCAAGGCGCGTTGGATCACCGTGGCGGCCGCGGCCGCCACGGTGGGCTGCCTGACGGCGTCCGCAGTCGCGGCCCCGTCGCCCGGCCCGGCCAAGGCGGGGGCCGCCACAGCCGTCGAGGCGAAGGTCAAGCCGGGCACGTCCGGAACGGCCGCGGAGGCGGAGAAGGCAAAGAAGGCCGGAAAGCCTGGGAAGCCCGGGGGGCCCGAGGAGGACCGTGCACGGATCGCGGCGTCGCTGGCGAAGGGCATCGCCGCCCGCCTGAGCGTGAGCCTCGCGTCCGCGCAGGAAGCGGTGAAGGAACTGTTCGCGCTGGCCGACGGCCCCGGCGGCGGCACCGACCCGAACAGCCGTCAGTTCGCCGCCGTCGCCGGCAAGCTCGGAGCCACCCCCGCGCAACTCGAGAAGGCCCTCACCGAGACCAAGCGGGCCATCGGCGGACACGTCGAAGGCGGCAAGCACGGGGACAAGGGCAAGCCGGGAGACGGCAAGACCGTCATCAAGCACGCGGGCTCGGACGGTGACGAGGCCGTGAAACTCTTCGCGGCGGGCGTCGCCACCCGGCTGGGTGTGGGGACCGCCGAGGCGGAGCGAGCGGTCAGGGAGCTGTTCACGCAGGCCGGCCGACCGGGCGGCATCGAGGTCGGCAGCACCAAGTTCCGGGCCATCGCCAAGGAACTCGGGGTCAGCGCGGCCCGGTTCGAGAAGGCCCTGTCCGACACCAAGCGGGAGCTCGGCGCCCAGGGACCGTCCACGAAGGGCTGAGCCATCACGCGGGGCGGCCGGCCCGGAGCAGTCCGGTCCGGCCGCCCCTTATCCCTTGCTGACCTCACGGACGGGACGATGACGGCCATGCGTGTGCTGGTGGTGGACGACGACGACGCGGTGCGCCTGGCGCTCTCCCGGGCCCTGGCGCGGGACGGCCATGAGGTGGTCGAGGCGGCGGACGGGACGGGGGCCCTGGCGGCACTCGGGGCCGGCCGCGCTGACGCCGTCATCCTCGACGTGCTGATGCCGGAGCCCAACGGGCTGGAGGTGTGCCGGAGGATCCGGGCACGGGGCGACCGCGTGCCGATCCTGATGCTCACGGCACGCGACCTCGTCGAGGACCGCGTGGCCGGACTGGACGCGGGCGCCGACGACTACCTGGTCAAGCCCTTCGCCCTGGACGAGCTCAGGGCTCGTGTCCGTGCGCTGCTGCGCCGCGGCGGCCCTCCGCAGGCGGAGCTGATCCGCTTCGCCGACCTGGAACTGGACGTGGCCGCCTGCCGCGCACGCCGCGGCGATCGGACGCTGGAACTCACCCGTACCGAGTACGCCCTGTTCGAGCTCTTCCTCCGCAACCCCCATCGCGTACTGAGCCGCTCGCTGATCTTCGACGCGGTGTGGGGCTACGACTTCGGCCCGTCCTCCAACGCCCTGTGGGTCTACATCAGCTACCTGCGCGCCAAGCTGGAGGCCGACGGCGAACCACGACTGCTGCAGACCGTCCGCGGACTGGGCTACGTACTGCGGGAGGAGCCGTGACTCTGCGCAACCGGGTGGCCCTGGCCGGCGGCACCGTGGTCTTCGCGGCCCTGCTGCTGGCCTCGCTGGTCATCTACCCGTCGCTCAGTGCCGGGCTGCACCGGCAGAGCGACGACGTGCTGACGTCCGCCGCCGACCGTGACGCGTCGCAGCTGCTGAAGGACTTCAAGTTCAAGATGGAGCAGATGGAACGGGAAGGCACCCGCCTGACCGTGCCGACCTCGCCGGTCACCGTCGGCTCCACACAACTGCAGTTCGTGGCCCCGCCGGTCGCAGCCGGACCGGGCGGCGGCTTCCTTCCCGTCAGCAGCCACGACGTCGAGGTCGCGCGGGGCAGGGCGCCGGCGTATTTCCAGGACGCGGAGTACGAAGGCGTGACGTACCGCGTCTACACCGCGCCGTTGAGCGGCTGGGACGGTGCGCTGGTCAGAGCCGCCATCCGGCAGTCCGTCGTCAGCTCCACCCTGGACCGGCTCACCGTCCTCCTGGCCGTCATCACCGCCGGCGGCACCCTGCTGGCCGCGCTCGGCGCCCGCCTCGTGGCCGGCCGGGTACTGCGCCCCGTGCGGCAACTCACCGACACCGTCGAACACATCACGGCGACCCAGGACCTCACCGCGCGCATCGACGTGCACGGCCGCGACGAGATCGCCCGGCTGGCGCGCTCCTTCGCCGCGATGATGGCCGCGGTCGAGGAGTCGGTGACGGCACAACGACGGCTGGTCTCCGACGCCTCGCACGAACTGCGCACCCCTCTCACGAGTATCACCACCAACCTGGAACTGCTGAGCGAGGGGCCCGGCGTGGCCGACCCGCAGGCGCCCGCGCTGGTCGAGCAGGCCCGCACGCAGACCCGGGAACTCCGGGACCTGGTCAACGACCTGGTCGAACTGGCCCGCCACGGGCAGCAGCACCTTCACACCGAGGACACCCGCCTCGATCTCCTGGCCGAGCGGGTCGTCGCGCGTATCGCCCGGCGCGGCCCTCAGGCCACCCTGCGGACCGACCTGGCCCCGTGCCTGGTGCACGCCGATCCCGATGCGCTGGAACGGGCCCTCGGCAACCTCGTCGACAACGCGGTCAAGTGGAGCCCGGACGGCGGCCAGGTGCTGGTCCGAGTCGCCCCCGACGGCACGGTCACGGTCACCGACCAGGGCCCCGGCATCCCGGCGGACGACCTGCCCTTCGTCTTCGACCGCTTCTACCGCTCGCCGACCGCCAGGTCCCTACCCGGCTCCGGACTCGGGCTCGCCATCGTCAAACAGGTCGCCGAGATGCACGGCGGCCGCGTTACCGCCGAGCCGGCGGAGCACGGGCTGTGCATGCGGCTCCGCCTCCCTCCCGCAACGTGACCCCGGACTGAGGCCGGGCATCCCCGGCGCCGCAGGGCCGTGAACTGCGCGGACACTGCGCCGTTCAGATACGGCAGATACGCCCGGCCCATCATGAAGGCTCCGAATCGGCTGCATACAATGCTCACCATGCCCGGCTGAGGGACCCGGGCAAGGTGCAAGGGGGCGACATGCTGTGGTCACGCCGGCGCGCGGGGCGAGCAGCCCCGATGCTGCCTTTGCCGGGCACCTGCGCGAATCGGCGGCACGTCATCCGGACAGAGCGCCTACTCTGCTACACACCGGAGACCTCTCTGGACATCGCGGCCAGGTTGGCTGCCGCCGCTGACCCTGAAGCGCAGCGGTGGCTCGGTGCAGCCGAGCACGAGGCGACTGTCCACTTGGCTGATGCCCGCGTCCGCGAAGCTGTGGTGAACCTCCGCCCCGGTGACCCCGACTCCCTCAATGCGGCCCCGTGGACGCGGCAGATGCGTGCCGAGCCCTTTGAGCCCAGAGACGAAGCAGCGACTCTCATCGCTGTGCGCCGTGACGACGGCAGATACGCCGGTTCCATCGACCTGCGTCATGACCTCCAGCTGATCGGCGGATGCCTGGCCCCCCACGCACGCGGCACAGGGATGGGCACGGAACTGTTCCTGGCGGCCGCACTGCTCGCGCATACTCATTTCGGACTGCCGACCATCGGCGCGGGCTACGAGGTGACGAACACCGCGTCCGCCAGGGCGCTCGCCGCCGCCGGCTTCGTCCCCGCTGACGGGCCGCCGACCCACACCCTCGAAAACGGCCGCGAGATTGAGGCACGCTGGGTACAGCACGTTGCCGAGCGGCCGACCTCGCGGTGCCGCGGTGCCGGACCCACGACTCCGAGCAAGGCGAAGAGCGGCTCGGTCTCCGACAGCGCCTGACGTTCCCTGGTACAGCCGTACAGTTCGATGATCGCGATGCCCCAGCCGAAGGACAGCGCCCGACCGGCGCCCGCGTCCTCGCCGCGCGTCGTCGAACGTCGCCCAGGACACAGCGGCGATCGGGCCGCCTGCGCCGTCAATGGTGATGCCGACGATGTGACCGGCGAATCCTCGGTCATCCTGCTGGTGGCTTGCGGTAGGTGCCGAGGAGCAGGGCGCGCAGTGTGCGCAACGCCGGCGAGGTGTCGTCGTTGCGGGAGGCAAGGGCGATGGTCCGGTGCAGTCCTGGTGGTGCGAGCGCGCGTACCCCGAGAGGCACCGCGGACGACGCGGCCATCATCCGTGGCACCAGTCCTACTCCGAGGCCGGCGCTCACGAGCGCGCACACTGTGACGTAGGCCGGTGTCTCGCACACCACCACCGGCCGTACACCCGCGGCTCGCAGTGTCGCCTCGATGGCTCGCCGGTTCGGGTGGTCGGGGGTGCTGCTCACCAGAGGCTGACCCTCCAGTTCCGCCCACTCCAGCGGATTGGGGGCGGCCGCCAGCAGGTGCCCGGGGGCAGTGATCAGAACGAGGTCCTCCACCAGCAGAGGCTCGACCGCCACCCCTGTGGGCGGAGCCGGGTCCGGCCCTCCTTCATAGACGTGGGTCAGGGCGAGATCGGCATCTCCGGCGGCCACGGCGGCGACTCCCGCCGGGGGCTCGTACTCCGCGACGACCACATCCACCTGCGGATGCTCCCTACGGAGGGCGGTGAGTACGGGTGGCAGCAGGTGGATGCCCGCGGTCGTAAACGTGCCGATCCGCAGCCGGCCGCCCGCCGGCCCCGCCAGCTGCGACAATTCCAGGCGCGCGCGATCCATCTCGTCGAGAGCCCGACGAGCGTGACTGACGAGCACTTCACCGGCTGCCGTCAGACGTGCGCCGCGGTGCGTCCGCACCAGGAGCTCCGCTCCGGCCTCCCGTTCCAGCTTGGCCAGTTGCTGTGAGAGCGCGGGGGCGGTGTAGCCGAGGCGAGCGGCGGCCCGGGTGATGGAACCGGCCTCGGCCACGGCCACCAGTGCAGCGAGACGGGTCGAGTCGAACATTAAGCATCCCTTTGGGCTGGGCGTCAAGATTCCAAATACACCCTAAAGGCCACAAGGCTCCACGATGACAGGCATGAACCCACAGCTCATCACCTTCACTGGAGTGGCGGCCGGCATGGTCGTCATGCCCGGCGCGGACTTCACCGTGGTCGTGCGCAACGCGCTGGTGTCCCGCCGGACCGGAATCGCCACGGGCATCGGAGTCGCCTGCGGACTGCTGGTGCACACGATGCTCGCCGTCGCGGGGCTCGCGGCGGTACTGGTGGCCGTGCCGACGCTCTTCCTGCTGGTGCAGGTACTCGGCGGCGGCTACTTGGTCTACCTGGGCGCGCGGGTCCTCATCGCGGCGGCGCGCCAGGGCCGGCACACGGTGGAGCCGGCGCCCGGCCACGCATCACGCACCGCTCACGGAACCCTTCCGGGGCTGCGGCAGGGCTTCCTGACCAACGCGCTCAATCCCAAGGCGCCCGTCTTCTTCCTCAGCCTGCTCCCGCAGTTCGTGCCGCCCGGGCAGCCGGCGATGCCGCTGACGCTGATACTCAGTCTGATCGTCGCGACCCTGGCCCTGGTCTGGTTCCCCACCGTGGCGTTGCTGGTCGACAGGCTCGGTGCCTGGCTTCGCAGGCCGGCAGTGGCACGCCTGGTACAGACTGCGAGCGGCTCCATGCTGGTCGTTCTCGGAGCGGTACTGCTGACCGGGACCCATGTGTGATCACGTGTGTGCTCCTCCGCTCCCGGACGCCTCGCGGGACGAACCGGCGGATCCGTGACGCTCAGTGACACGGCAGGCCCGCTGCCGCTGCCAAGGAGGGCTGACCACCGAGGTCCACCTCGGTTCGCAAGGTCAGAGCGTCGTCAGGAGCTCGTCGACCATGGCCCCGATCCCGTCGAGCTGAACCATGAGGTGGCCCTTGTCCGGGAGCATGCGCAGCAGTGAGTTGGGCATCTGCTCACTGAGGCGGCGTCCGTGCGACGGCGGGACGACGCGGTCGGCTGCGCCGTGCCAGATGAAGCAGGGCACCTGGATGGCGATCAGGTCGAACCCCCAGGGGCGGACGAAGGCGAGGTCGTCGTCGAGCCATCCGTCGACTCCGTCCCGCAGGGCGTGGGCCCACTGCCCTGCCAGTTCCTCCGCCGGTCCTCCCTCCGCGTCCAAGGACATGGCTGTGCGTTCCTCGTCGGACAGCAAGGACGTCAGCATCGCGCGGACGGCGTCGACCGCATCGGGCCGCCGCATCGCGACGGCATCCGCTTCCAACGCGGGCCGCACAGCGGCTTCCCCTTGCAGGGCCAGCCCGAACTCCTTGATGTTCTGGTCCCCCATTTCCGACAGGAAGTCGAACCCGGGTGTGTCGTACGGCGCGAGGCTGCACGAAGCCGCCACGGCGGCCACCCGCCCGGGAAGCGCCGCGGCCGTGGCCAGTGCGTGCGGACCGCCACCGGAGTGGCCGAGGACGAGACAGCGCTCCTCCTCGAGGTGATCGAGCAGCGCCTCGACGTCGGCGGCGACGTCGAGGACCTTACGACCGGGCTTGCGGGTCGAGTCACCGTAGCCGGGACGGGAGAAGGTGACGAGGCGCAGGCCCCTGTCCCAGGCGTCTCTCTGCATGACGCGGTTCTGGGCCAGGGCGCCGGGTGTGCCGTGATGGTAAATCAGCGGAACACCTCCGGGAGGACCGGAAACGGCGATGTCGAGGTGCCTGCCGTCCGGCAGGGTGATGAGGGTCATTGCAGTTGTGCTCCAGGGGTTGGGCTGCACTCGGGAGCCGCTTCGGCAGCGGTGAGAGACAGCGATGTCCCGGTGCAGGCAGTGGCGCCAGGTGTCCCGTCGGCCTCGCGGGGGCCGGGCGTCGCTGCTCCTTCAGAAGGGCGGCAGCACCCGGATCTGTGCTCGGCAAGGCTCATCGAGGTGTCGCCGAACCTATATCGAATAGGTTGACTGGTCAACCTATGTCGAGTAGGCAGGTTCGCCCCGCATTCGCCCCGGCGGTCGCCGCCGACCCGGCCGCGTGCGGCCTCGAATTGCCGGCGAGCAGGCGAATTAGTTGCATCTTCAACCTCTCGTGATACGCTCCACCGAACAAACTCGTTGATGTGTCATCTATTTGACCATGGGCGAACCGACGGGGGATGTGCATACGCGGCTCAGGCGGAGCGTCTGTACCCAGGCTGCTTCACGTGCGCGCTGCACAGAGATCGATGCGGGAGATTCGGAGATCCGATGAGCAGTTCGACAGCTATGGCCCCCGGTCGGAACGCTGCCCGGCCGCGGCAGGACGCCCGGCGATGGTGGGCCCTGTCCGTGATCGCACTGGCGCAGCTCATGGTGGTGCTCGATGCCACCATCATGAGCATCGCGTTGCCCTCGGCCCAGCGTGACCTCGGGCTGACCGATGGCACCCGGCAGTGGGTCGTGACCGCATACACAGTGGCGTTCGGCGGGCTGCTCCTGGTCGGGGGCCGCGTCGCCGACCGTGTCGGCCGCAAACGGGCCTTCGTTGTCGGGCTGGTCGGGTTCGGTGCGGCCTCCGCGGTCGGCGGTGCGGCCGCCGGGCCCGCGATGCTGTTCGCGGCCCGTGCGGGACAGGGGTGCTTCGCCGCGCTCCTTGCTCCTTCCGCGCTCTCCCTGCTGGCCACGACCTTTACGGACGGCAAGGAACGCGCCAAGGCGTTCGGCGTCTTCGGAGCGCTGGCCGCTGCCGGCGGCGGGATCGGCCTCCTGCTCGGCGGCGTCCTGACGCAGTACCTCGACTGGCGCTGGTGCCTGTATGTCAATGTGGCCATCGCAGCCATAGGCGTGGTCGGCGCGGCGCTCTTCCTCGACCACCGCGCCGGACACCGCGCGGCCGGATTCGACGGGCCCGGGATCGTCCTGAGCAGCAGCGGCCTCGTCACCGTGGTGTACACGGTGAGCCGGGCGGAGTCCGACGGCTGGCTGTCCGGCACAGTCCTGCCTCTGCTCGCGGGTGGCGTCGTACTCCTTGCGGCGTTCACCTGGTGGCAGGCCCGCGCCGCCAGTCCCCTGCTTCCCTTGCGGATCATCGCCTCCCGCGCCCACGGCGGTCCCATGCTGACCCTGTGCCTGGCCATGGTCGGACTCTTCGGGGCGTTCTTCTTCCTCACCTACTACCTGCAGAACGTCCTCGGGTACTCCGCCCTGAAAAGCGGTTTCGCGTTCTTGCCGATGTCCGCGTTCATCCTTCTGACCTCCACTCAGCTCTCCGCCCGACTGCTGGCCCACGTCGCCCCGCGCCTGATGATCGCCCCGGGGCTGGCCATCGCCTCGCTCGGCATGCTGACCTTCACCACGCTGAGCGCCCGCTCCGCGTACGCCACCCACGTCCTGCCCGGCGCCGTACTCATCGGCTTCGGCATGGGCCTGGTCTTCATGCCCGTCATGGCCACCGCCACGGCAGGAGTCGCTCCCCAGGACGCGGGCGTCACCTCCGCCGCCGTGAGCACCGCGCAGCAGGTGGGTGGCTCCATAGGTACTGCCCTGTTGAACACGATCGCCACCAGCTCGGCCAGCCACTGGATCTCGACGCACCTCGCCGGGAACGGCGGGGCACAGGCGACCTCCGCTCAACGTCAAGCGATTGTCCGCGCCGGAGCGGTCCACGGTTTCACCACCGCCTTTTGGTGGGCGGCAGCCATCATGCTCGCCGGCGCGCTCGCCGCGGCCTTCGTGATCGACGTTCCTTCACCACGCCGCCGCGCGACGACGTGAACATCCCCACCGGACCCGATCACCCGCAGCTGTAGTCGCGGCGGACGGCCGGACCACAGCCGACGGGCGACGGAAGAGCCCGAGCCGGGACCCGCGTCGCCGGCCGCGCCTGCGCGCGACATCCACTACTGCCCCGGCAACCGGACCGACACATCGCAAGGTTGCTCATGACCCAAGAGAGCGCCGCCCGCGCGGAGATCCATATGAAGCGTCCAGGTTCCCCCACGGCCGTAGTCGCCGTGCTCGCCACCGCCGGTCTGCTGGCATCGTTGCTGCAGACACTGGTCGTCCCACTCATCCCGGACTTCCCCCTGCTGCTGGACACCTCGCCCCCGGGCGCCTCATGGGTGGTGACCATCACACTCATCACGGGTGCGGTTGTCACTCCTGTGAGCGGCCGCATCGGCGATCTCTTCGGCAAACGACGCGCTCTGCTGCTGACGCTTGCGGCGGCGGTCGTCGGATCGGTGGTTTCCGCGCTCACCAGTTCGCTGTGGCCGATGGTGATCGGCCGTGGACTGCAGGGTTGCGTGATCGGGGTGATACCGCTGGCTCTGGGTGTCTTCCGGGACGCGCTGCCGTCCGCCCGGATCAGTGGTGCGATCGCCTTCCTCAGCGCGATCCTCGGCCTGGGTGCCGTCGCGGGGATACCGCTGGCAGGCCTGGTCGCCGAGCACTTCGACTGGCACGTGCTGTTCTGGGCGTCGGCCCTGCTGGGCGCGCTCTGCGCCGTCCTCGTCGCGCTACTGGTCCCCCGGTCGCAACGGACCTCCACGGGACGGTTCGACGTTGTCGGCACCGTCGGTCTGACCGCGGGGTTGATCGGACTCCTGCTGCCGGTCGTCAACGCGGCGGAATGGGGTTGGCACAGCACCCGGACCCTCGGTCTGGGCGCCGCGGCGCTGCTGGTGCTGCTCGCCTGGGGCGCGCACCAGTTGCACACACGCTTCCCGATCGTGGATCTGCGGCTCGCCGCACAGCGCCCGGTTCTGATGACCAACCTGGCCACTGTGGGGATCGGGTTCGCGGTCTACACCATGCTTTTCGTGTTCCCGCAGGTCCTGCAGGCGCCGACCACCACCGGCTACGGATTTGGGCTGAGCCTCGTACGAGCCGGTGCCGCCGTCCTTCCCAACGGCCTGGCCGCGCTCCTCGTCGCCCCGGTCGCCACCCGCGTGGTCGCGAGGTACGGGGCACGACTCGCCATGATGGCGGGCTCGACGATCATGGCTGCCGGCTACGTCTTCATCGCGCTGCGCATGGGCAGCGTCACCGACTTCGTCATCGCCGCGACGGTGGTCGGGGCCGGAGCGGGCACAGCCATCGCGGCCACATCGATGCTGATCACGAACGCGGTCCCGGCGAGTGATACGGCGTCCGCCAACGGCGTCAACACCTTGATGCGGTCCGTCGGTGGTGCGGCCGCCGGCACGGTGCTGGTGCTGGTTCTGGCCCACTCCGCCATCGCGGTCGGCACGACGACGTTTCCCTCACAACAGGCGTTCCGCACCTCGTTCGTCGTGGCGGCCGCGGCGGCACTCGTCGGCCTGGCCCTCACCACCCTCGTACCGGGGCGCATGCCGGTCGGTCCGCGGGGAAGAGGGCCTCTTCAAGGGCAGGAACGCGACCGACATCACGCGGGAGATGCTCGTGCGGGCACCTGATCGTGAGCGGTGCACGACACAAGGTGACGTATCAACCTTTGATCTACACTGACGCGCATGACCGAGACATCCGCCTGGCTCAGCGCAACGGAACAGCAGGCCTGGCGCAGTTTCCTTCGCATGCGTGACAGGCTCACCGGTCAGCTGACACGTGAGCTGCTGACGGATTCGGGACTGTCCGCCGCGGATTACGGGGTGCTGGTGCAACTCACCGACATACCCGACGGTCGGCAGCCGGTGCTGGAACTGGCGAAGGCGCTGGAGTGGGAGAAGAGCCGGATGTCCCACCATGTCGACCGGATGGCCAAGCGCGGTCTCGTGGCCCGGGAGGAGTCGGTGGAGGACCGGCGAGTGTCCTTCGTGCTGATCACACCGGCCGGTCGTGAGGCCATCGCTGCCGCTGCGCCCCGTCATGTCGCAGCGGTTCGCCGACTCGTCGTCGACGCGTTGACGCCGGCGGAACTCGCGATGCTCGGCCAGATCTCGGACCGAATCCTCGAACGACTGGAGTGAACCAGGTCGCACCGGGGACCTGCGAACGCCGGGCGACGGTTCACGAGCCAACCGCTCAACGACTCGCCCCCGAAACCAATCGGGTGTGGTCCCCCGCCAAGACGGCGATCCGGTGGGGCTGCCGCCCCACCGGATCCGTCCACCGTCAGATCCTCAGCCAGGCATCGGTTGCGGATGCCCAGCGTTGCTGCGGGGACGGGCCCGAGAGCGAGGTCCGTTCGGGAAGACGGGCCACTCCCGGACCGCGCCCGCCACCCACGGGTCCAGCTCGTCCAGCAGTTTCACCACCTGATCGAAGTCGAGGGCGGGCCCGCGCAGGGTGTCGACGACAGTCTGCAGAGCTGCGACACCTGCCGTCTCCCACAAGCGCTTGGCCAAGACCTGAAGGCCGAACTCGAACCAGACGTAGTTCGAGCCGTCGCCCCGGAGCGAGTCACGCATGTCGGGCAAGGTGCGTACGGGCCAGTGTCCGCCGGGAGAGGCCCAGGTGACTTCGAACGCCGTCTCCAGCCGTTCCGCCTGGTCGGGTTCCACCTCCTGGACGTACCCCTGCAGGCCGAGGTTCGCCGCCAGCTCGCTCAGCCACAACGAGACGCGCCCGTTGTCCCCCCAGGACGTCGATCCCATGTGCGCCAGGTGTGTCAGTTCGTGGGAAACCAGGAGGTCCGCGAAAGAACCGAGGTCGATCTCGTTCCCGTACACCTGGCGGAGGCGGTCGAGGCCCGCGGAGTCCACGTGCGGCGTGATCGCCTCGATGACGGTGGTCCAGAACGCGGCGGGCCGCTGACCGACGACGATCCTGTCGAGTTCGACGTGCGGCATGCCGTACACGGGGAAGGTGGCCACCTGTTCCCAGTTCTCGGGGCCGACGACGAACAACGGAGGGGTCGCGGGCAGGACGACGGCTTCCTGGAGCCAGGCAACCGTACGCGCGGTCCGCTCCGCGACAGCGCGCCCCCGGGGTGCGCCGCCAGGGCTCGCGAAGACCCGGAAGGGAAAGCCGTCGAGCGACTCGAGCCCACGCAGGTCGTACGACGAGCCGGGTTGTGCGGTCATGTCCCGGTCCCCGGATTCAGGGGCGTCGCTTTGAGAGGTCATTGATGTTCTTCCTTGGAAGGGCGTCGTGGCCCTCTGCAGGGCTGGAGGAATGTGACTGCGGGTGTGTTCGGCGGACTGCCCTGCGTCCGTCGGCAGCGTCCGAAACCGCCCAGTTGTTCAAGGACACGGGATCCAACAGGGCGAGAGCAAGAGGGGCCTCCTGGAGATCGGTGTGGATTGCACCCCGAACTGCCAAGAGGCCCCCGCTTTCACCTCAGCGCGTGACGCGCTGCGGGGTGGCCGTGCCGTGGATGCGCTTGGCGTGCTTGGCGTACAGGCGCGGGGCCAGGACGGGCATGAGCAGTCGCGCGGGCAGCGGGGCCTCGGAGAGTATCGCCTTGATCACCTCGGGGTTGCCCTCGTACATCGCCATGCCGAAGATGACCGGGAGGGCCTTCTTCGGGGCCTCGGCCAGTCCGTGCTCACCCATCTTGTTCCACTCGGCCGCGGTGACGTGCTTCTCGGCGAGGGGCAGGATCCGCTCCTCCTCCATGGCCATGTGCTCCAGCAAAACAACCAGCAGCTGGTCGAGGACATCGGCGAGTCCGCTCCCGCCACGGGCGGTGGATCGCCACTGCGGCAGCAGGCGCGCGAGCTCGGCGTTGGCGGCCTCGATGGCGTGGTGCTGTTCCTCCATGGCCGGCACGATGGCCTTGGCCTCCTCCCCGCCCCGCTGGTCGAGCAGTGGCCAGAGGATCAGGTCCTCGCCCTCGTGGTGGAGGTGCAGAAGTCCGCTGAGGAGCTCAATGTGCGCGCCCACGGCCTCCGAGCGCTTCGTGTCTCCCGGTGCGACAGCCCTGACGAGCCGCGGGAGCAGGCCGATCTCACGGCGGAAGAGGGTGTGCAGCACATACATGTCCCGCACGTCGGCCATGGGTTCATTGGTGGTAGGGCTCATGGGATTCTCCGTTGCTGGTTGCTGATGTCCGCCGGCAGTCCCGCCGGGCGGGCGCCGTTTCAGGTGTTCGGGTGATCAGGAAGCGATGCCGGTCGGCGGCACGAGCTGGATCTCCTTGACGGTGGAGTACTCGTACGCGGTCTCGGCGTGCACGTACTGGTCGAGGCCGGCGATTTCGTGGTGGCGTGCGACGCGGAAGCCGACGGTGATCTCGATGGTCTTGGCCAACACCCAGGACATCGCCAGGGAGTAGGCGGCGACGGCGAAGGCTCCGACGGCCTGCTTGCCGAGCTGTTCGGGGCCCGCGCCGGCCACGAGTCCGTCGGTGGTGTCGAAGACGCCGATCAGGAGGGTGCCGACGAGGCCGCCGGCGGCGTGGACGCCGACCACGTCGAGGGAGTCGTCGTAGCCGAGGCGGTCCTTCAGGCCCACGGCCCAGGCGCAGACGACGCCGGCGATGAGCCCGATGGCGATGGCGCCCCAGGTGTTGACCGCGGCGCAGGCGGGGGTGATGGCGACGAGTCCCGCGACGGCGCCGGACGCGGCGCCGAGGGAGGTGAAGGCCCCGCTGCGCAGGCGTTCCCAGGCGAGCCAGCCCATCATGGCGGCGCCGGTGGCGACCTGGGTGTTCAGGAAGGCGATGCTGGCGGTGCCGTTGGCGGCCAGGGCGGAGCCGGCGTTGAAGCCGAACCAGCCGAACCACAGCAGCCCGGAGCCGAGCATCACCAGGGGCAGGCTGTGCGGGCGCATCGGCTCCTTCTTGAACCCGACGCGCTTGCCGAGGACCAGGAGTGCGCCGAGCGCCGCCATGCCGGCGTTGATGTGGACTGCGGTGCCGCCGGCGAAGTCCTTGACGCCGAGTTTGAAGATCCAGCCGTCGGCCTGCCAGACCCAGTGGGCGACGGGGAAGTAGACCAGGGTCACCCACAGCGTGATGAACAGCATCCATGCGCCGAACTTGGCGCGGTCCGCGATCGCTCCGCTGATCAGGGCGGGTGTGATGACGGCGAACATCAGCTGGAAGGCGGCGAAGGCGAACACCGGGATGGTGCCGGTCAGGCTCTCGCCGGTGATGCCCCGCATGCCGGCGAGACCGAGGTTGCCGACCAGACCGCCGCCGGCGTCGTCACCGAAGGCCAGGGAATAGCCGTAGGCCACCCACAGCACACTGACGATGCCCAGGCTGACGAAGCTCATCAGCAGCATGTTCAGCACACTCTTGACCCGGACCATGCCCCCGTAGAAGAAGACAAGGCCGGGCGTCATCAGCATGACCAGTGCCGCGCTGATGAGGACGAACGAGGTGTCGCCCGCGTCGAAGCCCTTGGGCATCGATGTCTCTCCAGATCTGTGAGGCCCGCCGCTGGCCGGCAGGGAGCGGTGGGTGCCGGACGGCAGCCGCTGGTCAGACGAGGTCGGCCTTCTCCAGGGCGGTGCAGCAGGTGTCGACCATGAGGCGGGTGACGGT
>NZ_JBIVLI010000036.1:0-86069 GCF_044751205.1 Streptomyces sp. NPDC088732
CCCGCGGAGCGGGTTGCACATCGCTGCGCGATGTGCAAGCGAGAGCCCCCTGCTTCGCAGGGGGCGGCCGCCTCGCTGCGCTCGACAGTGAACCCCCGCACTTCGTGCGGGGTTGCCTCACTCTGTTCGGCCGGCCCTTCGGGCCGTGCGGGCTTCCGCTTCGCTCTAGCCCGTACGGGCACTAACGTGCCCTCAAAGTCAGGGTCGCTGCGCTCCCCTGACCGGCCTTCGGCTTCGCCTCCGGCCTTGGGGCCCGCTCACGCGGGCCCCGCCAGCTACAGCGTGAGGTGCCCGGCTATTCGGGCTGGGTCACCGTCAGAGCCCACCGGATGTTCTCGTTCGATGCATCGACTCCCGCGGTGAAGGACCCGAACTGCACCACGCCAGCATCCATGGTCACCGAACCCACGCCAGGGGTGCCGGCCGGGCAGTCCACGGTGAACTCGGCCAGCTGGGTCTCCTGTGTCATGGTCACCACCACGTTGCCTCCGCCTTCGCAGGCAACGGTGAGAATGGTCGGGAGTCTGTCCGAGGCTCCCCCTGATGCGATTCCCCCATCACCTCGCCGTTCCTCAACCCACACCAAACCGTCCGGGCCTGGATGCGGGAGAAGGCCTCCAGTCGCCGCAGGTGTTCCCGTGGAACCGGCATCGGTCGCACCAGCGACTCCTGCAGCCACCGCTATCGCTGGGCCGGTCCCTGCCACCGTCATGGCCGCCAGCACCGCGGCCACCGTGGCTCTCCTCATGCCCTTCACGCCTGCCCCTCCCTCATCACCTGTCATGACACGAGCATCCTGGCGCCAAGGACTGACAGCCGGGCATCAGTCGCACACAACCACGCAACCCCGGGGATACGGAAAGGTACGAAGGGCGGCCCGGCTCTGTTGTCATCTCCTGGTCGCCCGCGACCATCGACTGGAGTTCTACCGCCCTGCAGGGTGTGGCCGCATCAGCCGCGGTTGTGGGTTCCGTGCACAGCTGATGTGCCATCGAGGTGCTGCTCGGTACGCACGAGCCAACGCAGGTACCACTGCCCGAAGTCGTGTCCGGTCGGCACGATGCCGCCGTCCGCCGGCCGCACGTCATCCCAGACAGCACCTGCATGCGGGCCTGTCATGACGAGCAGTGAGGAGTAGCCGCAGCCTTGCTCGCTCAGGAAGACCACGCCCGCCTCTTGCGCGTCGTACAGCTCTTCGTAGCGCGTATCCCACGCAGTGAACGCCTGATGGAAGGCGTCATCGGTCGCATACGCCTCCGCCTTGGGCTCTTGTGCAACCAGTGCGTCAAGCTCCCTTTGCAGGGCCTCCACCACGAAAGGGCGCCCGGCAAGTTCGGCTGTGGTCGACTGCCCCGGGTGCACGAGTCCAACACCGCGCCACTGCCATCCACTATCGTCCAGGACCGGCGTCACCAGACCGTAGTCGGGGCCGGCGCCCCCGGCTCCCACCTGGAGCAGGAAGCCCCGGTATTGCGTGGGCAAGTCGACACCGACGGCCTCCTCCAGCGCCTGGAGCTGCTCCTCCTCCATAACCGGACCCAGCCGAAAGCCATGCCCACGGGCACCGAAAACCGACTCACTGTCCGGAAGCTCGCCAAGTCGCAGCACCCGGTCCCGCACTCCCGCCCACATGTCCCCGCTCATGGCAACACGCTACGACGCCCTCCCATCACACCACCATGGAATTCCTGCGGCCCCGGCACGCTCCGGACGACCGGCGGCTCCGGGGGGGCGAGCCTCACTTGATTCGGCCGGCCCTTCGGGTCGGAGCTGGCTCGAAGGAGCGGGGGCGGGGTGCCTTGCCCGGCCGGTTCAGAATTCGCGGTCGATCCCCGTGACCGCGGCCGGCCCCAGGGGCGCGGTCTGCTCGGTGAAGCCACTGTCACGCAGGGCGGTGGTGACCAGGCGTACGGCCTCTGTCTCGGCTTCGGTGCGGCCGGAGGCCTCCACTTCGAGGCGCACGGAGAACGCGTGACCGTCGTCCTGGACGGTGAGGAGACTCAGTTCCTCGCTTTCTCCGAGGTCGGTGTTCTTCGGGTCCTGCGGCCGCAGCTTCCGCTCGAACTCGGAGCGCTGGGTGTCGTCGATGCCCTGAACGAAAGTGCCGGGCACGGTGATGACGTAGGTGGTCACGGGAGTCTCCAGGAGGTCGGTATTCGAGCAGGATGCTGAGCTGTCTCATGGGGGTGCCCCGGATGGGGGTTTCGAATCTTCCGAGTCCTGGAGATGGAGCGTGGCTTGCGCAGCGCTGAGCACTGTGCAGGGGACCAGTTCTGGTTTGCGGGGCTGGCGTGGTGCGGTCGTTTCGTCTACTCGGCGCAAGTATGTGCGTCAAAATGATGGAGCCGCTAGGCTCTGGAGTCATACAGCACCCCCGGAGCACAGAGCGCCGGGGCTGGAAACCGTCCCGGGTTGGGGGATGACCAGACCCATGGTGACTATGGTGGAGATGGAATCCGTGAAGCCGAAAATGGATCCGCTGCCGCATCAGGTCGAGGCGTCTGATTCGGCTATGCGGGCCCTGGAATTGACTCCGGGGCGGGAAATGCCCGCGCAGGGTCTGCGGACGCAGGTCATCGCGGCGACCGGTTCGGGGAAGACGTTCATCGGGGTGTTGACCGCGCGGAAGTTGCGCGCGGGCCGGGTCCTGGTGCTGGTGCCGACCTTGGATCTGCTGGTGCAGATGGCGGCCGCGTGGCGGGCCGGCGGGCGTAACGGGGCGTTCTACGGGATCTGTTCGCTGCGGGCCGATGAGGCGCCGTTCGCGTGCACGACGGACGTGGACGAGCTGGGGGCGTGGACGCACGGGTTGGAGACCGTCACCGTGTTCGCCACGTACGCCTCGGTCGGGATGGGCACGCTCCAACGCGCGCATGCGGCGGGCCTTTCGCCGTGGTCGCTAGTGGTGGTTGACGAGGCACACCGGACGAGTGGTCGGGGTTCGAAGCCGTGGGCTGCGGTCCACGACAACGCGAAAATCCCCGCTGACCGGCGGTTGTACATGACGGCAACGCCGCGGGTGTGGGAGGCGCCAGAGGACAGCGGGGCGGGGCCGGTGCTGGTCGCATCAATGGAGGACGACCCGGACGGGTTGTTCGGCGCGGTCGCCTACAAGCTGACGCTCTCACAGGCCCGGGACCGGGGGCTGGTCGCGGCCTACCAAGTCGTATGCGTGGACGTCACCGACCCGGAGCTCCAGGCCGCGGCGCTGCTGGGGATGGAGTCCCGCTCCGACACCGTGCGCGGATCCCGGCTTGCAGCTCTGCAGACCGCTGCAGTGAAGACCGCCGCCGTGCGTGGCCTGCGCCGCATGCTGACATTCCACTACCGCACCAGTGAAGCGGAGGCGATGGCAGCCGGGGTGCCGGCCGTCGCCCGGCGCCTGTGGGAGGACGACCCAGAAACGTATGCGGAGCCGGACCGGGTCTGGGCCGACTGGCTGTGCGGGGAGCACTCCCCCACCCACCGGCGGGAAACCCTGGCCACGTTCGCCGACCCCGTCGGGGAAGGCGACGCCGGAGAGCTGGTGCCCATGCGTCTACGGCTGCTGAGCAGCGTTCGCGTCCTTGGGGAGGGCGTCGACACCAAGGGCTGCGACAGCGTGTTCTTCGGGGACGTACGCGGATCCGCCGTGGACATTCTCCAGATCGTCGGCCGGGCGCTGCGCATGCAGCCCGGCGAAGGCAAGGTCGCCAGCCTGGTCGTGCCGGTATTCCTCGCCCCCGGTGAGGACCCCGACGCCATGCTGACAAGCAGGGGGTACAACGCCTTGGCCAAGGTAATGGCTGCCCTGCGCTCACACGACACCGAGACCATCGAGCAGATCGCGGAGCAGCAAGCGCACAGCCGCGCCACGAAGCCGTCGGCTGCTGAGAGCGCATCAGCCAGCGGGGCGGGCGGCCTGGGCGGGGAGGGTGCGGAGCGTGGTGTCTCGGCTCCGGCGCAGGGTCTCTTGTCGTTCTCGGTGCCGCGTGATCCGGCGATCCTGGCCCGGTTCATGAGCCTGCGCGTGCTCCGGCCGGAAAACACGTACTGGCGTGCTGGAATCCAGGCCGCCACCCGCTACGTGAAAGAGAACGAGAATTTGAAAGTCCCGTATTCGTTCACGACTCCTGGGAACTGGGACCCCGCCGATTTCCCGCTGGGGACGTGGATTGCGGATCAGCGCAGGTTTTTCCGTGCGGGCCAGATGAAGCCCGCGAGGGCGGCCGCACTAGGCGATCTGGGCATGGTGTGGTCGCACTGGGACGTCGCCTTCGCCGAGGGACTGTCCGCCGCGAGGGAGTGGGCGGGCGAGCACGGGCACCTGCTGCCGCCTGCCACCGCGGTCTGGAACGGTTACCCCGTCGGCGTCTGGATGAAGAACCAGCGGACCGCCGGCAGGCTCGCCGACAGCATCGCTCAGCGGCGCGCGGCAGGACTGTCGGTCGGCTCCACCGCCGGAGCGCTGACGGAGGAGCGGCGGGATGCGCTGGAGGCGATCGACGCGTCCTGGTGCCCCATCTGGCCTGTGGCCTGGCAACGCTCCTACCGGTTGTGTCGCAGGTTGGTCGTGGGGGGCCAGGCGCTGCCCACCGTGCCGGGACAGGTGAGCGTGCAGGGCGAGGATCTCGGCGCGTGGGTCCAGGTGCAGCGCCTGGGGTGGAACCAGTTGCTGCCGGCGCAGGTCTGGATGCTGGAGAACATGCTTCTCCTCGACCCGGCAAAGGCCGACGAGAGGCCGCAGGCGCGCCGTACACAGGCCGACAAGTGGGCGGTCAACCTTCGCGCCGCCCGCCAGTTCCACGCCCGCGAGGGGGCCCTGCGGGTACCCCGGAAGCACGTCGAGGAGCTCATCGAACCCGACGGGACCGTCACCGAGGTCAAGCTGGGCCAGTTCCTGGACAACACCCGCCGCCGCGCCGACAAACTCAACCAGGAACGACGCCAGGAACTCGAAGCCCTCGGCATGCGCTGGTGACAGCCGTAAGCAGGGCCGCCTCATCGGCATCGAGGTGCCGGCAGACAGTTCAGAGCTGCCCGTCGTGCTGTCACCGGCGTCATGTCCGCGCCTTATCCGAGTGGCGTTAACGGTTTGGTATGGCCCCACTTTTCCGGTCTGAACTGGCCCCGGCTTGCTGCGACGGGCCCGGTCTGTAGTGGCCCCGCTTTGAAGGGGGCGGTGTCAGTCGTCGCTGGGTGTCATGTCGTATTCGTCGACATCCAGATCTGCGCCGGTTGCGGCTAGGAAGTCCACCACCGCGCGGTCCAGGTGCCAGCCGAAGAGGTTCGTGTCGTCCGGCGAGCCGGAGGGCTGCTCCTCATGCCGGTTGAAGTAGCGCTGGACCTGCAGAGTCGCGCCCCGGGGCCCTCCTCGGTTGCGAGACGGGTTGTCAGAGTGGTGAGCGCCTCCATGCGGGGCCGGAGTCTGCCGATGACCTGGTCGATCTGCTCATCGACTGGCAGGCCGGGCTCGCGGCAGAAAACCTTCCAGCAGTGACAGAACGGGATGGTGTGAGGTGGTGTGGTGAGACTCCCCCGCACCGTGACCTCGTCCGGTTCCACGCCAAGCAACTGGGTAATCTCGTCGGCAGTGGTGCCCGCGCTGGAGATCGCAAAGTAGACGTACTGAGTCAACGACACCCGCGGAGACTACCGACGCAGCCGCACGGCCGCCTGACTATCTCCTCGCCTGCTGCCTGGCTTTGGTTCGCGGAGGCGGTAGGACTCGGTGCCGGTCTCGATGATGGTGCCGTTGAAGGTGAGGCATCGACAATGGCCACGCAGAGCCGGGGTCGGTGAAAGACAGGTCAACCCAGGCCTCGCCGAAGCCGACCTCCGCTTCCATGCCGGGCTGATTGTGGCGGATCACGAACCCCGCTGAGGGTGCGGCCCCGGCGGCCTCGGCGATCTCCTGCCGGCACCGGTGGACGTAGTCCCACACGGTCGAGTAGGCGATCTCCGCCCCCAGCTCATGCTGAAGCCGGGCCAGGATCCGCTGGACGGTGTGCCGCAGCCTCGGCTGGTTCCCGTGTACGCACACCGGTTCCTTCCGGCGGGCCGCGGAAACCACGGACACCCCGTCCTGTCCATCTGGGGCACCGACATCATCTACTACGGCACCGACCTGGCCGAATACATCGACAACGGGTTCAACGAGGACCACGAATGGGACCAGGAGAAATGGAACCCGAAGGCGACTGTCCCTTTCTGGCAGGACTTCTTGAAGTAACCGGACCTCCTACCATCAGGTCTCCGACCCGGTCTCAGGTCCAGGGCCGATCCTGGCCGGCTGTCACCTCGCGTGCGATGCGGCGCCAGTGTTCCTCCCCGCCAGGTAGGGGCCAGGCCCAGGTCGGCTGTTCCGCGGTGTCCAGGTCGTGGAGGAGGCGGACGAGCTGTGGGCCGGCGGTGGTGGCGCCGTCCGGGACGGTGGGGCCGTGGATGGCGCGGAGTTCGGCGAAGCGGGCCAGTTCGTTCTCGTAGAAGCCCACGGCCTCGTCGATGCGCGCAGTGCGGTCATCGCGTGGCACCGTGCGGTGCAGCTGCAGCAATGGAGGATCGACGGACTCGGCTATCGCCGCGGCAAGTCGCGCGTGACCGTCCAGGATCAGATGGCAGTCAAGGCCACTGACCCACCACATCAGGACGGGCGGGAGTGTCCGTTCACGGGCCTGCTTGCGGTACGCCTTGACCCGGCTGTCGTCGGCATCGGGCATCGGCCGCAGCGGAAGGATCTCCCACGAATGATTGTGGATGAACCAGTCGATGTATCCGTTCGGATGACCGTCGACGAGCATGGAGCTCCAGTACTCGGCATGCGAAGTGTCGGCATGACGCCAGCGCCGAAGCGGGCTTTCGCACGAGAGCAGCCACCGGCCCTCGTGCAACGGGCTGTCCGGAGATTCGATGAGGTGCTGGGCAAAGCGGTGAGCCCACCGGTCCGGGCTGCCCGCCAGGGCGCGCCCCGCATCAGCGCGTAGTGGCGGGACGAAGGAGTGGTATTCGTCAGTGCGCCAGAAGTCCACGCCGTGGAGGTGTTCGTCGACAACGGCGAGCAACAGGGGCCGCGACAGTTGGGAGACCAGCAGCCGCTGCCCGGCGCTGAACACGCACAGTCCCGGCTGGTGACGGTCCTGTACGTCCAGGGACAGGCCGATCCACGTGCCGTCGTCCCGCGTGACATCGCTGCGCTCCACGCCCATGCCTCCGCCCCTTCCGTTCCCCCGCAGCCGCCCCTCTGAGGAGCCGCGGTGAGCGTAATCGACGAAGGCCTGACCCGGCTTCGTGCCCAGGGCGCCAGCAGGTGGTTCCCGGTTGGGCTGGGCTTGGTGCCGTGGCTCCGGCCACAGCGGTGGAAGGCTGGGCGCCAGCGGCGCCCCGCCGGTGATCCCGCCACCGGCCACAACGCGTCTCTTGCTGACCGGCAGGCCCGGCCGCAGCCGCTCCCACTCGACATCCGTCAGATCACCCCGCCCGAGGTCCACATCAAGGAGCTGGACACCGAGTGGTCATCAGCGCGACCGGACAGGTCCTAGCCGGATGGTCGAATCGCCGCAAAGCGTGCGCTCATGGTGAGGCCAAGGTGGTTGACAAGGCCGTATCCGGGCTGGTCCGGCCACGGCAGACTGAAGAGGAACGAGGTGACAATCACCTGGGTCACCTCCGGGGCATCGAGCCGAAGCTGCTCTTCCAGGAACCGCAGCGTGACACGCCAGTCCGTCTCCTCCCCGCCGAGGAACGACGCGACGGTCTCCTGAACGACATCCCAGAAGAACACATGGGGCAGGACACCGTCCTCGTTGACGACGTGAGCATCAAACAGGTCCTCGAAGCCCGGCGAGGCCGCCACCAAGTCCCGCACCAGCTGAACATCCCGCCCCACAACACCCTCCCTGGCATCCCCACCCGCTCCGAACGTGATCGGCCGGACAAATCCGGAGGGCCGGCCGACCCAGCCACCGCGGTTCTCACCTCACGCTCCCGGAACCTTGCTGCCGCGCGGCGGGCGCGCCGAGCGGGGCGCAGTCCGGCGCGTCAGCGTGACCGTACGTCGGCCGCGTCCGGCGGAGCCGGACCAGGATCGGACCAGTTCGATGATCTGTGTGTCCCGGTCGACGTGCCTCCCCCGCCCGTCATTTCGGCCTCCGTGTCGGCGGTGCCCGGCGGCCTGTGCGGACGCATGCGCCGGGACGGCCACGGAATCCCCTCTCTTCGGCGCCAGCCGAGCCGTCTTCGGGGCTGCTGTGGCCCTTGGCGGTCGGCCGTCTCCACCAGGCCAGCGCCTCGCCCCGCCCCGCCCAGGCGACGGGCCGTCGGCCTGAGACGCTCCAGTAGGCTGCGCCGGCCATGGATACGAACGCCGAACCCGAGCAGACCCGACACACCACGAACGGTGCTGGTCCGCCGATCCGGCAACTGTTCCGGGACGTCATTGCCGACCGTCTGCCCGGTCGCAGGCCGCCCCAGGCGGCGATGCTGTTCGACGGCGAGGTCGACCCCGACTGGGACGACCGGCGCTTCCTCGGCGACTTCTACAACGAGATCCTCCACCAGGACACCTGCCAACCCGCCACCGCTGACGGCCTCGTCCTGCTCGCGGCCCTCGCCGCCGACGACCGGATTCCCGCCCGACACCGGTTCCAAGCCGTTGGCCTGCTGTTCAAAGCTGCCACTGTCGCTGAGCGCCATCTCGCCGCGACCTGGCCGGCCACCCCGCAGCATGCCGATCCCGACAGTGAGGCCCGAGCCAGCAGCGTGGTCCAGGCTCACGTTCCAGATCTGCTGGCACGCTGGCCGGCCGAATGCCCAGCGGTCCGCCTCGCCATCGCCGGACTCGCCGTGGTCTGCCCGACAGACCTCACCCTGCCCGCCCTGACACCGCGCCTACGGACCTTCACGCACCAGCACCCCCAGGGCACCGACATCGGCGATTACGTACGGTTCGTCCTCGTCCTGGCCACCCAGGACGAGGACCAGATCCTCACAGTGACCGAGAAGCTCACTGACGCCTACTGGACGGGAACAGCGCGCGCAGTGCCAACACGGCCACGAGCCCTCCACCTCCTCGGACAGATGCTGAACAAGGTCGGAATCGGACTCACCCGAGCACCCGCCGGGCAATGACGCACCGCGCGTCGCTCGCGCTGTTGTTTCTCGGTTCTGGCACAGATCTCGGGGACCGGTAACAGAAGGTGACGGTGCTGTTCGACTGAAGGCACACGGGTCCGGGGTTCGTCAGCGTTCACGCATCCTGGTCCACCACCAGCCTTCCATTGCCCACTCGATGTTGTTGGGCTCCGGCAAGGTGCGGCGCTCGAATTCCTCATCGATGTGCGTGACCAGTCGCCCCAAGTCCCTTTTGGCTCCGGGAGGAAGGAGTCGCATCGCGCACTCCAGGTCGTCCCGGGCATCTTCCACCTCCATCCCGGGCGAAACGGCCTCGGAGGCGTTCAGACAGCGCCCAGGCTGCTTGAAGGCCCGCTCAAAGCGGGAGAGCGCATCGGCGACCGTGTTGGGCCACATGTGCTGGTCTTCGACCCGGCGGATCGCTGCACGAGTCTGCGCGGAGACACCGCGGACTCTCAGGACCGGATACCGCCATCGTGGCCGCCACCGCTCTGCACGGACGGCCCTGGGACGCCTACGCGGCATCGCCCTTTCGGATCAACATGAGGTCATACTGCCGCGGCTGGACATCCGTACGGACCCCTGTAGCAGCCAATGTTCCTATTCCCCAATTCTCGCGCAGGTCTCGGGGAGCGTCTCGAAGTGTTACTGGAGCAGGACCATCTTGCGGAGTAGTCCGAATCCGGCTCGCCCGTAGAGCTGCCGCTTGATCTTCTTGATGCGGTCGACCGCGCCCTCGATGCTGCCGGAGCTCCAGTCGAGAGTCAGCCCGGCCGTCACGGCGTCGAGGTCTCGAAGCAGGTGGAGTGCAGAGCCTGTGAGGCCGGGAAGCCGGCTGGCGTCCACTGCGTCGATCCAGGTGGGGAGTGTGGAGTCGAGCCGGTCGGCGAGCATCTCGCCGAAGTCGCGGACGTGTTCCGCCGCCTTGTCCAGTTCGGGGCAGCGGGCCAGGACCTCCTTCAGGCCGGCCCGCTCTTCCTCGGTCAAGGTAGCGGGGTGACGGGTGAGCCGGCCTGTCACCTGCCTCACCGTCGGCGGCCGGGGCGGCGCCTCGGCCGGAGCCCCGCGGAAGGTGGCGATGTAGGCGCGGACCATGCCGCAGGTGACCGGGGCGTGCTCGGGAACCAACCCTGTCGCGCCGAGCAGCCATGCCGCTCTTGCGTTCCTGAGCGCTCCTTGGCTCGCTGCGTGGTGCTGCGGTGCTTCAGGCGGTGCGGTGCGCTCCGACGAAGGACTGCAAGTCTTCCTGCGTGTGTGGAAGGCCGAGGTCCCGCAGCCGGTCGGCGGACGAGCGGATGAGCCAGGCGTGCCGGTGGCCGGCGAGATCGCCCAACAGCTGCTGCTGCGCCGCTGTCAGGTCGGCGTAGCGGGGTGCGGGGTGCGGCTGCGGAGCGGGAAAGAGCTCCTGGATCGCCCTGCGGGTGCGGGAGCCGTAGTAGTCCCAGACGATGCGGGGCAGGCACACGTCGAGCGCCTCGCGCACAGCGGCCGGGTCCGAGCCGGGCGGCAGGGCGTGCAGGGTGCGCTCGATGTGGCCGTGAAGGTCGCCATCGCAGTAGTCGGTCACGCGATCGAACGGGCTGCGGGCAGCTGCGGTGAGTTCGGTGACAGTCCGGCTGAGCAGGCCGGCGCCGACCGGGGTTGCGTCGAGGCCGGCGAGACGGATCAGGGCGGTGGCCGCGGCCCACCGCATCAACGGATCTGCGGCATCCAGGTACGGGGTGATGTCCTCGGCCGTGGAGGAAGGTCCGACGAGGCCGGCGGCGAGCAGTGCGGTGGCCGCGGTGACCGGGTCCGTGTCTTGTGCGGCAAGGGCGAGGAGGCGGGGCAGGGAGGTGGTGGAGAATTCGGGGAACCAGGCCAGGAGGTAGGCGATCCGGGTCCGCAGTCGTGCGTCATCGTCGTCGAGCAGGGCGAGAAGGCCGGGGAGTTCGGCCAGGACGGCGTCGTACGACTGGAGTGCCGACCACCGGGAGTCGGGCGAGTTGCCGGCGGCCACCCAGTCCCGCAGTTCCTGCAGCTGTGCGCGCCGGTCGGCATCCGTTGCGGCGGCCAGCTGCTCCTCGTACCACGGCAGGAGCTCCTGCGGTCCGCCCTCCGCGGCGGCCGCACGCCATCCGGCCACGTTGATGCCGGTGGTCACGTCGTACTCGTCGTGCCAGTCCACGGCCAGGCGGGTGAGCAGCCACATCGTGTCCTCGCGGGCGGCCGCGGGGCCCGCGACGGCGATCCTCGCGAGGAACGGCACGGCGACCGGAGAGGCCGAATAGCGGCTGCCCTGGTGAAAAATGCTGTTGAACAGGCTGCTGAACGCCTGTTTGCGCGCCTCGTCGTCGCTCCCGCACAGGGTGCGTATATGCCCGGGAACGTCATGCGCCGACTCGTAGGCGTGGGACAGGCCGGCCCAGTTCACATCGTCCAGCCCCGCCAGCAGCTTCTCGTACTCGTTGATCATCGAAGAAGGATCGCAGGAGGCACTGACACAGCCTCCCGGGGCACAGCAGCGACTGGTCCCGCCCGAGCGGCACCGGTCCACAACGTGCCGCAGGTGGGGAGGCGCAGTGAGCAGGTCTGAGGAACCTCCACGCAGCCGGTGGGGAAATTCATGGCTCTGACCGGATTCGCGTGATGGGTAAAGGTCGAGCAGTGAGTTCCCGCGCTGCGGCATGATGACGGCATGGGCGATCAGGCTTTCGAATGGGTGACTCTCTTCCGCTACGAGAACGTTGCCGGCTGCCCGCGGCCGGGCCAGCTGACGGCGGATTGACTACGGGACCGAGGTATCGACTGGTGCCCGTTCGCCGAAGACGAGGTCAGGGTTGACCTGGTGTGCGGCGTGCGTTCGGACGGGCACTGGCACGGTACGATCGCTGTTCGCTTCCGTGCCGACACTCTTCGGCGGCTCGGGCTGCATCCCGACCAGCCGACGTCAGCCCCGGCGGACCCGCCGCCTGCGAAGTGGTGGGGACCGTGGACGCGGTGAGCTTCGAGGTTCTGACCGCAATTCCGTGAAAGCCCGGGTCGGACGGTGAATGCAGGAACGTTCACGCGGGGCACACAGAGCCTCGGCCCGTCACGGGATCCAGCCGGCCACCACACGCTCGGCCACCGAGAAGTCGGTCCCGCAGTCCGGACAGGCGGCTCGCCCGAACAGGTGGCGGACGCCATGCGCCAGGCCCTCCTGGCCGTCCGCCATGGCCCGCGTGAACAGTCTTCGGGGCAGCCCTTCCAACTGCTGCGTCAGCGCCGGTCGGAGGGGTGACTTCTGCACGTCTTGCAGCGCGTAGTCGTCGGTGCAGCAGAAGGAGTCGTCCTGTCCGATGACGACGAATACGTTGACGCCGCAGTAGGGGCAGTCGACCTCGTACTCCCCGGCTTGCAGGCCGTCCAGGGAGCGGTCCCAGATCTCGACGCCCTCGAAGGAGAGCAGGGCCTGCAGCAGGTGCACGTATTCCTCGGCCCCGGCCGTCTGGCTCAGGCGGCGATCGGTGAGGTCGTGCAGGACCGCGATCGGCGCCGAGAACACCGCCAGCGGGCTGTCGGGATCGGACGTCCCGGGCGCACAGGAGGCGACGGCTCCCGCCGCCAGCAGCACCTCGCCCAAGGTCTCCCGGCTGCAGGCGGTCGCGATCTCGGCCAAGCGCGCAAGTGCCGCGAAGCCGGCGGTGCAGGCAGTGTCCAATTGCGGACACAGATGGTCCATCAACTCGGACCACACACCACTCGGATCGGCCTCGAACCGATCCAGCAGAGCAGGAACGTGCTCTGCCGAACCGCACGCGTCGGTGAGTTCCGACCACTGCGTCATACGTTCATCCAACCAGGCGACTCCGGACGGGCCGCACCGGGCCGAGAGACTCCAGGATCCTTCACGGAACTGCGGTCAGAACCGATGCCGGACCGTCCCGTCGCCCTGGCCCCCTCGATGCGAACCACAGGCATGACGGTCGCTGAGGAGCACTGAGAGCTGGGCTGGTCGGCAGGTCGGGGGCAGTTCGTGACGGTCGGCTGCAGTCGCAGCGGTTGCTGAACCTCACTGCCGTGGCGCCGCCGGCGTGACCGACTGGCACCGGACCCGCTGCCGGTGGCCTCTGCCCACGTGCGTGACGAAGAGAGCCCGGCCGGACAACGCCAGAGGTCCGCAGTCGAAGGAGGGTGAGCACAAAGGGGTCCCCCGGAGCCTCCTGGGGAGGATGGCGCGGGCCATGGACCCCGCCCCCTCACCACATGGGCTCAGGCCGTCACGACCAGCAGTCTGTCAGTGGGCCAGTCGATAATGCCGGTCATGGCAGATCGCAGTCCGGTGCTCCGGATCATCACCTCGGCGGCGCGGGAGTCCCTGAAGCCGCTCGGCCTGACCCGGCGTGGGCGGTCGCGGCTGTGGATTGACGATCACGGGTGGTGGCTCGGGGTTGCGGAGTTCACCCCGTCGCGGATTGCCGGCAGCGGTTTGCACGTCGGTGCGATGTGGCTGTGGCACGACGTGGACCACTTGGCCTTCCACGTGGACGCAGTCCGTGTCGGCTCCGAACTGTTTCGCACCCCGCACCAGTTCACGCCGCTGGCACTCGAACTCAACCGGCAGGCGGCTGCGCACGTGACCGCGCTGAGGGAGAGGTTCCCGGCCCTGCCGGACGTCGCCCGGTACCTGATGTCCAGGCCGGTGCGACCGGGATACTTCTGGGACAGCTTCGACGCCGGGATCGCAGCCGCCCTGGTCGGCGTTCCGGACACAGCCCGCGATCACTTCGAACGAGTCCTTAGAGAAGACCCGCTGGCCCCGTGGATGGTCCAAGCCCAGGAGAAGGCCAGTGAGCTCCACGCGATCGCGGCAGATCACGACGCCATGACCGCCTGGGTCACGCAGGCCGTCGACTCATGCCGGAACAAGCTGAACCTGGATCCCGTGCCCCTTGCGATCATCTGAACGGACCCGCTTCCGCAGGGCTGCCGGTCGCCACGTGCAAGCGGAACGGGCGAGCCGGCTTCGCGGGAGTCAGGTGAGGCCGAAACCCAGGCAGGCTGCCCGGCCCACTGCTCCGGAACAGCGGTGGCAATCCGCGCCATCGGGGCGTCCCGGGGTGGGCACGGTGGTACGGCGGGAGCACGGGCGCCATCCAGGAGGGGCGGACGGTTCTACGTCGTTGAGGACGGTCAGGTCCCTGACGGGGCTCCGCACGACGACTGCGTTGTGGAGCTGGGACGATGCTGCCAGCTCACCGCCCTGTCAGGACCAAAAGGCGTCGGTGACGATGATCCGAGGTCCGGCGTGGCAGCGGATGAAGGTACAGATGAGCCATCCACGACCGCCGGCGAGATCAGCAATGCGGGGCCCGCCGGGGTCCGTACCCCCCAGAGGCTGGGCCACGACACCCGCTCGGAGCACCTCGCCGACGCAAGGTCCCCGCACGCACACCACACTGGGACACACACAATGGTCGACGGGACGGGCAGGCGGCGGTGTGGTTACCAGGCGGCGTGTCATCCAGACTGTCGTGGCCGGAGGGGCCTTCGCTCTCCTCCCGGAACGGAGCGGGAGCGCGCCGTCGCCACTGCAGGTGCCGCTGACCGGCCGCACCGCACTGAATCCGCAGCGGATCGGGAAGTACGAGAGACCTCTGGTCATCCCCCCGGTGATGCCGCAGTCGGAGCGAGCCCCGGGAGCAAGGGTCGATCACTACTCCATCGCGGTTCGCCAGTTCCGCCAGCAGGTGCTGCCTCCCGGGCTTCCCGCGACGACGGTGTGGGGATACGGCTCCTTGCACCACCCCGGTACGTTCCACTACCCCGCGTTCACCATCGAGGCGCGATCCGGGACGCCGGTGCGAGTGCGGTGGGCGAACCAGCTGTACAACCGGACAGGCCGTTATCTCCCGCACCTCCTGCCCGTCGACCCGGCACTGCACTGGGCGAACCCGCCGGGTGGAACCAGGGGGCGGGACGGACACGGGATGTTCCACACGACACCGGAGCCGTACCGCGGCCCGGTACCGATCATCACCCACCTGCACGGCGGCCGGAACACCGAGGAGAGCGACGGGTACCCGGAGGCCTGGTATCTGCCCGACGCCGTTGACGTCCCCGCGGGGTACGCCCGCGTCGGAACGTTCTACGACGAGTTCCGGCACAAGGCCGAAGCCGCCTACGGCGCTGTATGGACCGAGGGAGATGCCGTCTTCCAGTACGCCAACGAGGAGAGGGCGGCGACATTCTGGTTCCACGACCACGCTCTGGGCGTGACGAGGCTGAACGTCTACGCCGGCCTGGCCGGGTTCTACCTTCTGCGGGGTGGTCCCGCGGACCTCCGCGAAGGCGTCCTGCCCGGCCCTGGGCCCCGGCCCGGGGACCCGCCAGGCCGCAGCTACCACGAGATCCCGCTCGTCATCCAGGACAGGTCGTTCCACACGGACGGAAGTCTTCTCTATCCCGGTAGCCGCGTTGCCTTCGACGGATTCAAAGGACCCTATGTGCCCGAGAGCGACATCCCACCGATCTGGAACCCGGAGTACTTCGGCGACACGATGGTGTCCAACGGCAGGACCTGGCCGGCGCTCGATGTCGAACCCCGTCGGTACCGCTTCCGCGTCCTCAATGGCTGCAACTCGCGGTACCTGATCCTCAAGGTCGTCACCGACCCGCTCGCCCGCCGACCCGCCAACCCGTCCCTCGCCTTCTGGCAGCTGGGAAGCGAAGGAGGCTTCCTCCCGTCACCTGTCGAGCGCGAGCAGTTGCTCCTCGCGCCCGCGGAACGCGCCGACGTGGTCGTCGACTTCACAGCGGTGCCCGTCGGCACGGCCTTGTACCTCATCAACGAGGGTCCGGATGCCGCATTCAAGGGCGGAACGGCGGGAGCCGATTTCGCAGCAGCCGACCCGGCGACCACCGGGCAGGTCCTCCGATTCGACATCCGCCCTCTCACCTCACCGGACACGAGCGTGCCCCCGGAGCATCTGGCGCTGCCCGCACTGGAGCCCCTCGGCTCGGCCGACCGCACACGCCGGCTCTCCCTCAACGAGCAGAGCTCCGATCTCCTTCCGCACTCCGGGCCCCGGCAGCTTCTGCTCGGGACCGTGGACGACCGGGGTAAACCGGTCCCCATGCGCTGGAACGAGCCCACCACGGAGAACCCGGCCCTGGGGTCGACCGAGATCTGGGAGATCCACAACTTCACGGCCGACGCCCATCCGATCCACATCCACGAGGTCCAGTTCCAGATCGTCGACCGGCAGAAATCCGGCCAGGAAGCCGCCACTCCCCCGGAGGCCTGGGAACGCGGCTACAAGGACACCGCCATCGCCTATCCGGGCACCGTCACCCGGCTCAAGGCGACGTTCGACCGGCCCGGTCGCTTTGTATGGCACTGCCACATGCTCGAACACGAGGACAACGAGATGATGCGGCCCTACGTGGTCGGACCGGCTCGGAAACGGCAGCAGCACCCGTCGGCCGGACCCAAAGATCGTGTCTGACAACTCCCGGTTCGTGCCTGACATGCTCGGAAAGCCGTACGCACTCAGCACACCCTCCCTGCTCGGACCCGTCCCTTCCGCGGGCGTCCCTCGGCGAGAGGGGTGATGCAATGCCACCGGTTGGAGGCTGGGCCACGCCGGATACGGGCGTTTGGGTGATCATCGGGATCGGCAACGTGTTCCGGCGCAACGACGGCGTCGGCTGGGCCCTCATCGAGACGCTGCGTGACGGGACGGCGGGAGTGCCGTTGCCGCCAGGTACGAAGTTGCGGGAGTCCGCCGGAGATTCCGCACACACTCCCGTCGGACTGTCGTCATCGACGCCTGTTTCCCGTCCGCCGCCCGCGCGGCCGGACGGCCCATACGCAGGCCGGCATGTAGCCGGGAACGTCAGTGCCGGGCAGTACCTTTCCCGGGGCCGGACGGCCCATGGCCGGAGGCCGTCGCCATTGCGGCTCCGCGGGTGCGCGCACACGCTGGTACGTGGGGCGCGGCGGGGTCCGGCAATCCCGCCGCCACGACCAGGCAGCAGGCCTGACCGGCGCCCGTGCTCGTCGCGGGCGCGCGCTGGAGGAAGTGACCTCGAAGGAGGCATGGTGGACACGCAGCGGGACGACAGGCCGCGGATCGTCGTCGGCGTCGACGGTTCGTCGTCCTCGATGGAGGCACTCGCCTGGGCGGTGAGGCAGGCGTCGCTGATGGACGGTGTGATCGACGCCGTGATCGCTTGGGAGTACCCCCAGTTCTACGGTTCGTTCGGGTGGATGCCCCCCGCGGGTCAGGATCTGCGACTCGACGCCGCGGCAGCGCAGGTCATCGACGACACCATCGCCCGCGTCACCGGGGCGGAGCCGGCAGTGGACATCCGTAGCCACGTCGAATACGGCACCCCGGCCCGTGTCCTGCTGGCGGCGGCCGAAGGTGCGTCGTTGCTGGTGCTCGGCAATCGTGGGCACGGCGGGTTCGCCGAAGCACTGCTGGGATCGGTGGGGCAGCACTGCACCCAGCACTCACCGTGTCCGATCGTCATCGTCAGGGGGCAGGACCACTCGGCCGAAACCGTGCCGTCGGCCGCGGACCACCGCCGGCCGGCACGGGACCGATGACCGGCGGACGTCTCCGTGCCCCGGCGCCCGGCGCCGGAGAGGGCCGGTACGACGGTGCCGCTCGTGCGGTCCGTTGCGGTCACCGGTGCACCCCATGCCGCCGGCCTGTACCCTACTCGCGCAGATCGGCCGTGCGGTCCGGCACGAATGTCTGCAGGTCGCGCGGCGGCCGCTGATAGCCCGTCGAAGGCGGCCGGCTCGGCAACTCGACCGTGGAGAGCGGGACCTCCTCGTAGGGGATGCTCGACAAGAGGTGCGCGATCATGTTGATGCGGGCTGCGCGCTTGTCGTCGCTCTCGACGACGTACCAGGGGGACTCGGGGATGTCGGTGTGCACGAACATCTCGTCCTTGGCACGTGAGTAGGCCTCCCAGCGTGTGATGGACTCCATGTCCATACCGGAGAGCTTCCAGCGACGGGTCGGATCGTCAAGCCTCGCCTTGAAGCGCTGCTCCTGGACGGCGTCGCTGACGGAGAACCAGTACTTGCGCAGCAGGATGCCGTCCTCGATCAGCAGCCGCTCGAAAATCGGGCACTGGTGGAGGAACCG
Source organism: Streptomyces sp. NPDC088732 (assembly GCF_044751205.1). Lineage (NCBI taxonomy): Bacteria > Bacillati > Actinomycetota > Actinomycetes > Kitasatosporales > Streptomycetaceae > Streptomyces > Streptomyces sp. NPDC088732. Next base: position 18,234 of record NZ_JBIVLI010000036.1, read on the forward strand.
TGCGTGCTCTTGGGGTGTGCAGAAGCCCATGACGTGCTCGACGCCGGCGCGGTTGTACCAACTGCGGTCGAAGAGCACGATCTCACCGGCTGCCGGGAGGTGGTCGACGTACCGCTGGAAGTACCACTGGGTGCTTTCCCGTTCGGTTGGCGCTGGGAGAGCGGCGATGCGCGCGATGCGCGGATTGAGATGCGCCGTGACCCGCTTGATCGTGCTGCCCTTTCCCGCCGCGTCCCGGCCTTCGAAGACAACGACAAGCCGGTGGCCCCCGACCCGCACCCACTCCTGCAGCTTGACCAACTCGATCTGCAGGCTCAACAGTTCCCGATCGTAGGTAGCTACAGACAGGCGGGCCGGCCGCTTCTTGTCACCCATCTCCCGGTCCCCTCACTTTCCCGGAGCGCCCACGACTGTCAGTCCCACTCGACGTCCACGACGCCCTCCACCGCGCGGGCGAGGCGGGCGGCAACCGGCACCGGGTTGGTGTCGCGCGGGGTGCCGGTGAAGCGGACGACGCCTTCTTTCACGTCCGCACGTACCGGCGACGGCTCCCCCGGGAACAAATACGCCACCACTTCACGGCGCACCTCCTCCGCGATGTCGTCGTCGGGCCGCAGGAAGACCTTCAACAGGTCACCCCGGCTGACCACACCGCGCAGGATTCCCTCGCTGTCGGTGACAGGGAGGCGTTTGACGCGGCGCTGTGCCATGGCCCGTGCGGCCTGGGCGAGCGTGGTGTCGGTGTGGACGCACACGGCGGGGGCGCTCATGAGCTCCTCGGCGGTCACCGCGCCGGCCTTGGCGAGTTCGGCGAGATGGCGCATCTGCTCGGCCCGCGTCGGGTCGCTGTCGCGGTACTCCTCCTTGGACAGCAGGTCCGCCTCCGAGACCACCCCGATCACCCGGCCGTCTCCCTCCAGTACCGGGACGGCGCTCACTTTCCACTTCGCCATGGTCTCGACGATCTCCTTGAACGAAGCGCCGCGGGCGACGGCCACCACTGTCCGTGTCATGACGTCGCTGACGATGTGCGGGCTTCCGTGCACGGGATCCTCCCTTCGGTTGCGGGGACGTCGCCCCGTTGGTCATCCTCGCTGGCCGCTGCCGTACGGGGCGTAGAGGTCGAGGAGGCGGGTACGGGCGCCCTGCAGCCGGTGTGCGACGATCTCCGCGATGCGCCGCGACACGTCACGGCCGAACGCGGCGTCGGCCTCGCACAGCGCCCTGACGATCGTCGCGTCGAATTCCATCGCTCGGACGGGGCTCTGGGTCTCGGCTCCCAAGTGCCAGGTATAGGGCGGGAAGAGCCAGGAGCAGCCGAGCAGATCGCCCGGCTCCAGCGTCTCGACGACTGCCGCACGCCTGCCGGGTACGTGCAGGTCGAGGGAGACGGAACCGGTCCGGATGACCCAGAACCGGTCCGCCCGCTGCCCCTCTTCGAAGATACGGGTCCGCTCGGGGAAGTTGACCTCGCGGGAGAGGTCGGCAAGGCGACCGCGGGCGGTCGGAGGCAACGCGTCGAACAGACCGGTGGTCCGGCTGATGGTCATGGCTTGCCTCCGAATGATGTGCGCGCCCCGGCGGGCATGCGGTCCGTTGCTGATCCAGGTCCCAGCCTCCGCCGCCCCGGCCGTCTCCGATCAGGGGCCGATCGGCCCCATTCGCCGGTCCGGAAGGCACCGCCCGGCTCTCCGGGTCCTGACATCAGGGCACTTCGATGCGGCGCCCGGTGAGGCCGGCCACGTCGATCCGGATCCACAGGTCACGTTCGTCCCCGCCCGGCCAGGGGCCGGTGTAGGCCGCTTGTTCCAGTTCTGCCGCCTGCTTCCCCCCTACGGCGCGGGCGCGGCCACGTGCCAGGACGCTCCAGCCCTGGCTGAGGGCCTCGTCGACACTGTCCACCTCGAAGGTGACATCGCTGTCCGCTATGGCGGCGGGCGCGGAGCCGGAAGCCGTACGGAACACGATGGCCTGGTCCACGATGGTGTAGTTGACCGGCAGCACGGTCGCACCGTCGTCGACGAGTGCCACGACCCGGCCCACGCCGTGAGTGCCGAGCAGTGCCCAGCACTCCTCGGGGCCGAGTTCCAGGAACCTCGGATGTGCGGATGCCCGTCCCAGGCCGGGGGGAAGGTCTGCCGCGCCTCCGTTGAGCGCGACGACCGTGGTGCGCAAGGCTCCTGCGAGGCTGCGCAAGGTGCCCATGGGGGGAGCCGCCGTGGCCTCCTCCTCGAGGAACCGCAGGTAGCCTGCCGAGAGGCCTGCGCTGAGGGCGACGTCGTCGCGCGACAGCCCGAGTTCCTCGCGGCGTCTGGCCACCCGGCGGCCGATGTCGCCGCGGGCGTGGGAAGTGGTGTTGCCGGCCATGATGGTCCGCCTCTCTGTACTGGGGGTGCCCGGAGTGCGGCCTGCGGCGGAGGGAGCCACGGTCAGGCAGGCTGGTGGTGAGCCGGCGCGGGGCTGCTGGAGTCGTCCGCGCGGTACCGCAGGTGCTCACGGACATCGACCACTCCGTCGACGCCGTTGCACAGCGCGACCAGGACGGGGACCACGCTTCGCCGCTCGATCGTGCCCTCCAGGGACACCCGGCCGTCGACCACGTGCACCGTGACCGCCAGGGGCGACAGCCGCAGGGTACGGCCCAGCACCTCGGAGGTGATCTCGTCACGGATCGCACGGTCCTGCCGGAGGAAGACCCGCAGCAGGTCCGATCTGCTCAGGACACCGACCAGGCAGCCGACTTCGTCGACCACGGGCAGACGCTTGACACGATGCTGCTCCATCGTGCGGGCGGCTTCGACCACCGTCCATTCGGGCCGGGCGGTGACCGCCGGGCTCGTCATGAGCTCCACGGCGCTGACAGCCTCGGCCTTGGCACGGTCCGCGCTCGAGGCGTACGGCGGCGGCATCAGGTCGGCCGGATCGCGCTGCCCTGCCTCCTTGCGCAGCAGGTCCGCCTCGGAGACGACCCCGACGGGACGACTGCCGTCGTCCACGACCGGCAGTGCCGTGACATCGTGCTCTGCCAGGAGCTTTGCGATCTCCTTGAAGGGTGCGTCCGCCCGCACACTCACTGCGGGCGCGGTCATCAGGTCGCTGACGCTTCGGTGCCACATCACTGGCCTCCGTCCTTCGTCATCGCTTTCACTGTCCCTCGTCCCGCCGGAACGGCACATGGGCCGGTGGGCCCCTACCGTGGCCGAGAGGGACCCCGTACTGAATCCCGACAGACCCTGGTCCCGGGAGATGGGGGCCATCAAGCTGACACAGGGGCTGAAAACCTGGAGGAAGGGCGGTGGCGATCGTGTCGCTTCCCCTGATCGTGGGCACCGACGGCTCCGACGCCTCGCTCCTCGCCGTGGACTGGGCCGCCGATGCGGCGGCCTTGCGCGGGTCCGAGCTGCGCATCGTGTACGCGTCGCTGTGGGAGCGCTACGAGGGAGCCAGGCCGTCCCCCGGGGCAGGCTGTCCGTCCGAACGGATCATGGCGGAGCACATCCTCGCGTCGGCCGAACAGCGTGCTCTGTTGCGCCGGCCGGAGGTCAAGGTCTTGGGTGAGGTCGTTGCCGAGGAGGCCGAGGAGGCACTGCTGCGCCTGAGCCGCCACGCCGCCGCCGTGGTGGTCGGCAGCCGTGGACGTGGCGAGTTCGCCACCCAGTTGCTGGGGTCGGTCGGGCTGACGGTGGCAGCGAAGGCGACCTGCCCGATTGTCGTGGTCCGCGGTGGCGGGGGCGCAGCGGGCGAAATCCCTTGGATCGCTTTGGGTGTCGGGCCGGTCGGCGGGTCGGGGGACGCCGCCCGTGAGTTCGCCTTCTCCGAGGCGAACTCGCGCGGTTGGGGCGTACTGGCGGTCCATGCCTGGAGGAGGCCGCACGGGGTGGGACCCGATTGGGACGGATGGCAGGACTCGGCTGCACACAAGGATCACGCTGCGGCTGCGGAACGGCTGGACCAGGCCCTGGTGCGGCCGACGGCGGACTTCCCGGGCGTGCCCGTGAAGCGAGTGATGCCGGAAGGACGCGCACGCCCGGCACTCCTGGAGGCAGCTCAAGGCACCGCCCTGGTGGTTGTCGGCGCGCGACGCCGCCGCAATCCCCTCGGACTGCAACTGGGTCCGGTGAATCATGCTGTCCTGCACCACGCACCGTGCCCCGTGGCCGTCGTCCCCGACCACGATTGAGGGCTGCCAGGATACGCGACCCGAGTCACACCGAGCCTCACGCGTAGAACGGCGTGTGGAAAAACGCAGTGTTCGGGCACTTTCACCAGCGGTGGCCTCTCCCGCCACCCAAGCAGTGCCTGTGCCAGCGCGCCCGACTCCGCGGCAGCGATCTCGTTCTGCAACTCCGCGCAGGCGGCTCGGCGTCGCAGCCCTGGGCGCGCGGCAGGTGCCGGCCGTGCCGTAGGCCATGGGGAAGGACCGCGCCCCGCATGGCTGTGGTGCTCCTGGCGGGGCATGATGTCACCGGTTCGGCAGCTTCATCCTCCGTGACGTGCCGGGTCCGATCTCGAAGGTCGCGCCGTCGACATGTGTCAGCAGCGGTGAGACCTCGGACGCAGGCACGCGGACCCGTAGGTACCGTGCTCCGACACGTACCTTCAATCCCCAGTGGCCGCGGTGCCGCAGGGCGAAGCGGAACCTCGACAGCTGGGGCAGGGGGGCCGGGTCGAACCACAGTCCGTCCGCGCGGGACTGCAATCCGGTCAGGCCCCGCTGCACGAAGTCGAGGGTCCCCGCCATGGCGCCGAGGTGAATGCCCTCCTGTGTGGTGCCTCCTTGGAGGTCGGCGATGTCGCCCGTTCAGGTCCCGGTAGCGCTGGACTCCCGCGTTGGTGATGTCGCCGTCGAGAGCCGACTCCACGTCCAGGTCTGCCGCCCAGTCCCCCTCGGCAGTGAACACCGTGCGCAGGGCGGCCAAATGGGGGTCGCGCATGTGGAGCAGCCGAACCTGCTCGACGGCCAGCACCCGGTCGCACGGACCGCGCATCCTGAACCGGCGGGTGAGGACACCACGGCGAAGATCCAAGTCCTGCCGGTAATCCAGCAGCGAGCCGTCGTCCGGGGAGAACCAGTCACCACCCTCGGCGAACCGGAAGCGCAACGGAAGCCAGTTGGGCAAATTGACGATGTCCTCGTTCTGGACACTGCGCCCGGAGACCACCGAGGAAAGCCTGTCGTAGCAGCCGGCGACGTACGTCCCGGGGTAGTGGTGCGGGCCTGCCCGGACCTCCGGAGCGGCCCCGCGGGTCGCGAAGTAGCCGTTGCCCAGGGTGCACAACGCCTCGCGCAGGCGCTCCTGCGCGGGGTCGTATCCGACGTACGACCAGGTCCAGGCCCGCATCGACCGCCTCCTGGAGCCGAGGTACAGGTGTTCGCGAGGAAGTCCCCCCGTCCCTGCGGGCCACGTCCACGAGCGGGAGACGACGCCCGGGCCCGGCCGCCCTGTTTCCTTCAGTCTGCCCCTCTCGCCGCCCGACCGCCGCCGGTGCAGACTCGGGGCCCACACCACCCGGGCGGTTGTCGTCGTACTGCCGGCAACCGCTGAACCGGTTGGGCCGCTCGTCCGGCTCCGTGGCCCCATCGGCCCATGCGGACACGGAGTGCCCGGTTCGACAGTGGAGGCGGAACAACGCAGAGCCTGCCGATGGCGGGCGCCGGGTACAGACAGGAGGCGGGGACGATGCATCACCGCAATGTCGGCGACCTGATGACCAAGGCCGTCGTGTCGGTACGGCGGGACACGTCGTTCAAGGACATCGCGCAGAAGCTCACGGAGCACGAGATCACGGCCGTACCCGTGGTCGACGACGACGGCCGGCCCGTGGGGGTGGTGTCGGAGGCCGATCTGCTCCGCAAGGAGGCGGGGCAGCTCGACCCGTCCGGCCTGCTGCCGCCCCCGCACCCGCGGCCGCGGCCGCAGGACCGTGCGCGCATCGAGGCCACGACAGCGGAAGGGCTGATGAGCAGCCCTGTGGTCCTCGCACGGCCCGAGTGGTCGGTCGTGGAGGCGGCGCGGGTCATGGAGCGTCGCAACGTCAAGCGGCTGCCGGTGGTGGACGAGGCGGGTCGGCTCGTGGGCGTGGTGAGCCGCGCTGACCTGCTGCAGCTGTTCCTGCGCAGGGACCACGCGATAGCCGAGGAGATCACCGGCGACGTGCTGGTGAGGACGCTCGGCATGCCCCTCGGCGCGGTCACCGTGACCGTGACCGACGGCAAGGTCTCGCTGGACGGCGTAGTGGACCGCAAAAGCCTCATCCCCGTCGTGACGCAGCTGTGCCGTGGAGTGGACGGCGTTGTGGACGTCCATGCACGTCTGGGCTACAAGGCCGATGACACCGCCAGGCCCGCGGCCGCCCGGCGGTGAAGGGAGCGTCCGCGTGGCGGCTCCGCATTCGGCATCGTCCGTTCAGCCCCGCAGCCCGCCGCAACGGGGCAGTGCGCGTCCATGAGTGCACGACCCTGATCCGCCTCCGCCCGCGGCCGCGGCCGCACGTCGCAACTGGAGGAAGAGGACGATGAGGCTCCGCAAGACCGGACACGTGATGACCCCGGATGTCGTCAGCGTGCGGGCGGAAACCTCATTCGAGGACGTCGCCGAGCTGTTCGGCCGGCACCGGGTGAGCGGCATGCCCGTCGTGGACGACGACGACAAGGTGCTCGGAGTCGTCTCCGAGACCGACCTGGCTACGCGGCCGGTGGAGCAGGCTCCGTCACCCAACCGGCCCGCACTCCCCCGTACGGCCCGGCTTCACGACTGCACCGCTGGGCAGCTGATGACCGCACCGGCCTTCACCGTCCGCGCGACCGACGCCATCACCGTGACAGCCCGTGCCCTGGCCGAACACAAGGTGAATCGCCTGCCCGTGGTCGATGAGGAGAACCGCCTCATCGGCATCGTCACCCGTGGAGACGTGCTTCGGATCTTCCTGCGTCCCGACGCCGACATCCACGACGAAGTGGTCGACGACGTGGTGATCCAGGTTCTGGGCCTCACCCCGCAGGCCATCTCTGTGAGCGTCCAGGGCGGGGTCGTCACCCTCGAAGGCCGAGTGGAGCGCCTCAGTGACATCCCCGCGGCCGAGGGCCTGGTCCGGCGCAGCGACGGTGTCGTCGCGGTGGTGAACCGGCTCGCCTACCGGCTGGACGACATCCACCGGCGCTCCGTCGAACGCCCAGCGCACCACACTGCCGACGGCCGGCTTCGCAGCTGAGCATCGGGAGAACGGCATGTCGCACCATCACCTCCTCACTTGGTCCGCGGGCTTTACCCCCACGACGTTGCCCCCCGACCAGATGCCGCTCGCACACCCCGCGCTCCTGAACAGCCCGGGCGGGGCGCACAGGCATTGTCCCGGGCCCGCCGACGGCACGTATCCGTGCACACGGTGGCCGCTCCGCATCGGTTGGCGCGCCTTTTGGTGGCGCCGTTCGTGGGCTTTCCCCTCGTACCGATCACCGCCGTGCAGTTCTTGGCGATCGACCTGAGTTCGGACGTTCTGCCGGCGCTCGCGCTCGGGGCCGAATCTCCCGAGCCGGATGTGATGGACCGTCCCCGCACTCCCGTCACAAACCGCTCTTCTCCGCGGCCGTGATGCGGCGGTTCATCGGAAGCAGCCAGGCTCTCGGCCTGCGTGCGGTGTTCTCGACCGGGAGGCGATCACCATGGTCCAAGTGGGCATCGCCGTCAGCCAGTTCTTCAATGCCCAGGCGGTACGCACCGACCGCGAAGGGGTCCTCCGCATCGGCCTGTGGTCCAACCCCGAGGGCACCGTGGTCGCCACGGTCGTCCGCGACGGCCGGCCCACTGTACCGACGCCGGACATGGAGCTGCGGCCCGGGGACGAGCTCCTCGTGGTGTCGCACACTGCCACGGAAGAGGAGATCAGGGCGGCTGCGCAGTGACGCGTACGGAGTGCGGGACTTGAGCAGCCCCCGGTGCCTTTCCTTCAGGTGCGGAGGGTCACGCGGAACGAGGTGTGCCCAGGGCGGCTGCTGACCTGAACGGTGCCCTGGTGGGCACTGACGACTGCCTGGACGATGGCGAGTCCCAGTCCTGTACTCCCCGTGGACCGTGAACGCGCCTGGTCGGCGCGAACGAAACGGGTGAAGACCTCGGACTGCAGTTCTTCGGGGATGCCCGGTCCGTTGTCGCTGACGACCAGGCAGGCACCGCCGTTGTCCGAGGTGAGGGTGACCGACACTTCTGTACCGGACGGGGTGTGGGTGCGGGCGTTGGCGAGCAGGTTGCCTATCGCCTGTTGCAGCCGGTGGGCGTCGCCGGTCACGGTGACCGGTTCCTCGGGGAGGTCCAGGGTCCAGCGGTGGCCGGGGCTTGCGGCGCGGGCGTCGTACGTGGCGTCGAGGACGAGCAGGGTCAGGTCGACGTTCTCGTGTTCGAGGGGACGTCCGGCGTCGAGTCGGGCCAGGAGCAGGAGGTCGTCAACAAGGCGGGACATGCGGTGGGACTCGGACTGGATGCGTTCCAGGGCGTGGCGGACACCGTCGGGCACGGGTCCCTGCCCGCGCAGGGCCAGCTCCGCGTGACCCCGGATGTTGGCGACGGGGGTGCGCAGCTCGTGGCTGGCGTCGGCGGCAAAGTGCCGTAGGCGTTCCTCACTGTCCTGGCGACGGACCAGGGCGTCCTCGACGTGGCCGAGCATCCGGTTGAGGGCGGCCGCGACCTGCCCGACCTCGGTGCGGGGGTCGGAGTCCGGAAGGGGGTCGGGCATGGCGACGTCACCGTCGGCCAGGGGCAGTCGCGCGACACCCGTCGCATGTTCGGTGACCTTGTGCAGGGGGCGCAGGGATACACGGACCCACAGCGCCCCCGCTATGCCGGTGGCCAGGAGGGCGGCACCGAACACGGCCGCCTCGACGGCTTCGAGCCGGCGCAGAGTCGCCTCCACGGGGCGCAGGGGAAGGCCCGTGAGGAGGACGTCGTTGTCGTCGCCCTGCACCGCTACCACCCGGTAGGCCCCGAGCGGGGAGAGGCGGATGCTGTGGCCCCTCCCGTCGACCGGGACACGGTTGAGGGCACGGCGGTCGCCGGGCAGGAGGGTGAGACGCCGGTCCGTCGCGTCGTCGACCACTGCGGCCTGGGTCACGACACCGTTGAGCAGCCTGGCGCCGAAGGTCGCGTCGGCCTGTCCACGGGTGTCCGGCCGGTTGTCCGCATCGGGCGTCCGCTCGTGCTCCAGGCTGGCGGCGAAGCGGCCGCCGGTCACCGAGAGCTGCTCGTCGAGCCGCCCCACCAGGAAACCACGCAACGCCAGGTCCGTGGTGATGCCGACGGCCAGGCACGCGGCGGCGAGCAGGACGAGCAGGCCGGCGGTGAGCTGACCGCGCAGGGTCCGTGGAGGGAGCCGCTTCACGGTGAGTCCGGCTTGAGGACGTATCCGACACCGCGGACGGTGTGGATCATCGGTGGGCGTCCGGCGTCGACCTTCTTCCGCAGATAGCTGATGTACAACTCCACGACGTGGGCGCGGCCGCCGAAATCGTAGGCCCAGACCCGGTCGAGGATCTGGGCCTTCGACAGCACGCGGCGGGGATTGCGCATGAGGAACCGCAGGAGTTCGAACTCCGTCCGGGACAGTTCGACCGCTGTCCCCGCGCGGCGGACCTCTCTGGCCTCCTCGTCCATGGTGAGATCGCCGACCACGAGAAGGTCGACGCCGGCTTCGGCGGTCACGCCGGCCCGGCGCAGCAGACCGCGCAGCCGGGCCAGGACTTCCTCCAGGCTGTAGGGCTTGGTCACGTAGTCGTCGCCACCGGCGGTGATGCCGGCAATGCGGTCCTCGACCGCGTCGCGGGCGGTCAGGAACAGCACGCACACCCGTTGCGCGCCACGTCGCAGTTCGCGCAGCACGTGCAGGCCGTCGGCATCGGGCAGCATCCAGTCCAGTACCACCGCGTCAGGGCGGAACCCGTGGGCCGTGGCCAGCGCGGACGCCCCGTCGGCGGCCGTACGGACCTCCCAGCCCTCCCCGGCCAAGGCGGCGGACAGCACGTCGGTGACATCGGGTTCGTCGTCGACGACGAGAATGCGCACGGGACTGCCGTCGTGCCGACGCAGTGCGGGGGGCAGGCTGCGGGGTTCTTCCATGGTCTGTCCAGCATCCCTCGTGAACGGTCACCTGTCGGCAGCGACCGCCTCTGAGTTTCCTCTGAGCCTGCGCTGCGGCCCCCGTTCAGAAGGTACACAGAGGTTCGGTTGTGATGCTGGGCGCTGCCGGCACCCGATCGATCCTGAGGAACCACATGGCCACGACCTCGACGAGCGCCACCTACGGCGGCGGCCACCTGCAGCACCGGCGTCCGCGCCGCAGCGTCGCCCCTCTGCTCGCACCGATCGCCGTCTGGGCCGGGGCCGCCGGGGTCCTTGCGCTGTGGTGGAGCGACACCTCCTCCGTCGTGGGCCCGGCGGGCTGGCTGACCGGAGCGGGTCGCATCACCGGTCTCCTGGCCGGTTACGCCAGCGCGGTCCTGCTCGCCCTGATGGCACGGGTACCGGTGCTGGACCACACCGTCGGCACCGACCGGCTCGCCCGCTGGCACGCCTGGGGTGGACGCTGCACCGTGTCCCTGGCGCTCGCCCACACCCTGCTGATCATCTGGGGCTACTCCCTGGCCGCGCACACCTCGCTCGTTGCGCAGACCACAAGCCTGGTCCTGGACTACCCGGATCTGCTGAAGGGCACCGCCGGCTTTCTGCTGTTCCTCGCCACAGGCGTCATCTCCGCCCGGGCGGCCCGCCGCAGGATGAGCTACGAGGCCTGGCACTATCTGCACTTCGCCACCTACCTGGCGGTCTTCCTCGCCTTCGGCCACCAGCTCTCCAACGGCGCGGACTTCGTCGGCAACCAGCCCGCACAGGCTGCCTGGTACACGCTCTACCTCGGCGTCGCCGTCCTGGTCGCCTGGTACCGCTTCGCCGTCCCTCTCCGGCGCGGGCTGCGCCACAGACTCAAAGTCGCCGCCGTCCACGCCGAAGCGCCGGGCGTGGTGTCCGTCCACCTCAGCGGTCGGTACCTGGACGAGCTGGGGGGAGCCCCGGGGCAGTTCTTGCGCTGGCGTTTCCTCACCCGCGGAATGTGGTGGACCGCCAACCCGTACTCCCTGTCCGCCCCCGCCCAGCAGCAGCACCTGCGCATCACCGTGAAAGCCGCCGGCGGCCACAGCGGTGCCCTTGCCCGGCTGGCGCCCGGCACTCGCGTCTGGGCCGAAGGCCCCTACGGGGGCTTCACCGCGAACCGCCGCACCGCGGCCAAGGTGCTGCTCCTGGCAGGCGGGGTCGGCATCACTCCCCTGCGGGCCCTGTTCGAAACCCTGCCCGGTCAGGTGACACTTATCTACCGGGCACGCCGCCCGGAAGACCTCGCGCTGCGCAGCGAACTCGATGCGATAGCCCGGCGCCGCCACGCGACCGTCCACTACGTCGTGGACGTCCCGGAGCAGTTCTCCTCACCCCTGACGGCACGTGGCCTGACCGGTCTCGTTCCCGACCTCGCCGACCACGATGTCTACCTCTGCGGCCCCCCGCCCATGGCGGAAGCCGCTGTCCGTGCCCTGCGCGAGGCAGGCGTGCTCGCCCGCCGCATCCACCACGAGTCGTTCGCGTTCTGAGGAGAACCGCCATGCGCCGAGCCGTCCTCACCACCACCGGAACCAGCGCCCTGGTCATCGCGCTGCTCTCCCTCAAGCCTCACCACCTCGCCGCTCTCGCGGACAGTCCCGGCGGACCACACCCGGGACATTCGTTGCCCCCGGCCGGGCAGCAGGCGCCTTCGAGCGGGCACGGCGACGCCAGCGGGACCTTCACGGGCACCCCCGTGGAGACGCGGTACGGGACGGTGCAGGTGGCCGCCACCCTCAGAGAGGGAAAGATCACCGCCGTCCGTGTCCTTCAGGCGCCGGACGAAAACGGCAGGGACCAGCAGATCGCCTCCTACGCCTTGCCGCGCCTGACGCAGGAAGCCCTGGGCGCCCAGAGCGCCGGCATCGACACCGTGTCGGGCGCGAGCTACACCAGTCAGGGCTACATCCAGTCCCTGCAAAGCGCTCTGGACCAGGCCCGTGCATGAAAGCGGTGCCGGACTGCGCCATGTCGAGCACGTCATGGGCACCGTCTTCTCCTTCGACATCCGCGACAGGCCCACGCCCACCATCCACCGTGCCCTGGCCGACGCGGTCCGCCACCTCCACACCGTGGACGCCGTGTTCTCGACGTACCGGCATGACAGCACCGTCAGCAAGCTCGCCCGCGGCGAAATCCGCCTGGCCGACTGCCCGCCCGAGGTTCACGAAGTGCTGTCGCTGTGCGCGCAGGCGACCCGCGACACCGACGGCTGGTTCAGTGCCATGGCCGCCGGCACCCTCGACCCTTCGGGCATGGTCAAAGGCTGGGCCACCGAAAACGCCTCCCGGCTGTTGCACGCGGCCGGCGCACACCACACGTGTGTGAACGGTGGTGGCGACATCCAGATTCACGGCCAGGCGGCCCCCGGCACACCGTGGCGCATCGGGATCGCCCACCCGCTGCGCCGCAAGGAGTTGGCCACCGTCGTGACCGCGGACGGCGGCCTGGCCGTCGCCACGTCGGGCATCGCGGAGCGCGGAGCCCACATCGTCAATCCCCATGACGGCGCTCCCGCCGCCGGACTCGCCTCGGTCACCGTCATCGGTCCCCGTTTGACGATGACCGACGCCTACGCGACAGCGGCCTTCGCACGGGGCGAAGACTCCCGCCCGTGGCTGGAATCGCTCGCCGGGTACGAGGCATTCGCCGTTCTGCCCGACGGCCGTGCTTGGCACACCTCAGGATTCAACGCGTTCGTGTCCTGACCGCCTCACCCACGCAGGCCGGGAACAGCCCCGCCTGGAGACGCATCACCAGGTATCCGAGGGCGGACAGGCCACAGGCGATGGCGAGGTCCGTCCCGGACAGGGGCTGGGTGCCCAGCACCGCACGCAGCGGGGCGAGGGTTCGGGTGCGTGCCGGACGGTCGAGGCGACGGCGCCGAACGCCGGACCTGCGGAACGTCCGGTAGGCGACGTCGATGTCATCGGTGGCGTCCACGGTTACCACCGGGGCCGACATCAGGTCCGACACAGGCATATCCGGGTCGCGGCCGCCCGCGAGACAGCGCACCGTGAGATCACGGTCGGTGACAACGCCGAGCACCTGGTCCACCTCGGTGACCAGGGCCGAACCCACGGCCGCGTCCCGCATGCGCAGCGCTGCCCGGCGGGCGGAGGCAGAAGGCGACACGGTGACGGCAGGTGCGTTCATGAAGGCGGAAATCTTCATGGTGACCTCCCTGACGAGGCGTGCGGCTCCCGGTGGTCCTTGTGCTCAGCACACCGCGTTTCGCCCACCGGCAGGGAGAGGGCGTTGGGTCCGTTCACGAGACCGAGTGGTCCACACAGCAGGGACGGAGCGCACGGGGGCCGGGCAGTCAAGCGGTTCCCCCGGTGCGAGCTGTCCCTGGACGGCCCAGGAATCGGGACCCGTTAGGCCCATGCGCCACTACGGTGCTGCCCGCGATCCTGGCACAGGGTCACACCTGCACCGACGGAGGAACGTCTGTTCAGGGTGTCTGGCCTCCATGTCGCCGGTCCCGGATGTCGGTCGGGGCGGTGTGAAGAACGCAGGCGCCCTCTTGAGGGGCCCGCGGGCAGACTCGAGGTCGTGCTCCGCGGCTCATTCCACCCCGGCTGTCACGAGCCGAGCACCGAAGGACGTGATCTGTCATGGCGGAACACTCCACACCACCGGCAAGCCCCGGGGACATCGGACGGCGGATCGCACTGCGCCGCCAGGAACTCGGCCTCTCGCGGGAGGAGGCCGCAGCGCGCGCCAGGATGGCTCCCGACCACCTCCGGTATGTGGAACTCGAGCCCACCGCTGCTCCGCAGGGCGCGGAATTGCAGGACCTCGCCGCGGCTTTGGACACCAGCGTTTCCGAGCTGAGCGGCAGTGCCGAATCGCCACTCGGTCGTGCGCAGGCAGCAGAAGGCGCCGAACTGGTCATGCTGAGCCGGAAAGAGTGCTGGGCTTTGCTGTCCACGCACGGAGTGGGCAGGGTAGGCGTGCTCATGCCCGAGGGACTCACGATCCTGCCGGTCAACTACGTGGTCGTCGACGGGGCCATCGCGTTCCGCTCCTACCCCGGGTCCACCCCAGCGGCGGTGTCGGGCACAAGGTGCGCCTTTGAGGTGGACCACGTGGACGACTTGCTCAGCCAGGGCTGGAGCGTGCTGATCCGGGGGGTCGCCCGGACCGTCACCGACCCGGCCGGCGTGCAGCATCTGGTCGAACATGCCCGCACCGGGCCGTGGGCGGGGGGCGGCCGCAATCTGTGGCTCAAGATCACCCCGGGGACCGTCACCGGGCGGCGCATCGTGGGCGGCTGAACCTGTCGACACGAACGCGAGTCCCCCGAACTGTCCTGTTCGGGAACGGAGCGAACGCCAGGGACGGGAGGGCGAGATGACCGGGCCCAGGGACGAACCAGCGCAGGTAGTGGTCGGTGTCGACGGCTCGGATTCGGCGACCCGAGCGCTGGACCGGGCGGCGGAGGAAGCGAGCCTGCGGTCGGCGGTGCTCCGAATCGTCCACGGGCTGCCGTGGGTCGATCCGGCCACCGTCGGCTTCGGCCTGCGAGCCGATCGCGACCGACCGCCGGCCGAGGCGGCTCGCAGCCTGTTGCAGCTGGCCGCACTGCGCGTGACCGACCGGCTGCCCGACGAGCCGATCGAGCAGGAGCTTTCCGCAGAACCGGCGGCGACGACCCTGGCTCGTCTCAGCCGCACAGCGTCGCTGAGCGTCGTCGGCACGCGTGGTCTCGGCGGATTCGCCGGGCTGCTCCTCGGTTCGGTCGGGCTGCGCGTGGCAGCTCACGCAGCGGGCCCGCTGATGGTGGTCGGCCGTGAGGACGCGGCCGCGCGCCGCGGGCTGCGGCACGACAAAGTACTCCTCGGCCTCAAGGACGACAGCGATGCCGGAGCCGCCCGTTTCGCCTTCGAGGAGGCCGAGCGGCGGGGCGCCCGGCTCAAGGTCCTGCACACGTGGACTCGTCAGCTGATGCGGATCGGCCAGTGGCCGGTCCCACCGCGGCAGGATGTTCGGGCCCAGGTCCGGCAGCACGAGGAACTGGCCCGTTTCGCGACGGCGAAGCAAGCCGAGCATTTCCCCGATGTGGCAGTGCGCGTGCATACCGTCCCTGGGCCGGCAGCCGCCGCTCTGGTCGAGGCGAGCCGGGCAGCGGACGTGGTGGTGGTCGGTGCCCGACGCCGGGAAGGCGACCCGCTGGGCATGCGAATGGGCCCGGTCACGCACGCGGTGCTCCATCACGCGTACTGCCCCGTTGTCCTCATCCCGCTCGGCTGAGCCCCACCGTGGCAGCCGTGCCGGCTCCCTTCGCGCAAGGACCTCAAGCCTCGCGGTGCGCCCAGGAGGGTTCGACCTCCGCCCATTCCCGCTCCCAAGCGTCTGCGCGACAGCGGTCGATGCGCAGGCGCACCACCCAACGGCCCGCCAGGAGCACAGCACTCGTGCCGACGGCCCCGTAGATCCCCGACACCACCGCCTGGACCCGAGCCTCTGCGGCAGTGAGCGGGGCGACGTGCTGGATACGACCGCCCTGATCGATCCAGACACGGGTGATCGAACCGGCCGGGCTGCCCGACTCCACTTGCACGCTTCCGGTGCGCACCGAACCATCGGGAGCGGCCCAGCGCACGGGGGCATCCACCTTGCTGCGGGCGCCCGTGTCGATGTTCACCACAGCAGGGGCGGCATCCTTGGTCACCACGGCGTCGACCTGCCGCATCCCTTCGCCCTGACGGAGCGCAGAATGCTCCGTTCCCACCGCGGTGACCGCGCCTACCGCCGGTGCTCCGAGGGCTATCAGGAAGGCGGCCGTAATACCCGTCCACGCCTGGAGGACATCCGAGCGACGTCGAAGCGGATGACGCCGCCGGCGCCAGAGCACCATCGTTGCGTTCATATCGGTCCCCCTTGTCCGCTACCGCGACCATCCCACGGCGCCGAGCGACTCCGCAGGGGCCGAAGAGGCCGGCCGAAGGGGCCGTGCGGTCCGATCCCGTCACCTGTCGGGTCCGTTCGGCCCTGGTGCCCACATGGCTCATGAGCGACGATCGTCAGAACGGAGCGCCGCACAAGGCAGGGGGCCGGGATGACCGGTGCAGGGGAATTCACACCGCAGACGCCGATCAGGGTGTTCCTGGTCGACGATCACGAAGTGGTGCGGCGTGGTCTGCACGACCTGCTCGACGCCGAGCCGGACATCGAAGTGGTCGGGGAGGCGGGGTCCGTGGACCACGCGCTGGCGCGCGGTCCGGCCCTGCGCCCCGATGTGGCAGTCCTCGACGTGCGCCTCCCGGACGGGAACGGTATCGCGGTCTGCCGCGAACTGCGTTCACGAATACCGGAGCTGGCCTGTCTGATGCTGACCTCGTTCGACGACGACGACGCGCTGCTGGATGCCATCATGGCCGGTGCGGCCGGCTATGTCCTCAAGCAGATCAAGGGGGCGGACCTGATCACCGCCGTGCGGACCGTCGCCTCCGGCCAGTCGATGCTCGACCCCGCCACCACCGCTCGCCTGATGAGCAGTCTGCGCCACCAGGACGACGTGGACACCAGTCAGCAGGACGTGACGCTCGCCGCGCTGTCCCCACGAGAGCGGGAGATTCTCGAACTCATCGGGGAGGGACTGACCAACCGGCAGATCGGCAGCCGGCTGTTCCTGTCGGAAAAGACGGTGAAGAATCACATCTCCCGGCTGCTCGGGAAGCTCGGTGTCGAACGCCGTATTCAGGCCGCCGTCCTCGCCACCCAGCACCACGGCACCGGCAGTACCGCGTCCCGCCCCTGAGACCGGGCCACGCGGCCCCCGCCCGCGGGCCGGTCGGCCCCTCCCGCCCGCCGCGGCGCGGGCGGAACCTGGAGACAGGTACCGGCTGGAGGGAGAGCGCCATGACGACTTCGGTCCTCGACGTGGCGACCCTGGAGAAACTGATCTCTGCCGCGGTGGCCGCACCGTCGTTCCACAACAGCCAGCCGTGGCGCTTCCGACTCGAACCGGACACCACCACGCTCCTGGTGCGGGCCGCGGGTGAACGCGGACTGGGAGAGGCCGACCCGTTCGGCCGGGCCCTTCACCTGTCCGTCGGCGCCGCGGTGTTCAATCTGCGCGTCGCAAGTGCCCACTTCGGCTGGGAGCCGGTCGTTCGGCTGCTGCCGGTTCCGGCACAGCCGGACCTCCTGGCCTCCGTACGGCTGGCCGGGCCACCCCGAGCCGGTGGTAAGGAACACCGCAAGGACTTGTATCAGGCTTTGTGGCAACGTCACAGCAGCCGCTTCCCCTTCTCGCCCCACCGGCCTCCCGAGCCGGTCGTTGCCGAACTCATGGATGCCGCCCACGCCGAAGGCGCGGTACTGCACCTGCCGGAGGCGGACGAGACCTCGCGGCTGCTGCGACTGACCGCGGAAGCCGAGCGCCGAGATGCCTCCGACACCGCGCGCCGGACCGAGAGCCGCAGCTGGATCCGCGACGGAGCCCGCGACGGACTTCCGAACGCGGCCCTCGGCCCGCTGGACGCCTCAGGCCGGCTGCCGGTGCGGGACTTCTCCGGCCTTCGCCCGGAGAACCAGAAAGCCACCGCCGCCTTCGAACAGCGGCCGCTCATCGCCGTCCTGTCCACCGCCGACGACCGGCACGCCGACTGGCTGCGGGCCGGTCAGGCCCTCGAACACGTGCTGCTGGTCGCCACGTCGCACCAGCTGCGTGCGTCGTTGCTGCACCAGGCCCTGGAGTGGCCCGACCTGCGCTGGGCGCTGCGCAGCACCGACAGCGGGCCGGTCCACGTCCAGATGCTCCTCAGGCTCGGATACGGTCCCGAGGGCCCGGCAAGCCCCCGCAGGCCGGCAACGGAGGTCCTGCAGGGACCACGCTGACCTCTACCCGTCCAGCGGCACCCGCCACCGCAGCAGCGCGCCACCGTCGGCGCTGGTGCCGGTGGTGAACGACCCGCCCAGCGCCTCGGCCCGCCGGGCCAGGTTGTCCAGTCCGCTACGGCGTCCACCCTCGGGGATGCCGATGCCGTCGTCGGCCACCGTCAGGGTCAGGGTCCCCGAACCGACCACCAGCGCCACATCTGCGGACCGGGCCTTGGCGTGCCGGGCCACGTTGGACAGCGCCTCCCCCAGCACGGCGACCACGTTCTCGGCGACCGGGACCGGCACATCGGTGTCGATCAGTCCCTCCATCCGCAGCGCCGGGGTGAACCCGAGCACGGGCACGGCTTCCTCCACGGTCCCGGCGACCCGGACCCGCAGGCCCTTGCGGCCCGAACCGGCGTCGTGCGCGCGCAGGCCGAAGATCGTGGACCGGATGATCTTGATCGTCTCGTCCAGGTCGTCCACCGCGCGCAGCAGCCGCTCGCTCGCCTGCGGGTGGTCGACGAAGCGGACCGCGCTCTGCAGCGTCATGCCCGTCGCGAACAGCCGCTGGATGGCCAGGTCGTGCAGATCGCGCGCGATGCGGTCGCGGTCCTCCAACTGGGCCAGCTGCTCGGCGGAGCGGCGCCGCTCCGCCAGTTCCATCGCGAGCGCCGCAGCCCCCGCGAAGTCCGTCAGCGGTGCCGTCTCGATCTCGGTGAAGGCCGGCTCGCCCTGAGCCCGGGCCAGCAACAGGGCACCACGCACACCGTGCGGGGTGCTCATGGGAACGGCCACCGCGGGTCCCAACCCGGCGAACCGGGGCGGCCCCACCGTGACACGGGGGTCTCGTGCCACATCGCAACTGGTGATCAATTCACCGGCACCCATCGCGGCCCCGACGAACGACCCCTCACAAGGCAGCGTGAGACCTCGGTGCGCGCCCGCGTCGATCCCTGTGGCGATGGCCATCCGGACGTCGCCGGTCCCCTCGACGGGCAGCGCCATCACGCCCAGGTCGGCGCCCAGGATGCGCCGGGCGTGCTCGACGATCAGCTCCAGCACCCGGGACTCCTCCGCGCCGGACAGCAGACTGGCGGTGATCTCCGCGTTCGCCTCCAGCCAGCGCTGCCGGGACCGGGCCTCCTCGTACAGCCGGGCGTTGTCGATGGCGACGCCGGCGGCGACCGCGAGCGTCGACAGCATGGCCTCGTCCTCGCCGTCGAACTCCTTGCCGCCGCGTTTCTCGGTCAGGTACAGGTTGCCGAACACCTCGTCGCGGACCCGGATCGGGACGCCGAGGAAGGAGTGCATCGGCGGGTGGTCGGCCGGGAAGCCGTACGAGACGGGGTGCTCGGAGATCTCCTCCAGCCGCAGCGGCTCGGGGTGGCGGATCAGCTCGCCGAGGATGCCGTGGCCCGACGGCAGCGGGCCGATTGCCTCAACCTGGTCCTCGGAGACCCCGACCGTCAAGAACTGCGACAGCGTCGCATCGTCACCGATGACCCCGAGCGCGCCGTACTCCGCGTCCACGAGCACGACCGCGGCCTCCACGATCCGGCGCAGCACCTGCGACAGATCCAGCTCGCGCCCCACCGACAGCACGGCCTGCAGCAGGCTGTGCACACGGTCCCGCGTCCCGCGCACGGCATCGATCCGGATCTGCAACTCGTCCAGCAGTTCGTCCAGCTGCAGCCGCGGCAGGCGCTCCTGACCCTTGTCGGGCTCCATCCCCATGGATTCCTCCGCCAGGCAAGGGGAACTGTCCACAGCTCTCAACATAGCGGCACCGAACAGGTTTCGAACGCCATTCCGACCGGATCCCGGCAGGTAACGACCGTGGACGGAGATGCCGCGACGGCGCGAGAAGAAGTGGCCCCGTCGCGGCGCCGGCAGGCGCCCTGTTCCTCTACTCCGTGCCTCGTTCTCCGCCGGACGGCCGGTCGTGCGCCCAGGCCGCATACGCCGACAGAGTGATCGGCAGCGTCGGAAAGATCCGGTCCCGTCCCACCGACTCCGCCAGACCGTACGCCTCCAGGTCGTCCATCAGATCTTGCTTGACCCGGGCGAGCGCGAACACGATTTCCCGGCCGATCAGTTCGCGACGGAGAGCGTCCACCGCGTCGAGCGCGGTGATGTCCACCTCCACGTTGGCCTCGGCGTTGAGCACGAACCACCGAACGGGCCCGGCGTGGGCGTCGACAGCGGCCAGTGCCCTGCCACGGAAGTCCTCGGCATTGGCGAAGAACAGCGGCGAGTCGTAGCGGTACACCAGCAGGCCGGGAATCGTGCGAGCCTGCGGATAGTCGTCCACGTCGTGCATCCCGGCCAATCCCGGGACCAAGCCCTCGATCGCGTCGTGCGGACGAGCCACCCGCGACAGCATCTCAGCGACCGACAGCCCGACGGCCACCAGCACGCCGTACAAGATGTCGAGGGCGAGCACGCCGAGCAGGCATGCCAGGGCGAGCAGCAACTCTCGGCGGCGGAAAGCTGCCAGTCGCCGGAAGCCCGGCAGGTCGACCAGCCGACAGGCGGCGAAGACGACGATTGCTCCGAGTGCCGCGTCCGGCAGGTCGGACATCAGTGATCCCAGGAAGAGAAGGACGCACACCACGGCCGCGAAGGCCACCAGGGAGTACACCTGGGTGCGACTCCCGGCCTGGGCACCGAGCGCGGTGCGGCTGGCGCTGCTGCTCACCGGGAAGCCGTGCAGCATGCCCGCACCGAGGTTGGCGGCCCCGAGCGCCAGTAGTTCCTGATTGGGATCGAGGCTCTGGCCCCCACGGGCCGCGAACGCCCGGGCCGTGAGAATGACGTCGGTGTAGCCGACCAGCAGCACACCGACCGCAGGCAGAAGGAGGTCGGGCACGTCACCCGGTGTAGGCAGCGACAGGCCCGGCAAGCCCGACGGCACCTCCCCGATAACAGCGACACCGTGCTCTCGCAGTCCGAAGACGGAGACCGCGATCGTGCCGAACGTCACGGCCAGCAACGGGCCGGGGAGCATCGGCATCCAGCGCTCCACCAGGAACAGAAACACGAGTGTGCAGGCAGCCACAGAAACGGTGGGCAACGCCGCCTCCGAAAGGTGCGTCACGAAAGACGCCGCCTGCGGAAAGAAGCCGGCCCCCGAAACGAGTACCCCAGTGAGCTTCGGCAGCTGATCAACGATCATGATCATCGCTACGCCCGCCAAATAGCCGACCAGTACCGGCCGCGAGAGCAGGTCCGCCACGAATCCCACCCGTGCGGCCCACGCGACCACCGCCAGCAGCCCGACCACTACAGCGAGCGCGGCTGCCAGCACCGCATACCGCCCGGGGTCTCCCGCGGCCAGCGGCCCCACGACTGTTGCCGTCATCAGTGCGGTCGTCGACTCCGGGCCGATGGACATCTGCCGGGACGACCCCAGCACCGCGTACAGCAGCAGCGGTGCCAGGGCCGCCCACAACCCCGCAACCGGTGGGACCCCGGCCAGGCCCGCGTAAGCCATGACCTGCGGTACCAGGTACGCAGCGACCGTCAGGCCCGCCAGGATGTCACCCCGCAGCCATGAACTGCGGTACCCGGTCAGTACCGCGACTCCGGGCAGGGTCCTGTGCCACCTCTGTGACTTCGGCATGCGCCCATCCTGGCCCGGAGACCTGAGACGGCGCGGACATCCGGGGGCGCAGGGCATGTCGGTACCCGCACGGCTGACCGGAGCCGACGCCTTCCCTCGGCAACGCTCCGGCTCTGTCGCCCTCGCTGCCGCGCAGGCACCGGCCGGAACTCGCCGTGCACGTCATCGACATCGTCGACCTGGCACGACTGCTGCCCAACGACGAGCACCCTCACGACATGGCCGACCCGGAGTACAACGCCCTGTTCACCCGCGACAAGCCGGTCATCCATCGTCGACCACGGCTCCCCGTGGCTCATCCACCGCCTGGCGTACTGAGCGCCGCCCACAGCCCGATGGCGGCCCGTCACCTGGGAGGTCGGCCTTGTCCAGACATCGTCCACCCAACAAGCCCAAGCGGCAGGGCTGTTCGGCCCTCGTGGAATGGGCCTTCGGCCCACGGCAGTGCCCTTCGTACAGCGGGACAGTGAGGACACAAGAACGACGCCACCATCCATCGTCCGTGCACCGTCCCGAAGGGATCAGCATCATGGCCATCCAAGGACACCCCCACCGGCACACCGGCCTCCGCCTTCCGTCTCTGCACGAGACCGGAGCCGTGCCGACATCCGGTGAGGAGGCCACCGGCACAGCGACACAGGCGTACGTCTTCGCCGGCCTGCGTGTCCTGACCGGTTTCGTCTTCCTGTGGGCCTTCCTCGACAAGACCTTCGGATTCGGCTACGCCACCGCCTCCGGCAAGGGCTGGATCGACGGCGGCTCTCCCACCAAGGGATTCCTCAGCGGTGTCGCCGCAGGGCCGATGCAATCCACGTTCCACAGCTGGGCCGGCGCCGGCTGGGTGGACTGGCTGTTCATGCTCGGGCTGCTCGGCGTAGGCATCGCCGTCTTGAGCGGTGTGGCTCTGCGGCTCGCTGCCGTCGCCGGCACCGCCTTGATGGCCATGATGTGGATCGCCGAATGGCCGCCTGCGAAGCACCTGGCCGACGGGTCCCCGAGTATGTCGAGCAACCCGTTCGTCGACTACCACGTCGTCTACGCCGTGGTGCTGATCGCGCTGGCCGCCGGCTCTGCGGGCGCCACCTGGGGCCTGGGAAGGGTCTGGGCCCGGCTGCCCCTCATCCACGACCACGCCTGGCTCCGCTGAGCCCGCCCGTACGTCCCGGTCAACGGGCCCGGGGACCCTACGTCCCCGGGCCTTTGCGGCGATTGGGCCATTGGCGTGTACGGCAACCAGTCGGAACTCGCGTGAGTTCTCCTGTTCGCCGCATGGGCCGGTCGGTCCCGCGAGGGGACCTGCGGCCCATGCGGCCCCCGCGTCCGCCGGGCACTCTGGAATCAGGGCCGCGCCTGCTGGCCACTCTCCGTGAGGGGGTCATCGTATGCTCCGTCCTGTCATCGCCGGCCTGGACGGTTCGGCCGAGAGCCTGTCGGCCGCCGACTGGGCGGCCAGGGAGGCCGGTCTGCGCGGCCTGCCCCTGCGGTTGCTGCATGCCTGGGAATGGCAGCCGTACGCCAATGCACCGCTTGCCGGGCCGGTCGCCGTTCGCGCCTGGGCCGCTGCTGTACCCCGGGACGCGGCCGTCGCCCTGCGCCATCGGTACCCACGGCTGGAGATCACGTCCGAGGAGATCTCCGGGCAGCCGGTGGCGGTCCTCGCGGCCGCGGCCGACCAGGCCGAGGTCATGGCGCTCGGCTCCCGCGGCCTGCACGGCATCACCGGCTTCCTCGTCGGCTCCGTGGCGTTGGGGGTCATCGCCGCCGTGCACCGCCCGGTCGTCCTCGTCAGGGCCGGGAAGGGCCCCCAGGACGAGCACCTGCCAGATGCCGACGGGCTGGCATCGGCCACCACCGCGTACCGGGACGTCGTCCTCGGCCTCGACTTGGACCGGCCCCACGAGGACGTGCTCGCCTTCGCCTTCGATGCCGCAGCAGATCGGGCTGCCCGTCTGCAGGTCGTCCACGGCTGGACCCTGCCGCCGAACGTACACGGCCCCGGCACGGTCCTGGGGGATCTGATCAAGGCGGCGACGTCGGAACGCGACGCGGCGCTCACCGAGGCCATGCACCCGTGGCTGCTGAAGTACGCCCATGTGGACGTCCATGTTCACCAGGTCATCGGCCGGGCGGCGGACCACCTGGTGGACGCCTCCGCCGACGCCAGCCTGGTCGTGGTCGGCCGGAGGATCCGCCGCTCGGCGGTGGGCAGCCACATCGGTCCGGTCACTCACGCGGTTCTGCATCGCAGCATCGCGCCGGTGGCCGTCGTCGCTCACCCCTGACCCGGTTCGACGCCCAGACCTGGGACGAGAGTACGTAGGGGACACCTCGCCGGCGGCCTACGAACCCCCGATCACCGCATTTCGGCGGTGCCCCGTTCATTGCCTGCCGAGTGCGGCTTCTTGTCGGTCGAGGTCGTGCTGGAGGCGGCGGGTGGTGTCGCTGATGCGGTGCTCGTCGTAGAGGCGGTGCAGTTCTGCGCTCTGGACGGCGATCACCGACTTCCGCAATTGTCGGTAGGCGGCGTCCAGACTGCTGCCGTCGGAGCTGTCGGTGCTCTGCTCGAGGCGGGCGCTGAGTCCGCTGCGAACGTGGGCGACGACGGTTTCGGGCATCACCTCCAGAGTGGCAAGTTCGTCGACATGGGCAAGGCCTGCGCGGTTGAGTGTGTCCCGGATGTCGGCTTCCTCGCGGGCGGTGTGCTCGGGCTCCAATACCAGCCCGGAGCGGCGCACTGCGCCGGCCAGGCTCAGGCCCTGGACGACGAAGGTGAAGACCACGACGGCGGTGGTCAGTACCAAGAGCAGTGGGCGCCCGGTCAATGCGGTGCCGCTGTCGGTGGTGAGCGGTTTGGACAGGGCTCCGGCCAGTGGCATCACGCCGCGGGTTCCGGCCCAGGTCACTACGGCGGCCACGCGCCAGGACCGCCAGGCCGCGGGTGGGCTTGACCGCGCGTGTCAGCGGCAGCATGGACAGCTCTGTTGCCAGGGCTCGCCCCACTGGTCGCAGGCTTCCTGCTTGGCTTTCAGCAGGCGATGAACGGTGCGTCCGGCGCAGTGTCAGGTTCGCCTCTGCCCGCGACCTGGCTCAACTTTTGTGTGGGAACCCTGTTCCTCGCGGCGATCTGGACAGTGAAGACCCTCGCGGATGCCAGCCCGGCCAAGACATTGCCCACCGACCCGTGGCTGTATGCGGGCGGGATCTGCGGGGTTGTGTTCATCGCGGCATCCGCCCATCTCGTACGCAAGGTCGGAGTTCTATTCCTCGGCATGGGCTCCATCGCCGGACAGCTCATCGGATCCCTCACCCTCGACCTTGTGGTGCCGGCCGGTAAGGAATCCCCCTCTGTGCTGACCGTGCTCGGAGCCCTTGTCACACTGGCAGCCGTCGGAATCGCCTCGCGCCAGCGACGGTGACCCGCAACGGAGCGACTGGCCAGTGCGGGCCCCGTACACAGCGCCGGGAGATCAGGATGGGGATACGGGCCTTTTCGCTGTCCGCCTCTCTCGTCGTCACGCACAGGTCCGCGCCGGATGCCCGCGCACGCCCCGAGGGCCTGCCTGCACGGATGATGGCGTCCAGAGGAACACGCGGGCGTGCGGCCGGTGCGGCGGCCGCTCCCGGCGTGGGTCGGCGGGTCGGGTTCCTCTTGCCTGACGTTTCGTCAGAATGTCGTCGGGGGCGATCCCAGGCCCGGGCCACACTCATGCCCGGGGTGCGAGGAAGGCGAAGGAACGAAGTGGACCTCGAGCAGTACAAGGACAACGTGGCGCGTGCGGCCGAGGAGGCCCGCGACTGGTTCTTCCACCAGTACCTCCCGGCCTGGACCGCCGTGGCCGCGGACCCGTCCGCCGATCCCCGGGTCGTTCTGGACTTCTGGGTCCCTCCGCTCAACGTCTCAAGGGACGACCCCGACCCGGCCCGCGCCCTGTACGACTGGTGCCCCGACCCGGACGCGGTACTGGTCTACCTTGCCGCGCAGCAGGAGCCGTTGCGGGCCGCCGGATACACCCACACCGATGTTCCCGACAGCCGAGTGACCGCCTACAGCTCGCACTCCGCCGGGATCGACGTGATCTGGTCGCGCCGTACTGCCGACAACACCGAGATCGAACGCCTCGGAGTCCACTTCGAGGTCCGGCGTCACGCCTCCGGCACCTGGCGCATCATCGCCATCGCCTCCCACCCGACCGACGCCGACCGCATCGCGGACACCTTCGTCACCCTGACCCCCTGATCCGCCCCCTACGCGGGGCCCGACGTCAACGGCACGTCCACAATGACCCGTTCACCTCGTACCGCCCCTAATCAGTTACTTCGTCCGGCGTGGCTCTCACGGTCGTGGAGGGGGTGAGCTGATGACAGCGCTTGAGGCCAGCATCCGCGCGACGGGAAGGCGCTCAAGGAGACCGAACTGGTGCGCGTCTGCGTCCGATCCGCATCGTCGCCTATGCGGCGGGCACCTCCCCTTGCCCGTTCAACGGCCGTGCGAAGTACGACAACACCAGCTGCAGCCTGCTTCACCCGCTCCGAGAACAACCCACCACCAGCAACGTCCATCGCCACGGGCCTCGATCAGGGCGGTGCGGGGATTGTTGCTCTTGTGGGGCGGGCATGGCTTCCCAGCAGGTGACACGACAGGGCTGAGGGGGGGCGCCGGGGCACGGTGCCCCGACGAGGACGACGGTGTCGGCGCCCAGGGCCTTCCCCTCGCGGGCGGGCAGCGCGTCCAACGGGCCCGTCCCGGGCCCGTGTGCGCGAGCGGACACCGGGTACGGTGCCCTGGGATTTCCGGAAGGAGGTGACCTGTGGGAACGCCTCAAGGCCGGCCGTCACCTCAACGACACCCGTCGGCCGAAGTGGTGGGGAGCCGGCTGAAGAGGGGGGTACGTGCGACGACGACGGGTGCCGGGGGCACTGGCCCCCGGCACCCGCCGTGCCGGTCGGGTGTGCGGTCTCAGCGGAGTTGGTAGGCGCGTTCCACGGTCTGCCGGACGGTGTTGCCTGCCTTGTCGGTGGCGGTGACGCGCAGGGTCACGAACGCGCCGCCCTTTCGCGGGTGGTCGGGCCGGTCGATGGTGGCGGTGAACCGGTTGTGGCCGCGGTCCTTGACGCGGACCCGCCCGTTCCAGCTCTTGCCGTCATCGAAGGAAACCTCGACGCTCAGCCTGACCCCCGTGGGGGCGACGAGCCCGTCCTGGTTCCTGACGGTCAGGTCGACGTCGTGCCGCTTCCCGCCGTCGACGGTGTTGTC
Source organism: Streptomyces sp. NPDC088732 (assembly GCF_044751205.1). Lineage (NCBI taxonomy): Bacteria > Bacillati > Actinomycetota > Actinomycetes > Kitasatosporales > Streptomycetaceae > Streptomyces > Streptomyces sp. NPDC088732. The sequence continues at coordinate 45,079 of NZ_JBIVLI010000036.1, forward strand.
CAGGTCGGCGCGGAGGCCGTAGTCGACCTGAAGGAGCGGCAGCAGCGTCTCCCGCGCAGCGGTACCGGAGCGGAACGTCCAGGACGTGGAGGTCTTTGTGCCTGTCCGCCAGAACTCGGTCTCGCGCGCGGTCGTCAGATCCAAGCGGTAGTCGGCCGTCCCAGCAGGGACGGAGAAGTCCCTCCAGGCGTCCGCGGCCTCACTGACCCGCTTGCCGTTGCGGTAGAGGACTGCCGATACGGTGTCGCCGTGGCTGTAGGACGGATCGTCCCCCGCCGCGGACGTCCCGGCCCTCGCGCCGATGCCACCGTCCGTCGGGGGAACCTCCTTGCGGCCCCAGTGGCCGGCCACCGCGTCGGTGTACTCCGGGATCGACAGGCTGAGAACGTCACCGTTGCGGACGGCGGGACGGTTCCAGCCGCGCGGGATGGACGGCCGCACCACGGCCTTGTACCACTGCTCGGTGGCCTTTTCACCTGTCGTGAAGGTGCGCGGAGCGTCCCACAGACCCGACACCAGGGGGCCGCTCCAGTACTGCTCGGGGCCGGTCATGAAGTCGACGACGTGCATCCACTGTGTGTCGCCGGAAGTAACGTACTCCGTGCGGGACTTGTCCGTCGGCGCCCAGCGTGAGGTCTCCCAGGCGAACTCGGCGTAGGGGCGCCAGCTGAAGCGCTGCTCGCTGGTCCAGTGCAGTGGCCCGTTGTTGGCGTAGGACGCCTTGACCTGCGCGGTGTTGCGGTCCGTGACGGTGTACGTCACGTCCTTCGGGATGGACTGCTGCCAGATAGACGCGATGTCGTACAGGTACGGGCTCTCCACTGTCCCCGTCACATTGACGACGGTCGTGCGCTTCTTGATGTGGTTCAGCAGATTGGCTCCGTCGCCCGCGGTCATCCTGATCACAGGCACAGCGGTGCGGGTGTTCATCGGCTTCCAGCGGGTCCAAGCAAGGAAACCCTCGGGCAGGACGATCGCAATGCCCTTGGCCCCCGCCTTAGCGGCGGTCTTCGCGAGGTCGTCCCCTTCCATCGCGTAGTCGTCACGGATCACGGCGAGCTTGCCCCGCACAGTGCCGGGCCGCAGGTCCGGGTTGTCCCTGGTCCCCGCGTCCACGGCGACCAGTTGCTCACCCTGGGACTTGAACGGAAGTGACTGCTTGGCGTAGAACGGCTCGATGCGGAAGTCCGCGCGGCGGACCTCGACCCTGAGCTCGGGAGCCGTCATCTCCCAGCGGGAAGTGAACTCGAACGCGCCCTCGCTGACCTTGGACGTGGGATTCACGTACAGGTCTACGTCCCCGCCGCCGTCCTCGTAGTAGATGCCCTGGGTCTGCTCGACGCCGTCGATCTTCCGGTACATCTGGTACGTCAGGTTGTTGCGCCGCTCGGCGGGTTTGGGCGTGCGCACGCGCAGCAGCCTGGTCTCGCGCGCGTCCAGGGTGACGGTTGTGTCCTTGGTGACCTTCACCTCGGGGTTGATGACCTGGATTACCCGGACGCCGTCAGCGCCTCCGCCCTCCAGAAGGGTGCCGGCAATCTGATAGGTGCCCTCCTCCACCTCGGCGACCCCCATGTCGGTGAACCGGACCTCGGTGTCCCCGCCGAAGACGTCCAGCAAACCCCACACGGTGGGCTCACCGTCGCGTCCGTAGGACGTGGTGGTGATCGTGTGCATCGGGGCGCGGACCCAGAGGCTGAGCGTGGTGTGCACCGAGACGCCGCCGGTGGACGTGGCGGTGACGTAGCCGTAGAAGGAGCCGCGACCCGCCTTCGCCGGGTCGATTCCGACCGGTACCTCGACGGTTGCGCCCGGGGCGAGGCGGACGGTGCTCGAACCCAGCGTCAGCGTCTGCGCCGGGAGTTCCGTACCGCTCTTGGTCGTCAGCGCCGCACGCAGGTTCAGCGACACCTCGTTGCCGGAGTTGTTGGAGTAGCGGACCACCCCCGCCCGCTGCACCGGGGACGCGTCACGGTCGAACGGGCCCAGGATGATCGTGCCGGTGGCTGTGACCGGGGAGGTGAACGCCGCCTTGACGTCGACGCGGCCACCGCCCTGCTCGGTGGGCACCTGGTCCGACACCGTGTGGGAGGTGCTGATCAGCGCGTCCTTGAGCTGCTCACCCGTCCAGTCGGGGTGCTGACCGGCGAGCAGGGCAGCCGCCCCGGTGACGTGGGGCGTGGCCATGGACGTACCGCTCGCCGCGGTGTACAGGTCGTCGACCGGGTCGCCCATGGCCGTACCGGCGGCGCGCGCGGCGACGATCCCGACGCCCGGAGCGGTGATGTCCGGCTTGGCCGCCTTGTCGCCGAAGCGCGGGCCACGACTGGAGAAGGATGCCAGCGAGTCGTCGCGGTCGACGGCGCCGACGGTGAGGGCGGCATCGGCCGCGCCGGGCGAGCCCACCGTCATCGTGCCGAGTTCGCCGGCGTTGCCCGCAGCCACGACGAAGAGCGCGCCGCTGCTGCGGGAGATCTCGTTCACCGCCTGGCTCATGGGGTCGGTGCCGTCGGTCTGCATGTCGGCGCCAAGGCTCATGTTGACGACTCTGGCGCCCTCCGCCGCGGCCCACTCCATTCCCGCGATGACCTGGGACTCGCTGCCGGAGCCGTCGTCCCCGAGCACCTTGCCGATCAGCAGGTCGGCGCTGGGCGCGACGCCCTTGCGCAGGCCCGCCGAGGCGGCGCCGCTGCCGGCGGCCGTGGCGGCGACGTGCGTTCCGTGGCCGAAGTGGTCGTCGGTGGAACCGCTGTCGCTGAAGTCCTTCGCCTCGCTGACACGGCCCGCGAGGTCCGGATGCGTCCGGTCGGCACCGGTGTCGAGGACGGCGACCTTGACGCCCTCGCCGTGGAGGCCGGCTGCCCAGGCGGCAGGCGCGTTGATCTGTGCGGTGCTGCGGTCCAGCGTGGGACGCACCTTGTGGTCCAGCCAGACCTTCGGGGTCACCGCGGCGACGCTCGCCACGTCCGCACCCGTCGCTGGGGCGAGTTGCTTCCAGAACGCGGTCAGGTCCTCGTCGGCCACGCGCAACGCCTGGGCGCCGATGCTCGGCAGTCGCCGCGGCTCGGCCGAGTCGTCCTGGAACTCCGCGAGGGCGTCCACCCGCTCGGCCGCCAAACGGGCCGGGCCCTTGGGAGCTGCCACGATCAGGGGCAGGGCGCCGCTGTGCCCCTCGTCGTACCCCTGGGCCGCCAAGCCCGCGACGTCGAACAACCCCTCGTCCAACAGCCCCGTGCGGACCAGCGGCGCCGCGTCGGAGGGCAGCACCGTCAGCGCGCCGTCCTTCTCGGTCATCTGGAACAGGACGTGCTCACGGCCCGGCGCGCGCTGTACCGATGCTGCCTTCTTGCCGTTCGGCGCGTCGCTGAGGGTGACACGGTCGCCGGTGATCAGCCGCACGGTGACCGTGCGGTCCTGCGGCGCCGGTGTACGTGCCGCGGTCGCCGACGGAACCTGAGCCGTGGCGGGCGTGACTGCACCCGCCGCAACGATGGCCGACGTCGATATCGCCACCCAAAGGCGGATTCGTTTCACTGGTATTTCTATCCCTTCTGACATTCCGGCATTCGGGTTGGGTGTCGAAAGCGACCATCATGACGCGCCGCCGCGACCCCGACCGAATTGTCGGCATTAAGACTTCGGGACGAGATCGTTCAGGGCTATCCCCTCGCACGATTCCGACCGCGTCTGCAGAACGTGCGGAAGCCGCTCATGCTGTTGGCGTCAACACCCCACCAGGAGGTTCGTGCCATGAGCGAGCCTCTCCTGCATCTGCAAGGTCTTGAAATCATCCCCTGTATGAAGCGAACCTGTCGCCGATTTGCCATGGCGCATTTCAGCCATGTCCTATCGGCGCCACGGGTCGCCTTACGGCCATCCGCGATCAACTCGCAGTGATGGTAAAAAAATGCCAGAAGGTTGACGCTGGGATTCTATATTTTCTGAGCGCTTGCCCGGTCTAGGGCCGTGTCCTGCATGATGGGGTTGCGGAAATCCTCAAGTGCGTTTCCCGCACCCGCAGGGGGTTCGGTGTCGCGACGGCGGACCGCCACCAGGTTGGTGCGCGGCACCCGCCGGGACCGGGCGCTTCGGTGTGGCTGCCGCAGGGCCCGCAGCCGCCGTCCTCGGCGCCGTGCGAGCCGCAACCAGCCGCCGCCACCGCGTCCGCGGATCGCCGCCTGTAGCTGATGCGACCGTATGCGAAAGCGACCACCGGTCCTTGCCGCATCGCCGCCCTGCCGATGTCATGCCGGCAGTGCCGCCCGCTCGCCGCACGCGGCACGGACCGGAGCCTGGGGATGACCGACTGATGGGCTGGGGACGGCGCGAGCACACGCGTGGCAAGCACGGTTACCGATGGCGACGGAAGGCCAGAGGGGCACGGGCAGGTTGACCTGCCCCGCCTTTCAGGTTCCAGTTCTGGTGGCTAACTGACAGCCCTTCACGGAAGGCTGGCCGTCATGCCTCGTCCCTATCCTCCGGAGTTCCGGGCGCGCGCCATCGCGCTGATCCGCGCCGGCAAGCAGGCCACACAGACGGCTGTGGAGCTCGGTATCCATCCCGTCACGTTGTCGAAGTGGTTGCGGCAAGACGACATCGACAACGGGCCAGCTCATGGATCTTCAGCGGGCAGGTCATGGGGCCCTCCAACACGATGTTGGTCGGCCCGGCCCAGAACCAGCGGCTACCCGATGAGTCTAGCTGTCGGCGCCGCAGCGGCCCCCTACCGTCAGGGTAGGAGGCCACTGATCAGGCGTTGCACCCCCGCTCAAGATGGGGATCGGTCACCGAGTGGACACCGGCGATGCTCACCGCCGCTTCTGAGGCGATCCGTTGAACGTCAACGTGTGCTTGTAGTAGCCCAGGCCCCGGTAGTCCGTAGCGTTCAAGTAGGCCTCGTCCTCGATCGCCGACAGGAACAGGTTCGACCAGTTGTTCCCGGTGATCTCTCCGGTCCACAGTGCATAGCCGATTCCCGACGCACGTGACGTGTCCCTGAAAATGCTGATCAGCTCCGTGGTGCCGCCGCTCCAGCCGTTCGCGTAGGGAACCACCGCGATCTGGCCCCCACCATTGTCGGTCAGGACAAGGGCGGGCCTGGTGACAGTCTGCATCGTGCCGATCTGCTCCGGAGCGGACCAGTCACTGTGACCGACGATCTGAGACGCGGCCCACGTGTGCAGGTCCTCCCCGGCCCACGCCATGACGATGCGGTTCCAGGACTGGTGGTAGGACAGGGACGGAGCGACCTCACTGGTCGCGTGAGGGATGGCCGTGGGCGCGTGCCAGTTGTTGGGGTAGCGGTTGCTTCCCACGCCGTAGAAGAACGCGCCGTAGATCTGGGTGCTGTTGGCGCCGCGGTAGGCCAGATACACCGACTCGCCGCCGTGGTCGAGTTCGGAGTTGACGTCACCAGCGTGGTACAGCGAGGTCACCGCGGGCGGGGAGTCGTTGGGCGTGACGACGTTGTTGGGGACCTGCTGCCAGCTCCCCAGCGCCGTGATGTGGCCGTAGGCGTCCGTGGAAAGGCCCGCATAGTAGATGTGGCCGTCCGTGCCGGTGTGGTAGACGCGGAATCCGTACGCCGTCCACACGATCTGCGGCGCCGCGTGCGACTGTGCGCCCGGCCACTGCATCGGCGCGCCGTTGTTGATGGAGACCCAGATGTTGTCGTTGTCGAAACCGCGCCACACCTGGACGAGATCCCGGAGGTCGCGGGCCTCGGTGAAGCCCCGGTGCCGGAGAGGCGCACCGTTCTCGTACTGCTGGTGCGGGTAGGTCTCTTCGCCCGGCTGCGCGGCGAACGCGGTCGCCCCGGATCCCATGACGAGAGCGAGCGCTGCCATCAGCGCGACGCCGACCATCTGCACGACTCGGCGAGTACTCATGCGAGTACCCGGTGTAACTATTGCCCCCATGGAGCGCATGATCGCCTGCACTTCTTGATTGAAACGCTGATGGCAGCAAGCGCGCGGGAGCGCGTGAGCCATGCGTGATTTGCGGAGAAAGCCCGGATTCTTCGGGCAAGCTGACTATACTTGCTGTATGCAGCGAACGGGTAATTGGATCTTTATGACCGATTACTACGGGTCGGCAGCATGCGCGTGGACGCCCCCCCCGGGCGCAGTGCTCGCGGCCGGCGATGCGCAGCCCCACGCGCCACTGCCGCTCGGGCGGGTACGACGTTGCCGCGTCCGGGGGCGGGAGCTCCGCCGGTACGCCGACGACCGGGAGGCCGTGCACTTGACCTTGTGGCCCGCGCTGTCTGACGGCCGACGGACCGCGTGGTTCTGGTGGGACCTGGACCTCTACGAGATCAGGGCATCGGGGATGGCAACCAGCCCGGTCGAGCACGCACTGGTCGACGGCGACGCTGTCCGTGTCCACCCGGGCGGCGTGCCGCCGGACCAGGTGCCGACGTACCGGGGGTACGAACCGGGGCAGCAGCCACGAGTGCAGGTGCGCGTCGGAGGCCGGTGGCATGACGGCCGGGTCTGGCACACGATCCGCTACCGGGACGGTCGACATGCGGTGCAGGTGAAGATGACGTTCCTGGAGGGCGACGACTGGCCGGTCGTGTACTGGCGCACCTACTGGTGGAACCCGCGTGCGATCCGCGTCATGCGCTAAGCACCCGTCGGGACGCAACCGAATGATCACATGGCCATCGTCTGAGGAAGCTTACCCACGATCGTCAGGAATTCGTCGGTAGTGAAAATGGCGTGAGCATAGGCGGGAGCGTTGATGTCGAACGTCGCCTTCATCTCGTCCCAGTTGAAGGCACCGATGGCGTCACGGATGAGCGTGACGTGATAGCCGAGTTCCTGGCCGAAGCGCGCGGTGGTGTCGACGCAGGTGTTGGCCTTCATCCCGATGATAATGATCTTCTGTACGCGGTGCTGTTTGAGCAGCATGTCCAGGTCAGTGTTGGCGAAGCCGCTGGAGGCCCAGTGCTGCCGCATGACCAGCTCATTGTCGCGCGGCACGAAGTCGGGGTGCCACTTGGCTCCCCAACTCCCGGCGGCGAAAGTCTGCCCCTTCACAACGCGCTGTTGAGTGGGGGACAGGTGGTCCCAAGTGCGGTAATCGTCAGGTGTCGTCTGATGGTGAGGCACGATAAAGACGCAAAAACCCAGGTCACGTGCGGCGCCGAGCATGGCGCGCATGTTGTCGAGCAGGCCGATGCCTTCGGCAACCTCTTTGGCGGCAGGCCACAGCTTCCCGCCATCCGACAGGAAGTCGTTGTACGGGTCGATGATCAGCAAGGCTGTCTCGTCCGGGGCGTAGGTATTAGCTTGCACGTCCATCGCTCCACGCTCCTGTCTCGTGCAGATGCCGCCACCTGCGCAACGAGTTGACTGACCAGGGCGACCTGCCCCCAAGGGAGCAGTGCTGCCGAGTGCACAGGGCCATTACCAGCATGCGCCTCTCGCCAGCCCGGGGCATTCTGTCCGGCGCACATGCCGCGTCACCGTGTGATGCCGGCAGCCGACGCGTCCGCGTCGACGGCACGATCCTCGGGTTGGGCTAAAGTTCCTGCACTGCGCGGGTCTGTAACCGGACGAGATCGACTTCACTGAACTCGAACCCTTCAAGTGGCGCCTGGCATACCGCCACCCCAGACGAACTGACCCGCGTCTATGGTCGAAATGAAGGCACAACTGCCCGATCAACACAGCAGAACACGCACACGCGGTCAGTCCTGCGCTGCCCGAAAGCTGCCCGAAGAGGAGAAGTATGTCCGGCACCACCGCCCCAATCACGCCGCCGCAGCCCGGAAACAAGGTGCACCGCCGGCCCCGGGTCGCCGCCGACCGGCGCCTGCTGGCGCTGGAAGCGAGCAAGGGCGCCGCACGATCCCTCGGCGCGGCCGCGGCCAGCGCGGTCATCTGGTGGATCCGCGAGCGCTGAACCACCCTCAGCGATTTCACCAGCGGGTCCTTCATTCGAAGCCGACTGCTGGTCTCGGTGAGGATGATGGCTGGTGGTCGGCCCCCGGCCCGCACCGGGGCAGTCCGATTCGATACGCAGCGCTGGCCGAGCCGCACAGGAAGGCGCAGCACGAGCATGTCGCTCCCTGACACCGCCTACAGCCACCCCTCCCCCACGGCAGATACCAATGAGGCACGATGGGTCGCCTGCGACGAGTCCGGTTGGGACGGCGAACATCTCATCAACGGCAACCGCTACCTGGTCTACGCGTCTGTGGCCATGGACGACGCTCAGGCTGGCCCGGTCGTCAACCAATTGCGGGAGACACGAAGGCGGGTTGGTAACGTTCGCGTGCTCGAAGCAAGATGGGGCGGGTCATCTGATCTGGCTTGCCCTGTGGGGCGGGTGGGAAGGATGTCGCTGTGCCCAAGCCCTATCCCGAAGAGTTCCGCGAGGATGTCGTGCGGGGCGCGAGGAACCGCGTTCCGGGTGTGACGGTCGAGCAGGTGGCGACCGACTTCGGGGTCCCGATGCAGCTGTAGAAGTGGATGCGCCGGGCGGACATCGATGAAGGTGCCAAGCCTGGGGTGACCAGCCGGGAGAGCGCGGAACTGCGGGAGGCACGTCGGCGGATCAAGCTGCTGAAGTCCGATTCGACTGATCGATATAAAATGACAATGTCAGTCTCGCTTGAATCGCGACAACCAGGTCGGCCGACGATCCGTCATGCGTTCCCGGTAGCACTTCAGAAATAGTTCGATGTAGCTCGATTCCCGCTCGTTTACGACCTCTTCCGGATGGGTCCGCATATATTCGCAAACCTCCATCCAAGAGCGGCCCACAGCCCACATCATAGGCGCGGCGACGGCCGTGCTAACGGCCGCGACTACAAGATTGACGCCTGGGATGAGCTTGGCCCCCTGCTTGGCCGCAGCCTGGCCAGCCTTCTTCGCAGCTTTCTCGGCAGATCGCTTGGCCACCTCTTCGGCAAGCCAGCCGGCTCCTTGCTTGGCTGCGTTGCCGCCGAGAAATACCTTCCAGGACAGATTTATCAGAGCCGCTTTGTCCACGGGTACACCGTAGAGGACGCTGATCGTAGCCATCATCCCAGCGAGGGCGAGTGTGAATCCCGCCATGTCAACACCGATCGGCATCAATTGAGTTCCGAAGGCCGCACCCACTGCCACTTTAATCGCGCGTTCAGAGAGGACGCGCTGACGGCTGAAGTCGAGTCTCTGTGCGGCGATGGCCGCGGTTCGTACAGCTTCTGGGATGGTTTCGACAGTTGCGTCGAGAAGTTCCTGGAGTCCGTGAACGGGATATATTGTTCCGCTGAGCTCGACCGTTTCGACAGAGTTGACCAGAAATATTTTTCGTCCGGCGATAGGGAGTCCCCTCTCCGTAATGTGCTGCATCAAAGTCAGAGCGGCAGGGTCGATTCGGTCGCCGAGTTTCGATACTCGAGTTAGTACGATGAAGACTGGGAGGCCTAGATCGTGTAGGGCTCGAACCGCATCCGCGTGGGAGTCCAAGAAACGTGTGCTGTGGTGATTTACGACGAACCATACTGCGTGTATTCGCGCGGCGAGAGGCCCCTGGCGAGAGCGCTCCACGATACCCTTAACCTCTGAGATGAGCATGGACAGGTCTCCTTGGCCAATCTCGAAGCCGGGGGTGTCATAAATGCCCAGTAGATCGTCCTCATTCTTACGGTATAGACGCACGTTCGTGGTCTGATGATTTCCGATCCCGGTTCCCGCGAGTTCGATACCGAAGACCGCGTTGACGAGGGTACTCTTGCCAACGCCGGAGTCGCCGAAAACTGCAAGATTGAATTTGCCGATTGTTTCGAGTGCAGTATCAAAAGCCTCCGCTACCTGGCGTGAAAACTCGTCGAAGTCGAACAGTTCGTTAGGCATTGTCCCCCCAGAATCTCCCGAACGACCAATAGCACGTCGCAGTACGACGCCGGCCGCGAACGCACGTGGCTCCCGGTACGGAAGATACCTTCATTGCTCCCCACCGACAATGGCAAGCGCCAGGTTGAGGTAGCCCTGCTGTAGACAAATCTGAGAGGGGCCCCTCTCGGTACAGGAAGATAAAATTCCGCTTTGCGACCTCGCGGGAAGTTCGCAACGGCTTTAGGGCTAACACGGTCACAGAGCGGGAGCATCAGAGGAAGGCCGTCGTTCATCCGCACCTACGAGGCTGACCCCTTCCGTCGGCGACCCCACCGGGGATTTCACTGGACCGAGGATTCTTGATCGTGATGTTGGACCATCAGGCATGGTGAGGCCGGGGCCGTGGTGAAATCGGACCCGCGAAGCGTCTTCAGGGACGCGATCCCCATCTCCTGTCACCCGCTCTTTGAACCCCTGCGCCTGGGGGCGTATACGACCTACGACGTAGACGCCGCTTACCTATGGACGTACTGACGGATTCTTGTCGCCCCGTGGGGAGGTTGGCGCGGCAGTGCGTGAAGGTCAACGTCTCGCGATGCGCGGGCAGTCGGACGCTTCGGGTACGGCTGGTCCGTGGTCCACGCTTGCAGGGCCACAGACTAGGGGATGGGCTTGGCGACCACGCACCAGACGGCCTGTGCGTGTCAGCCATCTCGGCTTCACGAACGCTGAGTGGCTGCATGCGTTGCATGTCCTTCTGTACGCGATCAGTTGGAACGGCAGCCTCCCGTGCATGACATCTCGGATGTGGGCATATACGCGATGGCTGCTCAGGGGAGAGGCTGGAATCCCTGGAGAGACGTATCCACGGGAGGTCCGCCTATCTGCGGGAAGGACGCAACAGTGCGAATCAGTAACGACAAGGCGACTGCGATCGGTGAGGAGATCGTCTTCAAGGGAACTCCCGGCTATCCAACTTTTTCCCAGCTCAATTCGCTGACCGACGATGAAATCAAGATATTGCACGACCTGGCCCTGACGAAGAATCTCGACGATGCGGTGAGTGCTGAATGGTTGGCTGCCAATGCGGAATTGGCTGGCAGGGTCAAAGATCTGCTGGGAACACTGCAATGGTCGCATCAGCGCGAGATAGCTCTCTTCTATCGAGAGGAGATCACGCGGCGAGAAGCGTCCGTCCGAGAAGCTCGGATGGAGCGGCTAACGCTGATCGCCACGGCGACAGGACTGGCCGCATTGATAGTTGCAATCGCTACCGTCCTCATAACGGCTTAGGTGCAGGCGTGGGTGGATTTGAGTCAACGATGAGAGTGCTGGTCTGGTATCCGTCGGTTAGTGGGAATCCCGCCAAAGGGCCCCTCGACGGGATACGTTCCTATCGAGCGGTCAGGAAAATAGAGATCAATCTATATCCGGAGCTTCTGCGTGTAGGACACGCCGCCCTGCTTCTCGGGCAGGGAGTGTACATAAGTGTGTATCCAGGTGCCCCGATCGTCCCGGCGTCATCTGAACGCCCGATACTTACCGGGAAGCGCATGCTGACAGATCCGGTCCATTTTAGCCCTCTGTTAGTGGACCATCCCGATGACGATCAACAAATTCAGGGGAGGCCGGCCGACTGGCTGATCGATTTCCCCGCTGTGCCGACGACAGCGCTGCTCGACAGGTCTCACCATATGGCGGATCGTGCCTACTGTTTGACTCACTGGAATTGCAGCCACGTTATCATCTGCCTCCTTAATTACATGATGGATGAATGGCGGAGAGGCCTAACCGCGAAGGAGTTGGCGCTGGCGAAGGGGCGTAGAATATTGGGCATCGGAAAAGTAGCCTCTGTTTACGCTAGGCGGACCTGGCCGATCCTGATTTTTGGATCGGATGACGATCTCTGGGAGCGGAACGCGAAAGGTATTGCGACTTACGAAGGCCCTTATACAACTCCCGGACATGTCCAGTCGCGATCAATTGAAATAGCGCAGATGATGGGGGTGTCGATCCCGCAAGCTTGACCTTCGTGCGTGGTGGTCCGCCCGCGGCTACGCTGACACAACACCCTGGGAAACACGGCGCAACCCGTTCGACCCCGCGTGCCGGACTCCCGGACGGGAGGCACGATGAGTCACGCTGCGGCGAGCTTCGACTACGTGGTCGTGGGTGGTGGTTCGGCCGGCAGCGCCGTGGCACGGCGCCTGGTCGAGGACACCGGGGCCACCGTTCTGGTGCTGGAGGGCGGCGGGCCCGTCGTTCCCGCGCCGAGCCTGCACGACCCGGCGCGCTGGGTGGAGAACATCGGCTCCGCCTTCGACTACGGGTACCGCTACGAGCCTCACCCGGCCACGCACGACCGACCGCACCTTCTCTCCCGGGGCAAGGTGCTGGGCGGCTCCGGCGCCGTCAACGCGCTCCTGTGGACCCGGGGGCACCGAGCTGACTATGACGCCTGGGCCGGGGCCGGGCACACCGGATGGGACTTCGAGTCCGTGCTGCCCCTGTTCCGGCGGAGCGAGGACTGGGAGGACGGGGAGAGCCGCCTGCGGGGCGCCGGCGGCCCCGTGCGTGTCGAGCGCGCGAAGGACCTGCACCCGGTCGCCTCGGCGCTGATCGAGGCCGGCATGTCGCTCGGCATGCCCTACCTGGACGACGTCTCGCCGGAGGAGCCGGAGGGCGTCGGCCCGACCACCATGAACGTCCGCGACGGCCGCCGGGTCAACCCCTGGGACGCCTACATGGGCCCGGTCCTGCATGAGGAGCGGCTGACGGTCCTGACGGGCGCGACCGCCCGGGAGCTCGTACTGACCGGCGGCCGCTGCCTGGGCGTGCGGTACGCCCTGGGCGGCAAACCGGCCGAAGCGCGCGCGGACTCCGCGGTGATCCTCAGCGCCGGGGCGATCGACACCCCCGGGCTGCTGCTGCGGTCCGGCATCGGCCCCGCCGCCGACCTGGCCCGGGCCGGTGTCGGCGTGCACACCGACCTGCCCGGTGTCGGCGAAAATCTTCAGGAGCACCCGCTGCTGGCCGGCCTGTGCCTCGAGCCGGCCATGGAGCTGCCGGCCCCCAACAACAACCTGGAGGGCAGCGTCGCCTTCTGGCGCAGCGACCCCGGCGTGGACCGGCCGGACCTGATGTTCGTGGCGATGCAGGTGCCATATGTCTCAGCCGAGATCGCTGCGCGGTGTGCGGTGCCGCCCGACGGCTTCTGTATCGTTCCGGGGCTGTCGAGGCCCCGCAGCCGCGGCAGGCTGTGGCTGGACTGTGACGGCGAGGTCCGCGTCCAGCCGAACATGCTGGAGGTCGAGGCCGATGCGACCGCGCTGCTGCGCGGCGTGGACATCGGCCTCGACCTGGCGTCCCGGCCGGGCTTCCGAAGGATCGCCGGGCGCCAGGTGGTGCCCGAGCCGGGGGCGACGCGGTCCGAGAAGGTGGCCTTCCTGCGCGACGCCGCGATGCCCTACCTCCACCCGGTCGGCACCTGTGCCATGGGGCCGGTCGTCGACGCTCAGCTGCGTGTCCACGGCGTCGAGGGACTGCGGATCGCCGACGCGTCGGTGATGCCCGAGATCGTCAGCACGTACCCGCACGCGACCACCGTCATGATCGGCGAGTTCGCCGGCGCACTGCTCGCCGCGGGCTAGTGTCCTGCGCCGGAGATTCGTCGGCAGAAGCGGCCGAATGAGTCGAGGATCTCCGCGGCGCAGGACACCAGTCTGTGCGCAGCGGTCGATGCCGGCCGCGCGGACGCCGAAGGCCCCGACCCCCGCAATGGGGGCGGGATCTTCGTCTGCCCAAGGGGTCTGCGACGCTCCCGCGGGCGCCTCACCGCACAGTCGGTTTCACTGTCCCAGCGGCGATGGTCTCTACAGCTCGAAGTCGAGGTAGTCGATGTCGGGGAAGGTCACCTGCAGGCCGGCGGCGCGGCGTCCGCGGTCGCGGAAGTAGATCTCCTGCAGGCCCTGCGCTGTGATGTCCCGCAACTGCTGCTCGCTCGCCCCTGCGTCCTGCACGTCGAACAGCCGGGCCGCGTACGCGGGTGGCAGGGCCTGGGTGATCAAACGCAGGCGCGCGTCGTCGGTGGTGCCGGGGGCGGCGGTGAAGCCGAACCGGGCGCGGGTATCGATGACGATTCCCCCGGTGGTGGCCGCGGCCTGCCGGGCGCGGGCACGGACCTGCGGCTGCCAGCGCTTCGCGTTCCAGCCGAACCGCGAGATCGGTCCGGGGCTGCTGGAGCTGACCCTTGACGTAACGCTCCACCGTCCGCTGCGAGATCCCGAGCAACTCGGCGGCGGCGCGGGGGCCCTTGAGGGCTCTGACCAGGTACCGCATCCGGGCCGGAGCCGACTTCGGGACCGGGCGGGTCAACGCGCCCTGCACAGCCTTGTCGAGGCTGTCCTGGAGCATCCCCATCGGCCGATTCCTTCCCCACTGCAAGGGTGATCACCGGTGCGGGCAACGGTGAGCTGCTCGTGACGAGCAGCTGTCGTATGCCGCCGGGCCCCCGAGGCATCTCGGGGGCCTGGCCTGGCATGGAAGGGTTATCCGGATGGCATCCGTGCCGTGGCCCTACGGGCCGGTGCAGACACTAGCGAAGCCGACACGTCCGGGGTCCGCCAAGGGGGCGGTCCACCCGTTAGCTGCGATTCCCGGCGTGCGGTTCTACCGGAGGTGGGCCCGATGGCGCGGTGTGCCCAGCCGGGCAGAGTCGTAGGGGCGCCAGCGTCGATACCGATGCTGACGACGCCCTCGCCCGCGGTGGCGCCCGGCCCAGTGAGGCAGGTCTGAGCCGAGGACGCCTTCGGTGAGCTCGGCGTACTCGGTGGAGATGTCCGCCGGGACTGATCCGCTGCCCGCTCCCGGGCCGAGGTGGAGGTGCTGGTGGAGGACCGCAAGAACGGTGGACCGTTGGCGGTCACCGTGCACCCGGGACCCGGCTTCGGGCGCACCGAGTGGGGAGTGTCCTTCAAGTGAGCTCACCGCGCCTCTCACGGCGGCGGAGTACGCGGTCATCGACGCTGGGCGTGACCCTCGGAAGGCGGCTCAGGGCAGGTCTTGGGACGGGCCCGTGCTGCTGGTCGTGGACATCTCCGTTACAGCGCGGCGTGGATCCGGCCGGGCCACATCTGGGCCGGGCGGCTCGCGAGCAGCCCCCACCTCACCCCCGACTATCCGTTCGCCGCGATCGCCGTTGTCGGCCAGAGCCTGGAACACCCCGGCATCACCGACGTCGGCGCCGGCATCAACCCCCACCTGCCGGAGGCCACCCGCCGCACCCTGCACGAGTTGGTCACGACGCTCGGCTGGCCTGCCGCTCTACCGCTCAGAGACCGAACGCCGCGACGACTTTCCCGCCTGGTTGCTCACCTACGGTCAACAGCGCGGACACACCGCGCCGAACGGCAAACCACCCGCCAGCGGTGGCCCCGACCTCACAAGGCAATACAGCTACTGAACTTGAATGGGTGATGTCGGGCTCGTTGGTCGGAGGGGAGCCGGGCTGGTCCGGTAGGACTCTCGCGTGAGGTACTCACAGGGCTGCGGGCTGTCCGACGCTGCGAGGGTCGCGAGGGAGCAGGTGCGGCTGCAGCACTGTCGGGATGTCATCGACGGCTGCTTGACGGGCGCTGATCTTTCGGCGGATGCCTGATCCCCTGGTTACGCCAGCGCAGACCCGTGCTCCAATGGCAGCGCACACCCGAAGCCGTCCGCTGCTCCGGAAGGCCTAGCCCTGAACGGAAGTGACATGAGCGAGCAAGGGACCGCGGGTGCCTTCTACCTCAGGTACTGGCAGCCGACCGACCGGGTGGAGATCGGATGCCACGGGGCAAACGTCGCCGAGGTCATCGCGCACGCTGCCCGGGCCGCGCAGGTCTACAGCACGGAGTCCGATTATCTGGCCGGCGTCTCTCTGTGGCGGGGCGCCGACATCCCGGAGAACTCGTTCAACATCGCCATCGGTCCGACGCGCCGGGCCATCGTTCACACCGATAGCGAGTTCTTCCAGACCGTGACGCGAGGCCCGCGAAGCCCTGAGCGTACCCGGCTGGGCGTTCTCTTCGACGATCTGTTGGAGATCCCAAGCGACTGCTTCATCGACAGGGCGCTCGCGATTGACGCGGTGTCGCTGTGGATGACTACGGACACGCTGCTACTGGCCGCAGGCTTCTCCGACGACCTGTTTGGCTAGGTCCGTGCGGGCGTAGGAACCATCACCAGCAGACTGGGCAGCGTCCCGACATCGCCCATTCAAATTCAGTAGCCTTCTGCCGCAGGGCCTGACAACCGGTCCTCGCTACCCTGCGTTCCGTGTTCCGCCGCCGGTGGGGTCAGAGCCGCCAGCTGCGGATCTGATCCGCGCACGCGTAGACGTCCGCGCGCCCCGCCCGGACCTGTCGCGCCAGGTCGCTGAGCGCACCGTAGGGGGCATCGACGGCTTCGCCGGATGCGGCCATGTAGGCCACCGCGATCAGCGCCCCGTACATGGCGTTACGGGCCGGCAGCGGGCGCACCGAGACGATCTCGTGGAAGAGCGCTGCCGCACGCCAGGCGGCGTCCACGGTGTAGTCCAGCTTCGGTGCGTTGACCCGGTGCCGGGCGACCGCTGCGACCAGGCCGGAGAAGTCGTGGACCGACGGCTCCTTGGGCAGGACCTCGGCCTGGCGTTCCAGCAGCCAGCGGATGTCGACCTGCAGCTCCACCTCAGGCGGCCCGTCCGGTGGCGCTGTCCGGTTCCTCTTCCGGGAAGGCCTCGGCAAACTCGGCGGCATGCTTAGCAAGGAAGGCAGCGGCGGTCGCGGCCCCGTCGTCGAGGCGAGGGTCGCGCTCGGCAGCCTGCGTGATCAAAGCGGTCACCGTGGTGCCCTCGGCCTCGGCGCGCGCGACGAGACGGGCATGGACGGCGTCATCGAGTCGGATGTTGATCTGCTTCGCCATACCCCCACTGTATAGCAGGCCGCTATACAGTGGGGGGTGAGCCAGGCATCAAGGCGTCCCCACGAGCAGTCCGGGGCCGTCTGCTCTCACATCCGGCCCGCCGGGCAAATTCCCCGTCGCACGCCCGCTGGCATTGCCCCTGCGGTGGCCGATGACCGGTTGGTGTCCGTGCGTGCAGCCGCTGAAGGGCTGCACAGGCCTTCTCCCGGACATCCGTGTTCGGGTTCCGCCGGGCCGCTCGAGGACTCTCGCCGTCGCCCGTCGCCGTGGGAGCCGGCCTCGCCAGGGGGAAGCGGTCCAGGGCAGTAGCGAGCCAGCGCCCGCCGCGCCTCACGGTCGCCAGCGGCGGTGCGGATCGTCGGCGGAGTCTGCGGACGCCGGTCGTGACCGGGACTGTCCAGCGCGCAGATCCGCACCCGCAGGGAGGGCTCAGTCGTGGCTCGCCGCCCAGTGGGCCGTCGCCCTTCCCTTGAACGGCGGTCCACTGAAGAGAACCTCTGACGGAGATCGATGGTGCGGAGATCGTGGCCGGCGGCCGCCATCACACGCGGGGCATCGCGGCCTGCTCAGATCCCACACGGTCGGGTGCCTGGGGCTTGCGCGGCTGCTGACGGTCGTGTGCGGTGAGCGCGGTGCGCAGACGTACCAGGACGGGGCCGACACCGGCGCCGAGTTCCGGCGCCCTGCCCGCCGCGCCCGCGGGAGCAGCGGCGACGGCGAGCTCGATCGCCAGCCGTGTTTTCTCCCGCTCCTGGGAGGTCCGTACACCAGAGACGGTCGTACGGGTGGACACCCGCATCCAGGTGGTGGAGTCGCCGGCAAGGTCGATCCAGGTCAGCTGGGAGAAGAGCCACTCTCTCTTGCTGTCGCCGACGAACAGCACGCGCTGGCTGGTGACCACCACGGAGCCCGTTTTCACGGCGCCGGTGATCGCGCCTTGCGCGTTGCGCTGGACCAGCTCGCCGGCCGTCGACCACCGCACGACTTCGCCCCGCCGGCGCTTGCCCCACGCCTCAGGCCAGCGGCCGGCGCCCCATTCGGCCTCGTCGAACTCCGCGGCGAATTCGGCAAGGGCGACGAGGTGCCGGCGTTGCCGTTCCCACGCCGTCAGCGCGCTTTCGTAGGCGCGCAGCTGCCGTTCGTGGGCTGCGGCTTCCTGGCGTTCGCGCTCCGCGCGCTCGCGCTGCTCGCGTTCTGCCGCACGACGGGCCCGGCGTTCCTCCCGGGCAGGCCGGGAGCGGTTCAGGAAGACCACCACAGCGGTGGCCAACGCCAGGGCCAGGAGCAGGATCACCAGGAGGCCGATCCACTGGCCGGTCGTCCACCGGTCGTCGACGGTGACGCGGATCTTCTTGCTCACCGCGTTGCCGTAGGCATCCGTTGCCACGACGGTCACGACGTAGTCGCCGGGGGCGAGTTCCCTGTCCAGCGTGGTGGCCCCGGCCCGGGCGGTGTACTGGGGGAAGCGCTGCTCAGCGGTGGTGCCGTAGGTGACGGCGACCTCGGCGCCGTGCTCAGTGGTGACGGCCAGTGCCAGCGTTCCGTGGGTGGCGCGCTCCGCGCTCGTGGTGATCGTGAGTGTGGGAGCGGTGGTGTCCACGATGGTCCGGGTTCCGGTGGCGCGTCCGGTGCGGCCGTACGGGTCGGTCACCTCCACGACCGGCGCCGGGTACACGCCGTCGGCCATCTGCAGACCGACCTGCGCCCTTCCGTTCTTGTCGGCGGTGAACGTCTCACGAACCGCGTCGCCCACGACGAGCGTCCCCCTACTGAGAGGCGGCACAGTCAGGGTGTAGGTCGGGCGGGCAGAGCCCGGTTTGCCGGTGGTGACCAGTACCGGTGTCAGCTTGCTCAAATCGACCTTGAACGCACGCGTCGTACGGCGCACGTTGCCGGCATCGTCGGTCACGGCGAGCCGGGCGGTGTAGCTCCCGTTCGGCAGACTGAAACCCAGGCCGTCAACGCTGCCGCCGCCGTCAACGACGCCGGAGAAACGCTCCTTGCGGCCGTCGATGGTGAGGGTGTACGCGGCGTCCGCCTCGGACTCGACCGTCACGGGTGTGACAGCGGTGGCGGGATCGGGCGTGCCCAGGGAGAAGAGCCCGATCTCGGGCGCTTGCGAGTCGACCTCCACGGTGATCCCGTCCGACTCGTCACTCTCATTGCCTGCGGCATCCGTTGCAGTGACGGAGTAGGTGTGCGATCCGTCGGCTGCCTTGAAGGTGATCACCTGACTGCCACCCGTCGCCGTGGCCGTGGCGACGACGCGGGTGTCGTAGTCCGCGTCGGTCTCCGTGATCTCGATCCGGGATCCCTGCTCTGCGGTGACCGTCAGGCCCACCCTGCCGCCACCTGCTCCCGCACCCGTCGAGGGCTTGCCGAGCTTCGGCTGCCGCGGCGCGGTGAGGTCCTCCTCCTCCACCGCGGGCTCACTGCCCCCGCGGCCGGGGCACTCGCTGAAATACCCCAGATCCCCGCACACGTAGGAGCCCGTGTCGGACGGACACGAGTGCCAGCGATGACAACCGTCCCGGTGGGCCTGAGCCGGCACCGGAAACAGCACAATGAACAGCAAGCTCACGACGAGGGCGGCTCCCGCCCGCGGAAACCCGCCTCTGCGCATGGTCAACACAGACCGAACAGACATCTATCCCACCCCATGATTCCCCCCACC
The DNA here is from genome assembly GCF_044751205.1 of Streptomyces sp. NPDC088732. Classification (NCBI taxonomy): domain Bacteria; kingdom Bacillati; phylum Actinomycetota; class Actinomycetes; order Kitasatosporales; family Streptomycetaceae; genus Streptomyces; species Streptomyces sp. NPDC088732. The sequence continues at coordinate 64,528 of NZ_JBIVLI010000036.1, forward strand.
CGGCACCTCGGACGTGGCACCGGGCCGGTATTCCTGACCTGCTCACCTCACGGGTGAACGAGGCGTTGAGAATAGGGCACAAACCCTCTGCGGTATCAACGATTGCGAAGAAGCCACTCGAACACGCCCCACGTCGAAGGCCTCCGACCCCGCCTCTCGCCAAGCAGCCACGGCAACTGCGGTTGAAGTCGCCGAGCGCCCGGTAGCCGCGGCCCAGTCCACCCAGGGCCACGGCAAACTGCACGCGGTCCATGCCGCCAGGTCCATAGCCGACCTCACCGACAGCCTGAAGCAGGTCTCAGGTATCGCTTGACGGCAACCACCGAGTCGCCGACGAACGGCCGCAGGAGGGTGGAGGGTTCATGATTCGCCGCATCACGATGCGCAGCTCCCCGACAACCATCGACTTCACCTCGCAGCTGGAGCGACGCAGCCTTCCTGGCCGGGAGTCCGTCGCCCTCGTCCGTGCGCACAGCCCGCTACGGCCACACCAGTGCTCGGTGGACCGACGCAGCAGCGCATGCCCCGGCGTTATCCGGGCGTCCTGTACGAGCTCGCCGACCCGTCGGGGCATGACGATCAGGGGCTGCCGGTACCGGTGCGACAGGAACTCCGGTGGTCAGCGGTACCAGTAACGGACGCCGTGGTGATGGCTGCAAGTGCCCTGGAAGTGGGCGGAATAGCTGTAGGTGCCGTCCTTGCATCTCGCGGTCGCCCCGCGCGGGTGAGCGCTACCGGCCTTGCACACCCCCACGGTGTGGCGGGCGCAGCCGGCAGCAGCGGCCGGTCCGGCGACGGCGATCGGGGTCAGGACAGCGGCGAGGTCGAGGTCGAGGGGCACCCGCGGACTGACCCGGATCACCAAGGCCTCCGGCTGTAAGCCGGCTGCGGTCCGTCTCATCCTCGAATGCGCCCACGCGGCAGCTCTTCTCGCGCACGACGGTCAGCAGCGGATCCTGACGACAACGGCGTTCGGCGCCTGGACGGCGAGCGAACCGGCCGGGCAGTACGCGCAACTCGCCCTGGCCTGGCGCACGATGCGCTTCACCCCCACCCGGACCACCCCGATCGCGACCCGCTACGTGCGCGTCCGGCAGCGGCCGCACCGTCAGGCAGGGGTGAGGGGCGAGGCTGTACGGCTGCCGCCCGACCGTGACGGTGGCTATGTCACTCCACCGGAAGAACCTCCCCTCGTCGGCCACCTCGCGCATGGCGATGACGGCCGCACCGATCCGCAGCTCCATCGGCTTGCGCCGGCGAACGGAGTACTGGCGCACCTGGGTCCAGCAGACAACCATGCCGAGCAACGACACCGTGACCGGGATCCCGATGCCCGAATCGCTGTCGAGCCGGTCGCTGTAGACGAACACCAACGCGTACACCGACACGAACACCGCGCTGAACAGCAACGCCCACATCGTCCAGACACGCGTCCGCGGGCCTTCGCCCAGGTCGGCGGTGAAGGTCCGCTCCCCTCCGGGGACGCTCAGTTCGGGCCCGGCAACCGTCACCGGGATCGGCGGCCGCACCGCGCGCGGTGCCGTCTCGAAGCGGTCGCCGGCGTACGAGGCGAGCGCGTCACGCAGATGCCCGACGTGCTGGTCCAGGTCCGCGCAGTTCAGCAGCGTGTAGCGGTCAAGGGCGTCCCGGCCGCGATCCTGCTTGCGCGGCAGCGTCACACCCGGCGCCGTCCACAGCCGCAGCCGCGGCTTGGGGGGCGTGGTGTCGCTGTCCGCCGGCTGCTCGTACCACAAGGAGACCGCGTTGATCTGCCACCACGGCAGTACGGCGTCGTGCAACGTGATCCCGAACGCGTCGATCCGCAGCCGGAACGGCCGCCGTGCCCTGCGCAGTTGGCTCCACCCGTAACAGGCGACCGGTACCGACAGAGCCGCGAGGAGCGCCTGACCGGGCTCGGGGCTGCCGGAGCCGGCCAGCTACACAATTGCTCCCGCAAGCAGCTCCAGACCCCATCCCGCCCACCATGACCCGCGTCTTCCCAACGTCCGCTCGACCGTGAATTCCACCGCTGCCCAACCCCCTTGGCCGTCTCCCCACCGGCACCATCAAGCATCGCGCGCAGTCAACGCCCCGCCCCCGCGAGCGGGTGGTCGCCCTACCGTGACGCCCACGGGACATCAACACCCGACCGTTCACCGCGATGCCGCCTCGCGGTACGCCGGGCGAGTGCGCGCCTCCGCGGTTGATCACATAAGGAGGCGTCACGCGGTCGACGGCGGTACTCATCGGTCCTGGCCCGCCGGAAGCGGGTGCCCGGCCGGACCGACCCCGGCCCCGGGAGCGCCCGGGACGGGCAACCCACCTCGCGGGAGGTCAGAACATGCGCCCGAATCCGCACGTGCGGCAACCCGGGAGGGAGAACTCGCCGCGAACGTTGGCGCGATGGACTTCCATGCGCTCGGGCAGCGTCCACGCCTCCTCGATCGTCATTTCCTTCATATTGCCGAACACCTTCTGGGCCAGGTAGTCCTCGCAACAGAGAATGAGCTGGCCGTGGGCGTTGATGTGCAATTCGTTCATCACGACGCCGCACGACTTCCTGGCCTTGACCTCCAGCGGAATGAGGCCGGCCCGGTTCGAGGCATTCGCCTTGATCTGCTGGCTGGTCTTGTACCGGAATTTCGGAGGACTGTTGTCGTACCGCTTCATGATGTCCTTCACGCCACGCGGCATGCGGTCACCGTGCTGTGTCACGATGAATGCGTCCACGGACTCACTCAGCTCATGGAAGAGGTCAAGCGTGAGGAAATCACCATTCGTGTAGAGAGCGATGCGGGCCAACGGCATCTCACTCCTGGAGAGTTTCAGCAACGCCGGCATCCTGGGGTCTGCCAGCGGCTCGCCGTAATTGTGGGGACTGAACTGGTTGCAGAAGTTGTTGCGCCCGAGATCGGACACGATCTTGTGGAACAGCTCGTCGGACATGCGCACCTCGTTGGCCCGAAGTCCACGGTCGAAGATGCTGTTGGGGCAGTAGTCACACCGTCGGTTGCAGTAGGTCGTCGTCTCGACCTCCACGAACATCGGCTGATAGTCGGAGAAAGTTCCCATGCCTGAACTCCTTCATTGTTCCGAAAGTGACGAGCGGGCCTCAGCTCGCGCGGGAGGGAAGCCGGCGCGAGTAGATCAGCAGGAAGTACCGGTAGTCCTCGGTCACGCGCAGCGGTGGGACGCAGGATTTGTTGCTCTCGTCGAAGTGGCTGACGACATAGGTATGACCGGCCTCGTGAAGAGCAGCCAATATCGCGTGCAGGGACTGCGGGAGCTCGGCAAAACCATGGTATTCGATGAGCACTTGGTCAACCGCGGCCAGCCGGTTCCCCAACTCAGAAATTACGTCGGCTTCCGCACCCTCAACATTCAGTTTCAGCAACGAGACCGGCTCATCCACATAAGGGCTCAGGCGGCGGGTCGGTACGGCGACGACGTCTCCTCGTGCCGCCGCCACAAGACTTCCGCTGTCGCTACCGGTTGCAGTGAAGGTCTGCTGGCCGTCGCGGCCGCTGAGCGCCGCTTGAACCGTCGTCACATTCTGCAGACCGTTGCGTTCGATGTTGCGGCACATCAACTGGAAGATGGCCGGATCGGGCTCGAACACGGTGATGTGAGCGTCCGGGAAGAGCTGCCGGAATCGCAGCACGCTCAGCCCGAGCCAGCCGCCGCCGTCGATGATCCGTGCCGGACCGGACAGGGGGTCGACATCGTAGATGCGCGCGCCGAACAACAGCCGAAGAGTGTGCGCAAAAGCACGCGGAGCAACGTACTCGAGTGTCCAGGGTCCGAGCCGGACAGTGCCGGCAGGTGCGCAGTCCGGCTCGAGCAGCGAGCCGACGACGCTCTCCAACTCCACCGGGTCCATGTCGGATCCGTCGAGGCGAGTGGTCGAGTGAGTGGTCATGGAAGCATGCCTCCGGTGTGTCGGTGTTCGCCGTGCCCCTCCCACACGCCAGTGCTGCCGGGCGGTGCGATCAGACGGTTTCGAGCTGGGGGAAGGGTCGTGATGCCTTCTCGATCGTGCGGTCCGCCGGGTCGAGGACCAGGACGGCGACCGGCGCGGCAGGATCGTTGCTGAGGGGGTCCGACGCGCGGGCGCAAGGCTTCACCACGAAACCGCGCGGCATCGCCACCCGGAGCCGGGGCCCACCGCACGTGTGGCGCGCCACGGTGTCGGGGGCGGATGCTGCCTGTGGATCGTCCTGCTCGGCCGACGCTCATGAGTCGCTGCTCTCGACCGCGGTGCGAGCAGCCCTGGAACCGCGTCCTGTGATGACACGCTTCCACCGGTCCATGGTGGTCGCCCACGCAGGAGCCGTGCCGTTGAGGACCCGTTCGAAGTCCGACACCAGTTCGTCGAGGATGAGACGATGGCCCGCCAGCGTCCGGCCTGCGACGTGAGGGGTGTGCACCACGCCGGGCATGCCCCGCACCCGGTGACCGACTGCCGGCGGTTCTTCTTCGTAGACATCGATGCCAAGACGCAGACGCCCCACGGCGACCTGGTCGAGCAGCGACTCCATGTCGACCGTGGAAGCGCGTCCTACGAGAACCACCACCGCCCCGGACGGCAGTGCGGCCAACACGTCGGCGCTGACCAGGCCGACGGTGTCGTGGCGAGGCTGGGTCGCGACGACGAGGATGTCGGAGTTCTCCGCAAGCTGCTGCACCGAGGCCGCCAGCGAAAGCCCTCGACTCCGGGATTCCGGTTCGGACAACCACGAGGAGTGGACGATGACATCGGCACCGGCCGCCAGGAAGAGGTCCGCGGCGTGCGAGCCTGTGCCGCCGAACCCGACGATGCCGACCCGGCTGCCGAAGACACTTGTCCGCGGGAGGACTTTCCCCCCGCTCGGGTCTCCGCCGTCCTCCCAGCCGTCCCACCATCCGCCGGCAGCCATCAGGCTGTGCTTGCGGGGGAGGTCGCGCAGCGTGCTCACGCACAGGGCGAAGGCGAACTCCGCGACGACGCGGCCCATGGCCCCGGAAGCGTCGCAGCACGCGATGCCGCGGCTCACAGCGGCGGACACATCGAGGAACCGCCAGCGGCCGTCCTGTGTGGCACCGATGTACCGCAGGTAGGGAGCGCTCGCGAGGCGCTGCTCGTCCAGCTCCGGCGAGTCGATGGCCCACCCCAGGACGAACAGCGCACTGCTGCGACGCAGCTCGGCCTCCATCACACGCTCGTCCGCGGTGTGGGGCAGGACGGTGACCTGCGCGCTGCGGGCGAGGCGTTCGAGGGCCCCTTCGTCCACCAGATGCCGCTTTGCGAAGGCATCGACGACAACGAGCGCGCGCGGACGGTCCGGATCAGTCACCAAGCACCTCCCTGATGTCTGTCTCCCGGGCGTCCTGCGGCCGGACCGGACCTCGGGTGCGGGCTGCCTGGTAACCCGCGACGCAGACCTCCAGAGCGCGCACGGCCCGGGCTCCGTCGTGGACTGGGGCGCGGCCATCGGCGAGCGCGTCGGTCAGCTCGGCCAGGGACCGCAACCACTGCTGGGCGGCGAGAGCGCTCTCCCCCGTCTCTATCTCCTGCCAGCCGGTGGAGGGGCCGAGGACGCGAAGGACCGGACCGCGGGCCCAGCCCTCCCCCTCCGGCACCACACTGGCGAACTCGATCACAGCGTCGGTGGTGATGATGCGCAGCAGCGGCTGGCCCGCGACGTCGGCGCCGCACTCCAACTGGCCGCGCAGACCGCCGGCGTACTCCCAGACGAGGCGGCCACGGCCTTCCAGACGCAGACCGGCATGGGTCCGCCCATCAGTGAAGTCGATGGCGGCGTCCACCCAGGTGACCGGTGCGTCGTCGGCGACGAGGTGGGCAATGTCGATCCAATGCGGTCCCCAGTCGAAGAGGGTCGCGTCCTTCGCGTAGCCCTCGACGCGGACGGGGCGGCCCAGGTGTCCTCCGCGGGCCGTCTCGATCGCCCGGCGTACGGCGAGACCGAAGCGACGCTGGTGGTTGACCGCCACCGTCATACCGGCCCCTGCCGCAGTCTCCAGCAGCCGCCGGGCCGCGGGCACACCGGTGGCCAGCGGCTTCTCGCACAGCAGTCCGGCATCGAATCCTTCGGCGGCCAGTTCGGCCACTACGCCCGGCTGTCCGAGCGGTCCGGTGGCGACGATCACCACATCCGGTCTGTGCGAGACCAGTTCGGCGATGGAGGTGACCGCCTGGCCACCGTGCTCCGCGCACAGTGTCCTCGCCTGCTCCTCCTCGGCGTCCAGAGCGGCCACGAGTCGGGCGTTGGGGAGCCGGCCCACGGTCGTGGCGTGCGCGGCGCCGGCGTCACCGCAGCCGATCAGAGCCAGCTTCCACACTCGGTTGGTCATGACGTTCCTCGTCTCCTGTGTCTCCTGGGCCGGACGCCCGGCTAGTTCCAGCGCGTCCGCGTACGCAGCCAGCGAATCGACGTCTCCGCCTCGGCCCGCTGAAAGGCCCGGATGGAGGCGGTGTTCCAAACGGCCGGCTGACGGGCGGCAACCACGAACCGGCCGGCGAGCGCGGCAAGCACACTGTCCACGGCGGCGGGCGGGGCGGACCGCCCCGCAGGGTGGGCCAGAAAAATCGTCTGCGGGTCTGGATGGCCCTGCACCGCGGCGCACAGAGCGAAGATCATCGGGTCGATCCAGTCCTGGCCCTGGGCGGCCCATGCCCAGTCGACAAAGGTGACCCGATCACGCGTGATCAGGATGTTGTCGGAGCGCAGGTCGGAATGGAGCAGGGTGCCACCTGCCGCCGCGGCGGGGAACTCCGTCTCCGCAGCGGCCAGGTTGCGCACATTGCGGCGCGCCCATGAGGGCACGTCGTCAAAGGAGTCGTCGGCGTCGAGGAGCGAGTTCCAGCCCTCCCATTCCTCCAGGCTGCCGCCCCAAACAGGCAGCGCCGGCAGCAGGTTCGCAATCGCCGGGACGGTGAGCGCGGTGAGCGCGGTGAGCGCATCGATGGTTCTCGTCAGGTCGTCCTGCCTCCAGGGCACTACGGGCATGCGACCGGCGACGTCCTCGAAGAGGAGCGCCGTCCACGTCCCGTGGTCCACACGCCCGAGAAATGCGGGGGCGGGCAGTCCAAGGTCAGGGGTGAGGGCAGCCGCGACCACGGCCTCCTGCTCCGCGAGTGCGACGGTGACCGGGTCCGCCTCGCGGTCGACCGCCTTGACGAAGGCCCGCGAGCCGTCGGCGCAACGTAGGCGTGCCGCTACGCCGCGGGAGAAGCCTCCGGTCTGCGGCTCGGCGGCCACCACCGGGGAGCCCAGCCGGTACTCGACAGCTCTGCGGACCGCCTCGGGCATGGCGGCCCAGGGGAGGCGGGAAGCCCGTGCCACGGGAATCGGGTGTGCCGCACCGGCTGAGACGGCCTCGGTGACGGCACCAGGGAGCCGGCTCACGACAGCGCTCCCACGTGGTCCAGATCACCGAGGTGATCTTCGAGCGCCGCTACGACGGGCAGGGCGAGCTCGCTGAACAGACACGGGTGCGAGCGCAGCCAGGCCACGTCCATTGAGGCGGTGTAGTGACGGCTGAACCAGCCGTAGTGGTGCAGGATGCGGATGGAGTCCGTCTCTCCCGCGCGGGCCGGCCGGGTGAAGATCTCCTCCCATTCCTTCCAATGGCGGGGGAAGAAACTCCTCAGGTCGGCGAAGTCACCGGGCTCGGCTGTCTGACGTACGAGTCTGGTCCAGCGGTAGACGATGCTCTGGTAGACATCGAGGTCCTGCGGGGGCATCAACAGCAGGTCGTCCACCATGGCCGCGGGCAACGGATCGCCGGGCGGGAACCCCATGACGCCAATGTGAACGATCTTCCCGTCATCGAGCAGCAGCCGGTGCGGGAGGTCGTCCAGAGGGCGGGTGGTCAGGGTGTCCGTGTCGAGGTAGAGGCCGCCTCCATGGGCCAGTGCCCAGAAGCTGATGAGGTCCGAACGGTGTGCCACGTAGGTCATGCGGCGGTACAGCGCGGCGTGTTCGGGGGTCAGGCGGGACTCGGCGTCGACCGGCTCCACACTGATCCGGGGTACCTTGGCCAACAGGGAGAACCAGTGGTTGTCCACCGGAACTTCGTCGACCAGCAGCACGACCCGGTCGGGTGTATGCAGGCCCGCGGAGGCCACGGCAAGGAAGTTGCCGAAGTCGAAGTCCTGTCCCGACCAGTACATGTAGACGGGCATAGTGTTGCCTTTCGGGAGTGGCGCGGCCGCCACATCGACGGGGCGGGTCACACCGTGATCCGGGTGGTGATGCCGAGCGGGGTACGCATGCCCATGCCGATGCTCCAACGGACAGCGACGGGCGGCGGGGCGAGCCGGAACCGGGACACGTAGGCATCGAGTACCGGGCGGATGGTGTGATGGGCGACTCTGGCTCCGAGGCAGGCGTGCCGCCCACGACCGAAAGCCACGTGAGCGCCGGTACGGTCCCAGCGGAAACTCAGGGGTTCCGGGAATCGCTCGGGGTCGCGGTTGGCCGCGACCAGGACCAGGACCACCCTGTCCCCGGCGGGGATGCGTTTGCCGCGCACGTCCAGGTCGCGTGCCGCACGCCGGGGCGCGAGGTGGAAGGGTGTCGCCAGGCGGACGGCCTCGGTGACGAATCCGTCGGGGTCGGTGCGGTACCCGTGGACATGAGCCGGTCCGCCGCCGAGAGCTTCGACGGCCACGGCGAGAACGGCCACGGTGGGCTCCAGGGCCCCGGTGACGATCTGAGCGTAGATCGCCACCGCGTCGGCCAGACCGACGACGCCGGCGTCCACGGCTCTCCCGACGGAGGCCGCAAGAGGGCTCCCCCCGGCGGCGAGCGTCCTTCGCGTGAGGTCCGTCAGCTCGTCCAATGCCTTCTCGGCCTCGTCCACCAGCGCCAGGTCGATACTGCCACGGCCCACGAACTCCATCAGCCGCTCGGACCAGTCGACCAGACGCGGGAAGTCGGCAGCCGAAATCCCGAGCAGTGCGCTCAGCGCCGTCCGGCAAGCCGGCTGGAACAGTGTCTGCACCAGATCGGCCCCTGCCGCCCCGTCATGAGCCGGGCTGATGCTGTCCTGGACGATTCCCGCCACGCGGGAAACCTCGTCCGGCGTGAAAGCGGGCCGCATGACCTTGCGGATGACGGTGTGGCGTGGCGGGTCGAGGAACATCGGCCACCGTGAGAGGAATTCGACGAACGGCCGGGCGGCCGCCCTCTGCGGTTCGGCGAGCTCACGCAGGAAAGGCTCGGGACTGCGGGCACCGAGCCGGTCGTCCAGCAGTAGCCGCCAGACATCGTCGAAGCGCGTGATGTACCAGGACGCCGTCTCGGGGTGCCAGAGCACCGGCGATGTTCTGCGGGCGTCGTCGAACCAGATGAGCGGGTCGTCAGGGACGAACAGCTGATGCTGCTTCTCGGGCCCATGGGGCGCCACAGCTTGGGGAGCCCGGGTCGCGTCAGTCTGTGTGGGCATGGGACGGGGTTCCCCTTCTCTACGGGACGTGGCGTGGCCGGCACTGGACGGCTCACCCGGCTGTCCCGGCAGGCTGCCGTCTTCCGCGGGCGACACGGCGGCCGCGGTCGCAGGCTCCTGCCCGCGAACGGGAACCGTGGACATGGCCCACAAGTCGTCGTGGCATCCATGATTGGCGGCCCGCGGGCGCCGCCCAAGTCACGAGGGTCAGGTACCGCGAATGCGGGACACGTGGTCGCGCCCCCTGGCGCCGGTTGGCCGGAGAGATGTCCCGGCTTCTCGTGACTGGCGTTGCGGCGTCACGCCTGCCATATTGACGGCCGACGAGGAGCTCACCGGATCACGGCGGGGCGTACCAGCCCGCTCAGCACGGCATTCGCCCGTGTGGGAGACCCCTGCTTCGGCGCGGCCGGCACCGTCGGTGCGGCAGCGGATGCAGGGCGGCGCGCCTCTTGCACAGCTGACGCCACTTCGTGCTGCGTCGTTGCTTGTCCGGGGACCCCTCAGCGGTCTCGTGCCGTTCTCGATCGCCCCCTCTCCCGCCGGTAGCCGGCCCCTTCGTACTCTGCCCTTGACACCTGCCTGGAGGATCCGCGTGACCGAGACCCGACGCCCTTGGGCCGTTTTCGACATCGACGGCGTGGTGGCTGACGTCGCTCACCGCGTGGTCCATCTGACCGCTTCGCCACCCGACTGGGAGGCTTTCTTCTCCCTGGCGGGCAGCGACGCCCCTCTGCGTGCGGGAGTCGCCCTGGCGTCGGAGCTCATGGCCACCCATGAGGTGGCATGGATCACCGGGCGGCCGGAACGCATCCGCTCCATGACCACCGAATGGCTCCGGGCACAGAATCTGCCGGTCGTGCATCTCTCCATGCGTCCGGACGGGGACGACCGTCCCGCCAGTGTGCTCAAGACAGCTTGGCTGGCGGAGCTGGCGCGGATCCGTCGCATCGACCTCGTAGTGGAGGACGACGACGCGGTCGTCGCATCGGTCCGAGCGGCAGGCTGGCCCGTTCGGCAGGTGTCCTGGGCCACGCAGGCACCGCACCTGCACCTGGCGCAGGAGCAGTGGGGCCGTACCTGAGGCGATCACACCCGGTCCCACCGTCCGGAAATCTGCCGCACCAACGGCCCCGGTCGTCGTCAAGTCGGGCCTCTGTCCCGCCCGCCGTCGGCCGCTTGTCTGAACGAGCGCCCAAGGCCCGGTCAGCTCCTCTCGACAGACGGTTTCCACCTCCGCGACGTTCCCGTACCCCCAGGGCATCGCGTTGCACAGCCGGCATCCCGTGATCGCCCACGTCAGCGGAGTGGTCGCTCAGGCACACGTCCAGCGGCCACCAGAGGTAGGCAACCGGGCGGGGCAGACCCTTCCGATGGATGACATGACGTCTCACCCTCCTGATGTGAGGCCGCGCCTACTGGCCGCCTTCGCGATTCGGCCGCGAGTCCGTGTCGCCGACAGGCGAAAAGGGACCGGTGGCGGCGCTTGAGAGGGAATCCCCTTCAGGAGGTTCGGGTCGTCGAGTCGGGCCGGGAGGAGTGGCGACCGGCGTGGACGGCAGTCGGCCGCCACATCGCCGTGGCCGCCGAGCTGGACCGGGTCCTGGTGACCTACGACGGCGTCGAGGCCGCCCGCCATGCCCGCGGACGGGCCTGCCATCGGATCCTCACCGGTCCCGATCCCCGGGCCACCTGGGACCGGCACGACCCGCCTCGTCCACCGCACCACAAGCAACTCGCCCACGAGCGACCGCTCTTGCATGCACGGCCGCGACCTCGGCGGGTATCCGCTGCCGACACCAGGGAATGACCAACATCACGGGACACAGCGGGGGTCAACTTTCATCCACCGAAAGTGGGTCAAGGTTCACGCGTCGCCGACGAGTCCGATCCGTTACTCTGACCACCGCTAGACGGCTCCGGTTATACGTTCTCCAAGCCAAGTCCCCATCGCAGTAAGGACGAAGCGTGCCAAACCTTCGGGTTTCCATCCTCGGGCTCCTTCAACTGCACCGGAACGGAACACAGGTCGATCTCGGCAGCCCACAGCAGCAATCTCTTTTCGTCGCCCTGCTCATGCGTGAGGGCAGGACCGCCACCGCCGGAAACCTCATCGAAGCGCTCTGGGGCGACAACGAGCCGGCCTCGGCGAGGAGAACGCTGCGCACTTATGCCTGGCGCCTGCGCAAGATACTCGAGGAAGACAGCAGGTTCCCCAGCACGCTGGTCTCGGTGGGAGACGGTTACCGACTGGTTCTGGACGGCGACTACGTCGACTTTCTGGACGCCGAACACTTGGCGCGCAGCGCCTATCACGCCCGCCGGGTCGACGACCTCGAAGGGGCCTACGATCGTCTGGAGGCGGCGCTCGCGCTATGGCGTGGTGAGCCCCTGGCCGCGATTCCCGGCCCGTTCGCAACTCTGCAGCGCGACAGGCTGAACGAAGTCCGCCTCGTTCTGCAGGAGGAGCTGATGGAGACCGGTCTCGCGCTCGGCCACGGCATCCGTTACCTGTCGGAGCTACCGGGGTTGATCGACCGCTATCCGCTTCGGGAACGGCTGTACACGCTGCTCATGCACGCGCAGTACCAGTCCGGGCGGAGAGCCGAGGCGCTCGACACCTACCGCAGGGCTCGCGATGTGCTGGTCGGCGAACTGGGTGTGGAGCCCGGGCCCGAACTGCACGCGTTGCACCAGCGCGTACTGGCGGGATGCGAGGAACTGCTGGATGCGGCGCCCTCACGCAAGCCCCATGTCATCGCAAACACGGTCGAGCACGCATCCCCGGCCGCCGCCGAGCCTTCTCCGACGGCGGACGAGCCGACGTCCACCCCACCGGGCCGCGAGGACCTCCCAAGCCATCATCCGGCCCAGCTTCCGCCCGACCTCATAGACTTCACCGGTCGATCCCATCTCACCCTGACGATCGCCTCCTTGCTGAACTCGCCGCAGCGGTCCGCCTTGCCCGTGAGCGTGCTGCTGGGCATGGCGGGTGTAGGGAAGTCCGCCCTTGCGGTACATGTCGCCCACACCATCCGAAGCTCGTACCCCGACGGCCAGCTCTACGCCAACCTGCGGGCCGGCGACGGCGGTCCCGTACGGCCGGACGACGTACTGGCGGGTTTCATCGTGTCCCTCGGCTACTGTCCGGACGACGTCCCGGCGACCTTGGAGGCACGCACCGCGCTGCTACGGACGGTGCTGAACGGACGTCGTGTGCTGCTGGTCCTGGATGACGCGGTCGACGTCGAGCAGGTCCGTCCCCTGCTCCCCGGTTCGGCGGAGTGCGGCGTGCTCATCACCACCCGCACCCGGCTCGCGGGCTTGGCGGCCCTGCACGTGGAAGTGCCCGCCTTCTACCCCTCCGAGGCCCTGGACCTGCTGAAGCGGACGCTTGGTGCCGAACGCGTCGAAGCCGAGCGCACGGCGGCCCTGGAGATGATCGAGTCGTGCGCGATGCTGCCGCTCGCCATTCGGATCGTCGCCGCCCGGCTGGCCGCCCGGCCCCACTGGTCACTGCGTTCGCTCAGCAATCGCCTCTCCGACGAGTTCAAACGCATCGAGGAACTCCGGTCGGGAAGCATGACCCTCTCCACCGTCTTCGACCTCACCTACCGGCATCTGCCCGAGGACCAGGCAAAGGCGCTGCGCAGGGCAGCGACCGTGGACAGTCCCTCGCTCTCGCTGACGTGCGCAGCGGCGCTGATGGACATGGCGGAGAACGACGCGGAGGTACTGCTCGACGCCCTCGTCGACCAGGCCATGCTGGAGTCACCAGCCCCCGGACGCTACCGGTTCCACGCGCTGCTGCGTGACTTCGCACGCCGCAAGACCCACCCGGAGGAGCAGCGGCAGGCGGTCACGCGGCTGCTGGATTTCCTCCTCGCTTCTGCGAAGAACGCCTTCGCCCAGGTGGTCGCGGACCCCATGGAGAGCGCGCTCAGCCCGACTCGATCCGTGGGCCGGCGATTCGCGAACGCCGCAGAGGCCCGTGGCTGGGCCGCGGAGGAGGGCGAGTGCGCGCTCGGCCTGGTGCGGCAACTGGCCCGAATGGAAACGGCCTCGGCGGGCGGGGCACTGTGGGACGGGCCGCCGCAGGATGCGTTGTCGCGGCTGCGCTCCTGCGTCGACCTGCTGATCGTCCTCGGTGCACAGTGGCAAACGCTCAATTACTCCTTCTTCCAGGACGCCCTCGACGTCCTACAGGCGGCCGTGACGCAGTCACGGGACCTGCGGGCCATGGGCAGGGTCCATTTCCTGTACGCCGGTGTGGACCTGGCCATGGGCCGCTACGTCCGAGCGGAACAGCGGGCGTCCGAGGCGGTCAGGATGTGCGACGACTCCGACGACCCTGTCATCATGCGCCAGGCACTCAACGACCTCGGACTCGCCAAACAGAACCGGGGAGACTTCCAAGGCGCCATCGAGTGCTACGACAGAGCCATCGAGTTGGCGCGGCGGCTCGGCCACGCACGGGGAGAGCTGATCACCACCGTGAATGTCGCGCTGCTGAAGGTGCACATGGGCGAGCCGGGCGAGGCCGAACAGATCTGCCGGCGAGTGCTCGCCGAACTGGTCCCGCAGAGCAACGCCGCCGGTACCGCCTACGTCCATTACGTGCTGGGTCTGGCCCACCACCGTCTCGGCTCGTACGAATCGGCGGTGACCTGGTTCGAGAATTGCCTCGCCCTGTGCACCGCTGGTGGCCTGCGGGTTCGCGAAAGCCACACCCGGCTGCGGCTGGCGGAGTCACTGGCGGCCATGCAACTGTACGACCGGGCCGCCGAGCAAGCCAGGCTCTCGGTCGAGCTGTACGAGGACATGGCCGACACGCACCAGCTCGGTCAGGCACTGAGGGTGCTGGGCCAGACACTCCGGACTCTCGGCCAGGAGTCCGCCGCCGACGAGTGCCTCACCCGCGCCGATGAACTCGTCTCGAGCCTGCCGCTCTCGCCGGAGCCGTCCTCCGTGCCCACCACCCTGTCCGGCGGCAAGACCGGCAACCGTCCGTGAGACCGGGACCGTACGGAGCGGCGTCACGCTCGACGGGACGGGGCGTGATGATCACTCCCACGACACCGGGCCGGCCGGCGCAGGGGTACAGGCGGTGTGCCGGAGCCCCGACCGCGCCTCGGCACATCTCACCTCGGCGGCCCCGGGGGTCGTCGCGCGGCTTCGCTCCCGTACCCGACCTCGGCCTGCCGGTGGGGCCGGCGCCCGGTGTGCGACCCGGCACACCGCACTCACCGGAGATCGGGTCTGGCATGTGAGGCCACCACGAAGAGATTGGCTCCCCGGCCTCCCGAGTCGGGATCGATGAGCATCTCCTTCTCCATTGCGAGGACGCGCTGGAACAATTCTTCGTTCTGCAGCAGCCGTTCCGACTTCGAGCCCGGACCTGCACCGACGTCCGGGTAGATGAGGCTGGGGAACCCGGTCAGCAGATCGACATTGAGATTCGCCGCTGCGTGCGTGGCGCGAATCTCCCCGGGGGTGAACAGGTGACAGTACGGCGCTGGGTTGGTTGGCCAGTGCCGGCCTTCGAGGCTCCGTTCGATCTGTTCGGTCGCTCCCAGTGCCAGCTCCTCGAACGCCGCGTGCCAGCGGCTGGGCAGGAACGACACCATCAGCCCGTCGACCGAGAGCAGTCGCGCGAGCGACGCGATCACCGAACCGGGGTCGGGAACGAAGCCGAGCAGATGGTGGCTGTTGAAGACGAGGTCGAAGGTCTGCCCTTCCAGGAGGACCGCCGCGTCGTGAACATCAGCGCACAGATGCACGACCCGATGGTCGTAACCATGACGGACGGCCCTGTCCTTGGCCTGGTCGATCATCCCGGCTGTCAGGTCGTACAGCATGCCGCTGCTGGCCGGGTACTGGGTGGCGATCCGGTGAGTCCACCGCCCGGCCCCGCCCCCGACATCCAGGAACCGGAATCCCGGAGGCAGGCGGGAGAAGACGGACAGTTCCAAGGCCGCCCACTGCAAGGCATCCACGAGCCGTCCGTGGGCGCCCCGCCAGTTCTCGTCGTAACCGGAGGCCTTGCGCTCGAAAAAGTCCCGCACCGTGGCTGACGGATCCTCATACCTGTCCAACGTGGCACACACCCTTCCCCCGCGCTGCCCTCGCCCCAGCACCATGCACTATTGACGTGCCCCTGCCATAGATTTCGCCAAGCTCAACAGCAGGTGGGTCAGTGGTGCACGTCCAGGACGCATCCCACACCGCAGTCGAGGTCCAGCATGCCCCTGGAGCGAACCTGGCCGAGCTCGTGCAGTCCGAAGGAACTGCCGGGATAGACCACCCACACACCTTCCTGATGATCCATCATGCGCTCCCCGTAGACGGCCTCAAATGTGTGATCGCAACATGAGACCGTCACATGATCGCCCTCCTGCACACCGGCGGGATCGAAGGCGAACTTTGCGTTCCCGAAGTTGTCGACATGGACCACAAGGCCCTGTGACAGCGGAAGGCGTCGCACGGCGTCCACGGAGAACGGCTCGCCCACCTCGGCAGGGCGCCGGCCGGCTGCGAGAGCCCCCACCACTGGCGCGTGGACCGCCTTGCCGCCGAACGGGACGAATCCGGGATCCGCCATCTGGAAGCACTCCGCCACACCGAAGTCCGCGGCCAGCCATCCCAGAGCGCCCGTGTTGGCCCCCACGAAGATCAGACCGCCTCGCTCGGTGCGACCCACGAGCCGCTCCGATCTGACGGGTGCGCTGTTGAGCACACACATGATCACAGTTCCCTCAGCAGCACTCTCCGCCACCAGCCGCACCAGGAAGGCCGCGTTGATCTCCGAGAAGGGCTGAGCGATGACCAGCGGCTCGATTCTCACATCGACTCCGGGATCGATCGCCTCCGCGGCCTTCTGGATGACCAGACGCATCTCCACGAAAGCGACGTCACTACAGTCCGACACAATGACGATGCGCGACGCCATGTCTCCCTCAAGCGTCCTTCCACGAGTTGTCATGCGATGTGCTGTTCGACCCGCCAGAGCGGAAGCGCCCGGATCGCTCGTGCCGGCCCCCACCCTCACACCTGTGGTCCAAGACGACCGACGGCCCCGGCTCTGTCGTCCACACAGCCGGACGAGGCATCCGCCACAGCAGATTCAAGCAGAGCAGCACACCCCGGTCGCCACTGAGTTTTCCGGATTCAGCAGAATCCGCTGCCGCCCCGGACCCGGAGCAGGACCGGACGTGCGCATTCGGCGTTGATCCGGCTGCCATCTACCGCAGATCGTCCCCTGCAAGGCTCGTGCACGCGACCTGACGGCGGGAAGCCGGCGGCGTCGACAGCACCGACGGGGTCGCGGCAGATCGAGAGGCATCGGAGGCTTGACAATGGGCACGTTGCACCCGTATTCGACTCCTCGTGCCGTCAATCGGTCAGGGAAGTCGTCAACGCCCCGCCTTCTTCTCGACGAACGGCAGCGCAGGCTCGTCCTCCTCCTGCTCGCCGGGCACACCGATGCCAGCGCGGCAGAAGAACTCGCGATCAGCCCCCGCACGGTGACCAACATCCTGCGAGGCATGATGAACCGCCTCGGCGTCGACAACCGCTTCCAGCTGGGTGTCGCACTAGGGGCCCACATGCACGGCGCGGCACTCCCGGGATGCGCTTCCGATCCGGCGCAGTCGCCGTCCGCGCCGCAGCGGGTGCGGCGCAGCACTCCTTCTTGACACTGCTCAGCCTCTCCCGGAGGAAGGAACCGGATCATCTCGCCGCCCCGCAGCCCGGCTGTCGGCGCGTCAGGCGCCCGCGCCGGCCGTTCGGTCCGCCCTCGTACGTTCGCACCCGTCCGAGCCGCGGGACGGGCACACACGCACGCTCGGTCCCGGCCCTGATGGGACCGGTTCACGGAGCACAGGTCACGCAGCGATCCATGGACCCTGCCCTGCTTGCCCCCGGGCCAAGAGCGCAGCAGAAGAGTGATCCGGCTGGATCCGAGACAGCCGGCGCTGTCAAGTAACGCCTCTTCGGGACTTTTGGGTTCGCGCCCCTCGCGGTCTGATAGTCGCGGCTACGGAACCGCTTGCCCCGCGATCGCAAGTCCGGGCGGAGACGTGCGCGAACTGTCGATCAAGACATCAACTCGGGATTTCGGCAGTCGAATCACCGATGTCGACTGCCGCGGTCCGCACCTCTCCGCGTCCGTGTGCACACAACCCCCATCAGGTGACCGAGGAGCCAGTCATCATGAGCAACCCATTCGACAACGCTGACGGAACCTTTCTGGTCCTGGTCAACGACGAGAACCAGCATTCCTTGTGGCCCGAGTTCGCCGAGGTTCCCGCGGGCTGGACGGTGGTACACCCGGCGGACACCAAGCAGTCCTGCCTGGACTACATCGAAGCCAACTGGACCGACCTGCGACCCAAGAGTCTGATAGAGGGCGTGGGATGACCGCGCCCTACCTGCCGGTCTCCGATCCGCCGGGCGCAGGCATTCCTGCCGGCACGCCGTGGCAGCCGGTCGTCGACAGCAGCGACCCGTGGTTCCGCAGATATCCGGTCAGGCGCCCCGTCGCCCGCTTGCTCTGCCTGCCTCACGCGGGCGGCACTGCGGGCGTGTTCCACGGCTGGCCCCGATCATTGGCACCCACCATCGAGATGCTCGCCGTCCGGTACCCCGGCCGCCAGGAACGGCTGGATGATCCCTTCCCCACGAGCCTTGAGGATCTCGCGGAGGACATCGCCGAACAGCTGCTGCAATACCTCGATCTGCCGGTGGCGGTGTTCGGCCACAGCATGGGCTCCGCCGTCGCCTACGAGGTGGCTCGGCGGATCGAGGAATGGAAACCGAACGCGCTGGTCAGGCTCTTCGTCTCGGGCCGCCCTGCCCCCGCCGGAGGCCCGCTCGGCACCGGACACCTGGCGGACGACGAGGCCTTGGCGGCGTGGGCGGCCGAGCTGGGCGGTCCGACAGCTGAGGTCTACGCCGACCCGGAACTGCGCGACCTGCTGCTGCCGTCCCTGCGGAGCGACCTCGGCCTGCTGGACACCTACCGTCCGTCCCGGCTCGTGCCGCTGCGAGCACCGGTCAGCGCGTTCGGCGGCGACATGGATCCGGGCTGCACACCGACAGAACTGTGCACCTGGAACCAGGTTACCGAAAGCGATTTCGAGATCCTCAGGTTCCCAGGAGACCACTTCTATTTCATACCCCACTCGGCCGTCCTGGCCGAGGAGATCTCCTCCCGCATTCCCTGCTAGGACCCGTGACCGGAGAGGTTCGCCGCATGAGATCCGGCGAGCCTCTCCGGCCGTAGCACCAGCGGTCCTCGCACCGCCCCTTCTCACACCCCACCGGCCACACCAGGCGCAGGCATTCAGGTGAGCCAACCGCCGGCGGCACCGTGGGCCTCACGCACTCGCCTCCTCAGCAGCTCTTCCTCGAAAGTTGATGACGATGTCTTTCTCGCGTAACGGTTCCTGGCCGCTGTCCCTACCGCAGACCGGTATTTGGTTCGCGCACCAACTGGACCCGACCGGGTTCGCCTACAACATCAGCGAATGCGTGGAAATTCAGGGTCAGATGCATTCCGACCTGCTCCGGACCGCTCTCCGCCGGTCCGTGGCCGACGTCGACACCCTGCGTGTCCGGCTGGGAGAAAACGCTGACGGGCCCTACCAGTGGCTCGAGGACGGGAGCGAATTCGTCCTGGACGTACTGGACTTCAGCGACGAAGAGGATCCGGTGGCGGCCGCCTGGGATTGGATGCGGACCGACACGTCCACTCCCGTGGATCTCATCAAGCACGACTTGTGGCGGATGGCGCTGCTCAAGGCAGCGGACGACCGGTTCTTCCTCTACTACCGCTACCACCACATTCTGATCGACGGCTTCAGCGGAGCAGCGTTTCTTCGCCGCCTGGCCGAGGAGTACACCGCACTCTCCGAAGATGCGCCGAACCCGGAGAATGCGTTCGGACGGCTTCACACGCTCTTGGAGGACGACGCGTCCTACCGCGGTTCGGAGCGATTCCGGCGTGATCGCGATTTCTGGCGCGACCGGTTGGCGGGTATGCCCAGCGTCGCGACCCTGGCCATGCGATCGGAGCGGGGGTCCTCGCGAGGGCGTCTGCGCAGCACGGCACAGGTGTCGCAGCACACCCTCGACTCCCTGCGCGACAGCGCACGCCAGGCCCGCACGAGTTGGTCGGCGCTGGCGATCGGCGCCGCCGCCGCGTATCTGCACCGGATGACAGCGGCCGGCGATCTGACCCTGGGCATGGTGGTCGCGGCCAAGCCGGCCGCCGTGCGGAACATTCCCGCGGTGACGTCCAACCAGGTGCCGCTGCGATTCTCCATCGACCCGGGGACATCGCTGTCCGAGCTCACCCGGGCAGTTTCGCAGGAGGTCCGGCAGGCGCTGCGCCACCAGCGATACCGGTACGAGGACATACGCCGCGACCTGAAACTCGTCGACAATGGGGCAGGTGTGTTCGGCCTGTCCGTCAACATCATGCCGTTCGACTACGACCTGCGGTTCGGAACGCACTCCGTCACCGCCCACAACATCTCCAACGGCCCCGTCGACGGACTTGCGCTCACCGTTCTGGAACGATCCGACGGGCAGGGTCTGACGGTCATTCTCGACGCCGACTCGGACCTCTACGACGAGTCGGAAGTGGCCTCCCATCACAAACGCTTCCTGCGGATCCTGGAATCGATCGCGTCGGCCGACCCCCACACACCGATCGGTCGAATCGACCTCCTCGACGCCGACGACCGAACGCGTCTTCTGTCCGTTCGGGCGGCCGGCGCGACGACTTCGGCCGACGAGACCGCCCTGCTCCCCGGGTTGTTCGAGGCGCAGGTGGTGCGGAGTCCTGAGGCGACCGCGGTGGTCTTCCAGGGGCAGGAGCTGAGCTACGCGGAGCTCAACGCACGCGCGAACCGGCTGGCGCACCTGCTGATCAGGTCCGGGATCGGCACCGAGGACCCGGTGGCCGTCCTTCAGGAGCGGTCGGTCGACCTGGTGGTGTCGACACTGGCGGTGCTGAAGGCCGGCGGGACCTACGTACCGCTGGACGGAAGGTCCCCGGCCGAGCGTCTGCGGGCGGTGATGGCCGACACGGGGGCCTCGGTACTGCTGACCGACCGGGCCTCCCGGCACGTGACGTTCGACCACACCGCACGAGTGGTGGTGGTCGACGACACCGCGGAACCGCAGGACATGCCCTCCCACGACCCGGCACCGGCAGGACACCCCGGGCAGCTCGCCTACGTGATGTACACCTCCGGATCGACCGGCGTCCCGAAGGGCGTCGCCGTCACCCACACCAACGTGGTCACCCTCGCCGGGGACCGGCGCTTCGACACCGACGCACACCGCCGCGTACTGATGCACTCCCCCCACGCGTTCGACGCCTCCACCTACGAGATCTGGACACCTCTCCTCTCCGGCGGAACCATCGTCATCGCCCCGCCCGGCGACCTCGACGCCACCGCACTCGAGAAGACGATCACCGATCACGGAGTGTCGGCACTGTGGCTGACCGCAGGTCTGTTCCGCCTGCTGGCGCAGGAGTCCCCGGCATCCTTCGCCGGCGTGCGCGAGGTGTGGACAGGCGGCGATTTGGTACCGCCCGCGATGGCACGACGGGTCCTGGAGGCCTGCCCGGGCATCGTGGTCACCGATGGATACGGTCCAACGGAGACGACGACCTTCGCCACCTGCCATCCACTGCGGTCACCCGCGGAGGCCACCGACACGGTACCGATCGGCGGCCCCATGGACGGCACCCAGGTGTACGTCCTGGACAACGGCCTCCAACCCGTCCCGACCGGGATACCCGGAGAGCTCTACATCGCCGGAACCGGCCTCGCCCGCGGCTACCTCAACCGCCCCGCCCTCACCGCCGAACGCTTCCCCGCCAACCCCTACGGCCCCCCCGGCACCCGCATGTACCGCACCGGCGACCTCGTCCGCTGGAACGACGACGGCGAACTCCTCTTCGTCGGCCGCACCGACGACCAGGTCAAAATCCGCGGCTTCCGCATCGAACCCGGCGAAATCGAAACCGCACTCGCCGCACTCGACAACGTCGCCCAGGCAGCAGTCGTCGTCCGGGA
>NZ_JBIVLI010000037.1:0-71887 GCF_044751205.1 Streptomyces sp. NPDC088732
TTCGGCTCGTCGGTGAACTCACAGACCGCAAACCGTGCCCCTGATCAGGCGACACTCCAGTCAGTAACCACAACCCCTAGCCACATTTCTCGCCGGACGACAGTGTCCTGTTGATCGCCCTCCACGGAGAACGGGGCCGCTTCGGCGGCCGCGCCCGGCTGGGCATCCCCCGCAACCCCGACGAGTGGCCCGACGCGGCGGCGCAATTGGCCGACTGCCTCGTCACCGGCAGTGCCCAGCGCGGCGCCCACCCCGACGCCATCGTGCTCTTCCTCGTCCAGGACCCTGCCGAGGGGGAGGCCCCCGGGCAGGTCATGGAACGGCTCCGGCCACTGGCCCAGGGACTGCGCGTGGCCTGCGGCCGTCTCGACGTGCCCGTGGTGGAGGCGCTGTGCGTGTCCGCCGGGCGCTGGTGGTCGTACTCCTGCCCGGAAAGCGAGTGCGGACCTCCCGAAGGCGCGGCGGTCCCGCCCTCCGGCGACTCGGTGATGGCGGCCGCGGCCGCCTACGCGGGCATCCGGGTGCGCGGCTCGCGCAAGGAGATCGAGGACCGCTTCACCCCGCCCCCGGGCGGATCGACGGCAGCCCTCGCGCGGGAGGAGGCGCTGGACGCGGCTGCCGCCGGACTGGTGCCGCGCATGCTGGAGCGCGACGACTCCGACGAGGTGCGGCGTACGACGCTGCGGCTGCTCAAAGCGGCACTGGACCGGTTCAGGGTCGCCGACCCCGAGGACGACGGACCGATCGGCGACCGGCGGGACGACGGCCTGCTGGGCGACGACGAGGCCGCCGCGATGATCCTCGGCCTGCAGGACCGCGACACCCGCGACCGGGCCGCGGAGTGGATGGACCCGCCGCACACCGACCCCGCCCTGCGCCTGTGGCGGGCACTCGCCCGCCGCTGCGTCGAGCCCTACCACGAGCACGCCGCCGCACCGCTGACACTGGCCGGCTGGGTCGCCTGGGCCGCCGGGGACGAGGCCACCGCGCGCGTCGCTTTCGGCCGCGCACTGGACCTCGCCCCCGACTACACCTTTGCCCGGCTGCTCAACGCGGCGGTCAACAACGGGATCTCACCCGAGCCGCTGCGCCGCTACCTGCGCCGGCGGCGCGCCGGGCAGGCCCGCCGCGCCGCCCTTCTCACAGCTCGCCGCGGGCCAGCCGGATCAGCCGGTCGAGGACCCGGCCGCCGCTCACCCGGAGCCCGTCGTGCTCGTACTCGTCGGTGACCCACGTCCGCAGGCCGCGCACCGACCGCGCGGTCGCCAGCGAGTCGGCCGTGTCGACGTACATGTCGTCGTGGTACACCGCCGCGGCCACCGGCACCTCGTTCACCGCCAGTTGGCGCGGGTCGTACAGGTCGGGCCAGTCCTCCCGCCGGGCCAGCAGCTCGGCGGTGTCGGCCAGCGGGGCGAGCGCCGGGTCGGCGGAGAACATCCAGGGGTAGATCATCTCCCCGGTCAGCAGCACCGGCGCGTCGTCCGCCAGCCGCTTGTCCACGTCGAACTGCGGGAACTCGCCGCGCACGGACTCGGCCGCCCAGCCGGTGCCCCGCGGCGACACGGAGCGCTGGCCGTAGATCGACTCGTGCAGCACCGCGTAGAGCGGATTGCCCGCGAAGGACAGATGGCCCTGCGCCTCGGCCAGGAAGGAGTCGGACAGCTGCGGACGGCCGGTGCCCGGCAGGAACGCGTCCTCCAGCAGATAGTGCAGCGTGTGCGAGCCGGTGCCCGTGCCCAGCATCAGGCCGAGGGACTGGAGCGCCTCGGCAGTCAGCAGCCCGCCGCCCGGCAGCGTCACCTCGTGCTCCCGAAGGTGCCGCGCCAGGGCGCGGACCGTCTCCGCGTCCTCCGGGTAACGCGCGTAGTGCCCCTCCACCTTGCGCTCCACCCGGGGGTAGGCCGCCCGGTAGACGTCGTCGGCGCTGCTGCGCAGACCCGCGAGACCGCCCGTCACGAACGCCTCGCGAATCCCCTCGGGGGCGACGGAGAGATACGTCAGCGTGCAGAAGCCGCCGAAGCTCTGCCCCAGCAGGCTCCACTGCACGCTCTGGCCGAGCAGTTCACGGCGGATCAGCTCGCAGTCCCGCACGATCGAGTCGGCGCGGAAGTGCTCCAGATACCGGGCCTGGGCGGCGGCGTCGCCGCGCAACGGCAGGGTCTGCCGGTTGGCGGGGGTCGAACGGCCGGTGCCGCGCTGGTCGAGAAGGAGCACCCGGTAGTCGTCCAGCGCCCGGGTGAGCCAGCCGTCGCGGCCCAGCGGCCGCGGCGACCTGCCCCCCGGGCCGCCCTGAAGGAACAACAACCAGGGCAATGGCTCCCGTTCCTTGCCGACCGCCACGACCTCGCGGGCGTACACCTCGATCTGCTCGCCACGTGGCTCCGCGTGGTCGAGCGGTACCTGGAAGGTGCGGTCGGTGATGACGGTCCCTGGCTGGCGGTAGACGGCCATGGCTCTCTTTCCGCTGATACGAACGATTTCCCGATCAGAAACGGTAGACGGCGCGTGACCCGAGTGCCCACACGGGCGTTCACCGGGTAGCGGCGGCACGGCCCGCCCGAGCCGACGAGGAGATGGCATGGCCCCGCATCCGGCCCATCGGTCGTCCTCCCGCGCCGAGCGGGCGCCGCAGGCGGTGCACGACGCGGTGATCTCCGTCGCGGCCCCCTCGCTCGCGGTCTCGGGCCGGGACGGGCAGCTGCGCGGCGAGGGCCTGGACGGCTTCTACCAGGCCGGGCGGCGTGTGCTGGCCCGCTGCGAGTTCCGGCTCGCGGGGGCGGTGCCGGTGCCGGTGCAGGGTCTGCCAGTGGCGGCCGGGGAAGCGCGGTTCACCGCGGTCGCGCGGGTGCCCGGTGACACCGCCCCCGACCCTGCCCTGACCGTGGAGCGCCTGCGCTCCGCGGGCGGTACCGAGCGCATCACGGTCCACAACACCGGGCCGCGCGAGGTGCGCATCCCGTGCGAGGTGTCCCTCGCGTGCGATCTCGCGGAGCTGCCGGCGATCGCCTCGGGGGCGTCCGGTCCCGAACTGCCTGCCAGCGTCTGCGACGCGGGGCTGCTGTGGGCCGGCGAGGGGGGACGGGTCCGGGTCGTCGCCGAGCCGGGGCCCGACAACGCCATGGCCTCGGCCGGCCTGCTGAGCTGGGACCTGGTGCTGCCGCCGGGGGCGTCCCGCACAATCGAGCTGCGGGTGGTCCTGGAGCCCGCCGGGGCGCAGCCGTCGGGACCGGCGTCCGGACCGCCCGCCGTGCCGTGGTCCGCGGCGTACATCGAGAGCGAGGACAGCGGTGCGGCGGCGCTGCTCGGCACCGCCCTCGACGACCTGCGGGCGCTGCTGCTGAGGGAGCCCGGGCATCCGCTCGACGCCCATGTGGCGGCCGGGGCACCGTGGCGGCTCGGTCTGGCCCCGGCCGACGCGGTGTGGGCGGCGCGCATGCTGCTGCCGCTCGGCACGCGGCTGGCCGCCGGGACCCTGCGCACCCTGGCCCGCCGGCAGGACCCGGAGACCGGCCAGGTGCCCGGTCCGCTGCGGCACGCCGGGCCGCACCTGCCCCCCACGTCCTCGGGTGTGGAGGCCGGGCTGCTCTTCGTCACCGTGCTCGCCGAGGCGCGCCGCTGGGGGATGTACGAACGGGAGGCCGAGCAGTTGCTGCCCGCGGCGGAGCGCTCCCTGCGGTGGCTGCGCTCGTCCCTGACCTCCGGCGGGTACATGCCCGACCCCGCGCCCGGCGGTCCCCTGCGCTGCGACGTGCAGGCGCACGCGCACCGCGCCATGCTGCACGGCGCGGACCTGCTGGAGGCCTACGGGCGCCCGGGTGCCGAGGAGTGGCGCGAGCGGGCGGAGGCGTTGCGCCGCCGCTTCCGCGAGGACTTCTGGCTGGACGACCGGGCCGGGGGCCGGCCCGCCGCCGCCCTCACCCCGGACGGCAGACCGGTGCCGCATCTCGGCTCGGCGGCGGCGCACCTGCTGGACACCGGACTGGCCGGCGGCGGTGAGGCCGCCCCCGGACTGCTGGACAAGGCGCAGACCGAGCAGCTCGCCCGCCTGCTCGCGGCGCCGGAGCTCGACTCGGGCTGGGGGCTGCGCACACTGTCGGCCGCCGCGCCCGGCCACAACCCCTTCGGGCACCGCGGAGGAGCCGTGCGCGTCCACGAGACCGCCGTCGCGGTCGCAGGCCTGGCCGCGCACGGCTACGAGCGGGAGGCCGCCGCCCTGCTGCGCGGCGTGCTCGACGCGGCCGCCGTCTTCGGCCACCGGCTGCCCGAGATGTACGCGGGCGAGCAGCGTGCCCCCGGGCGCGTCCCCGCCCCGCATCCGACCGCTTCCCGTCCCGCCGCGGTGGCGGCCGCGGGGGCGGTGCAGCTGCTTACCTCCCTCGCCGGTATCCGCCCGGACGTCCCCGAGCGCGTCGTCGCCGTCCGTCCCGTGGGCTGCGCGCCCCTCGGCGAACTGCGGCTCGCCGGGCTGACGGTCGCCGGCGAGCCGTTCGCGGTCCGGGTCGGCCGGTTCGGGACGGCCGTGGTCGAGGACGCCGCGGCCGGCCTTCAGCTCGGTTCCTGAGCCGTGCCGGGCACCCCGCCGCGCCGCTCGGCCCGACGTGGTCCCGGCCGCTTCGCCCGCTCCTCCACCACGTCGAACAACCGGCCGAGAGCGGGACCCGTCATCCTTCCAACCTGCTGCTTATCGTCAAGAAGACGACTATGATCGCGGACATGCCGCCCTACGACCCGTCAGCTTTCCCGCCGTTCGCCGTCACCGTCGACCTCGTCGTGCTCACGGTGCGCAGCAACGCCCTGTGCGCGCTCGCGGTCCGTCGCGGCGAGCCGCCGTACCAGGGCCGGTGGGCGCTGCCCGGCGGCTTTGTGCGCGGCGACGAGGACCTGGCCGAGGCCGCCGCCCGTGAACTGGAGGAGGAGACCGGGCTCCGCGCCGGCAAGGGGGTGCATCTGGAGCAGCTGGCCACGTACGGCGATCCCCAGCGCGACCCCCGCATGCGGGTGGTGAGCGTCGCGCACCTGGTGCTCGCCCCCGACCTGCCCGCCCCCCGCGCCGGCGGCGACGCGCGCAGCGCCCGCTGGGCCCCGGTGGGGGAGTTGCTGCGCAATGGCGAGGACGGTGCCCTCGCCTTCGACCACGCGCGGATCCTGGGAGACGGTGTCGAACGCGCCCGCTCCAAGCTCGAGTACTCCGCGCTGGCCACCGCCTTCTGCCCGCCCGAGTTCACCGTCGGTGAACTGCGCCGGGTCTACGAGGTCGTGTGGGGTGTCGTCCTCGATCCCCGCAACTTCCACCGCAAGGTGACGGGCACGGTCGGATTCCTCGTCCCCACCGGCGGTACGACGACCCGTCAGGGCGGTCGGCCCGCACAGTTGTTCCGTGCGGGTGGGGCCACCATCCTCAATCCGCCCATGTTGCGGCCAGAGGTGTAAATTTCGGACCTTTCGCACGTTATCGTGCAGGGGTGATCCAGGCCATCGGACTGACCAGCGCGTCCCGCGGCGACGAAGCACCCGCCGTGGACGACCTCACCTTTGACGCCCGCCCCGGGGAGATCACCGCCCTGCTCGGCGACAGCGGCGCGGGCAAGTCGACCGCCCTGCGGCTGATGCTCGAACTCGAACCCGGCCGCGGCATCACCCTTTTCGGCGGCCGGCCCCTGCACCGTCACGCCCATCCGGCGAATGTCGTCGGCGTGCTCCTCGGCGACGTCCCCGGACATCCCTCCCGCACCGCCCGCGGCCACCTGCGCATGCTGGCCGCGGCGGCAGGCGCGCCCGCCGAACGCGCCGACCAGGTCCTGGAGATCGTGGGCCTGCGCGACGCGGCGGACCGGCGCCTCGGCGAGTTCTCGCTCGGCATGGACCGCCGCCTCGGCGTCGCCGCCGCCCTGCTCGGCGACCCTCCCGCCCTCCTGCTCGACGACCCCGCCCAGGACTTGTCGCCCCGCGACACCGCCTGGCTGTACGGGCTGCTGAAGACCTATGCCGCGCGCGGCGGAACGGTCGTCGTCACGGTGAGCGACCCCCGGACGGCCGGACGTCTCGCGGACCGCATCGTCACGCTCGACGCGGGGCGGCTCGTCGCCGACCAGTCCGCCGTGGAGTTCGGCCGCGGACGGCTGCGGCCGTACGTCGCCGTGCAGTCGCCGCAGGCCGAACGCCTGGCGCTGCTCCTCACCGACGACGAGACCGAGATCACCCACGAGAGCGGCAGCCGTATCTGCGTCTACGGGACGACCACGGCCCGGATCGGGGAGACCGCCTTCCGGCACGGCATCCTGCTGCACCGCCTCGCGGACGAGGTGGGCGACACCGGCGTCCCGGAGTCGCCGCGCGGCGACCGCGCGCCCGGCACGGTCAGCCTGGCGCCGGTGCGCGAGGCGCTCCCGCCCGCGGGGCCCGCCCGTCCGGTCCGCTACGAACTGCGGCGCCTCGCGGGCATCCGCGGCCCATGGCTGATCGCCCTGGCGGGCGTGCTGGGGTCCGCCCTCTCCACCCTGGTGCTGCTGCGCACGGGGCACCACGCGGTCTCCCTGCGGCTGCTGACCGGCTGGGCGCGTTCACTGCCACTTCCCCCGGCCGCCCTTGGGGGCGGGCTGCTCGGCGCGCTCTCGTACGGCCAGGAGTTCCGGTACCCGGCACTGGCGCCCGCCAACGCGCCCGTGCCGCGCCAACTGCGCCTGCTGCTGGCCAAGCTCGTCGTCAACGGTGGTGCGGCGCTGGTGATCGCCGGTGGTGCGGCCCTGGCGGGAGCGGTGGAGGCGTACTTCCTGGGCGGGCACGGGCTGCCCGGTCTGCCGGCGCTGGCGCGTATCTCGGTGACGTGGGGAGTGCTGGCGCTGGTGTGCTGCTGGGCGGGTGTGCTGGCGGCCGGGGTGTTCCGCACCACCGCGCTGGGCCTGGCCGGTGTGCTGGCGGTGCCCTTGCTGGTGGCGCCGGTGGTGCGCCGTGCGGCGACGGCTCCGGCGATCGACGCGGTGCGGCTGGCGACCCAACCCGTCCGGTATTCCTTCGTCTTGTCGCTCTTCGCTCTGTTGTGTGCCTATGTGGCAACGGTCTTGCGCCGGAGAAACCCCATTTCCTTCCGATAAAGCGTCAATTATCAGGTGATGAGTGCTCACCCTTTCGTGTGCTTTTCAGCAAAGCCCTCAAGGTGCCGGGTCTCATCGCCGACAAATGATGCGTGAGTACCCTTGCGCACACCATGATGACCGCCGCCCGCTCCGTCGACCCCAGCCTCGTCGGCGGTGGCGAGCTCGACCGCTATCCGTACGCCGACGTCTCGGCCGGTTCCTCGCCGGACCGGATGGGCGGCGCGCCCTCCTGGGAGGGCGGTGACGCCGACATGGGCCGGGTGGGCCGCCGGGCGGGCGGCAGCCGTGGCCGCGGGCTCCACGGCCAACTCGTCCAGCAGCTCGGCCAGATGATCGTCTCCGGCGATCTGGGTGCCGACCGCCCGCTCGTCCCGGAGGAGATCGGCCAGCGCTTCGAGGTCTCCCGTACCGTCGTCCGCGAATCGCTGCGTGTACTGGAGGCCAAGGGCCTGGTCAGTGCCCGGCCCAATGTCGGCACCCGGGTCCGGCCCGTCGCCGACTGGAATCTGCTCGACCCCGACATCATCGAGTGGCGGGCCTTCGGTCCGCAGCGGGACGACCAGCGCCGTGAGCTGTTCGAGCTGCGCTGGACGATCGAGCCGCTCGCCGCCCGCCTCGCCGCCGGCCACGGCCGTGAGGACATCCAGCAGCGCCTGGCCGACATGACCGAGATCATGGCGCACGCCGTCGGCCAGGGCGACGGGCTGACCTTCTCCCGCGCCGACGCGGAGTTCCACGCCCTGTTGCTGCAGGTCGCGGGGAACCGCATGCTGGAGCACCTGGCGGGCATCGTCTCCGCCGCCCTCCAGGTCTCCGGCGGCCCCGTCACCGGCTGCGAGCGCCCCGGCGATCACTCCGTCGCCCTCCACGCGCGGGTGGTCGAGGCGCTGGCCGCCTCCGACGGTGCCGAGGCGGAGGCCGTCATGCGCCAGCTGCTGGCCGTGCACACCGAGCCTGGCCCCGCGGGGACCCCCGACCATGTCGTTCCCGCCCCGCGCGAGCACTGATCGCCCGGAGGAACCGGAGACGGCACCGATTTCCGCCGCCGGCCCACACCCTCCGGGCCCGGCGGCGGAGCCGTCCGCCCCGGCCGGGTGGACGGATGTGGCCTGCGCGTTCACGGCGAGTGTCCGGCTATCGACTGGTTGATGCCGTTCCGGGGTGTGACTCGGACCACGTGGAGTCGGGCGTAACGCTCTCGCGAGCAGCGCGATGAGGTAAGAGGTGGCGGCCGCGCGAGGAATATCCGCGACGAACATGACGCTGAGTTGCTGAGCGGTTCCACCGTAGTCGTTTTCCATCGTTCCGAGAGGTTGTTCGTGTCGGCCAGCACATCCCGTACGCTCCCGCCGGAGATCGCCGAGTCCGAGTCTCTGATGGCGCTCATCGAGCGGGGTAAGGCTCAGGGTCAGATCGCCGGCGACGACGTGCGCCGAGCCTTCGAAGCGGACCAGATCCCGGCAACCCAGTGGAAGAACGTTCTGCGCAGCCTCAACCAGGTCCTCGACGAGGAGGGTGTGACGCTGATGGTGAGTGCCGCTGAGGCGCCCAAGCGCACCCGTAAGAGCGTCGCAGCCAAGAGCCCGGCGAAGCGTACTGCCACCAAGACCGTCGAGACCAAGGCCGCGCCGGTCAAGAAGACCGTGGCGGCCAAGGCCGCCGCGGCGCCCGCGTCCGCCGGCGAGGCGGATGCGGTGGCGGACGTGGCCGGTGAGGGCGTGGCGCCCGCCAAGAAGGCGGTGGCGAAGAAGACCGCGGTCAAGAAGACCACCGCCGCCAAGAAGACGACGGCCAAGAAGACGGCCGCCGCCGAGACCAAGACCAAGAAGGACGACGAGCTCGTCGAGGGCGAGGAACTCCTCGAGGAGGTCGCGCCCGGCAAGGACGAGGACGTCCCGGCCGCCGAGGCCGAGGCGGAGAGCTTCGTGCTCTCCGACGACGACGAGGACGACGCGCCCGCGCAGCAGGTCGCCGCGGCCGGCGCCACCGCCGACCCGGTCAAGGACTACCTGAAGCAGATCGGCAAGGTCCCCCTCCTCAACGCCGAGCAGGAGGTGGAGCTCGCCAAGCGCATCGAGGCCGGTCTGTTCGCCGAGGACAAGCTGGCCCAGGCGGACAAGCTCGCCCCCAAGCTCAAACGCGAGCTGGAGATCATCGCCGAGGACGGCCGCTGGGCCAAGAACCACCTGCTGGAGGCCAACCTCCGTCTGGTGGTCTCACTGGCCAAGCGCTACACCGGTCGCGGCATGCTCTTCCTGGACCTGATCCAGGAGGGCAACCTGGGTCTGATCCGCGCGGTCGAGAAGTTCGACTACACCAAGGGCTTCAAGTTCTCCACGTACGCGACGTGGTGGATCCGCCAGGCGATCACCCGCGCGATGGCCGACCAGGCCCGCACCATCCGTATCCCGGTGCACATGGTCGAGGTCATCAACAAGCTGGCCCGCGTCCAGCGCCAGATGCTCCAGGACCTGGGCCGCGAGCCCACCCCGGAGGAGCTGGCCAAGGAACTCGACATGACCCCGGAGAAGGTCATCGAGGTCCAGAAGTACGGCCGCGAGCCGATCTCCCTCCACACCCCGCTGGGCGAGGACGGCGACAGCGAGTTCGGCGACCTGATCGAGGACTCCGAGGCGGTCGTCCCGGCCGACGCGGTCAGCTTCACGCTTCTCCAGGAGCAGCTGCACTCCGTCCTCGACACGCTCAGTGAGCGCGAGGCAGGCGTGGTCTCGATGCGTTTCGGCCTGACCGACGGCCAGCCGAAGACCCTCGACGAGATCGGCAAGGTGTACGGGGTCACCCGTGAGCGCATTCGCCAGATCGAGTCGAAGACCATGTCCAAGCTGCGCCACCCGTCCCGCTCCCAGGTGCTCCGCGACTACCTGGACTGATCCGGACCGGTTCCCACGGGCCCGCGACCGCCATTGGCGGCGCGGGCCCGTCGGCGTTTCCGGAGATCTCTCCGGATGCGGGGGTGGGTCCTCCGGGTCACGCTGAGTGCACTTATTGATCCGGAGGGTGAGGAGAGTGCATGCGTTCCTCGATCCGCTCGATGATCGGCGGACTGACGCTGGCATCCGCGCTCGCGATGCCGCTGGTGGCCCCCGCGTACACCGCGTATGCCGCCACCTTTGAGCCCGCCGTGCCGGGCGTGGAACCCGTGGCCCCGGAGGCGGTGGGCGCCGCCGTCCCCGAGGCCGTGTCGCGGCAGGGCGAAGGGGCCTCGGCCGCCGAGCCGGCGCGGCAGTCCATAGCCGGGGGCGCGGAGTCCGCCGCGCGACTCGGCCGGGTGGCGGCGCCGGCGGCACCCGAAGTGCCCCGCGACGCCTCGGACGTGGCGAGCCCGCAGGCGCCGTCGCAGGGCGCCGCCGGCTCCGTCATAGGCGGGGCGCCGGTGTCGACCCAGCAGTACCCCTGGGCCGTGGCCATCTCCAGCCGCTCGCGGTACGGGACGACGCGCTCCGGGCAGTTCTGCGCCGGTGCCCTGGTGGGGCCGGCCACCGTGGTGAGCGCCGCGCACTGCTTCACCCCGGCCGCGCTCGGCGGGGACTGGAGGGAGGTGCCCGATCTGCGCGTCATCGGCGGACGCACGGACCTGAGCGGCGCCGGGGGCAGGGAGGTGCCGGTCCGGAAGATCTGGGTGAACCCGGCCTACGATCCGGCGACCAACAACGGCGATGTGGCCGTCGTCACGCTCGCCGGACGGCTTCCGGCGTCGGCGGCGATCCCGATGGCGAAGCCCGGCGACAACACGGTCTACCGTTCCGGTACCCCGGCCAAGGTCCTGGGCTGGGGCGACACGACGGGGCTCGGTACCTACTCGAACACCCTGCGGGCGGCCCCGGTCAAGGTGCTCCCCGACTCGGTGTGCCAGAAGGCCTATCCGGGGAGCGTCGACGGCAAGTACATGTCCGGCTCCATGGTGTGCGCGGGTGAACTCACCGGGGGCCGGGACTCCTGCCAGGGGGACAGCGGCGGCCCGCTCGTGGCGGGGCAGCGCCTCATCGGTCTGGTGTCCTGGGGATCCGGCTGCGCCGAGGCGGGCCAACCGGGGGTCTACACCAGGGTCTCGTCGGTCTCCGGGCTGGTCGGGCAGCACTCGTGACCGGTTGATGGATGATCGTGCACCGCGGTGCCCCTCCGCCGCGGTGACCGGCAGCGGACACGCCAACGGGCGGCCTCCTTCGCGGAGGCCGCCCGTTGAAAGCTCTCGCAGTCCTATGCGTCAGCGTTCGTCATCCGCCGCAACGGTCGGCGTGGCCGTGAGGCGGCCGGTCTCGTCCTGTATTTCCACAGCGATCTTCTTCAGTTCGGGCTCGAACTTACGCCCATGGTGCGCGCAGAAGAGCAGCTCACCGCCGCTGATCAGTACGACGCGCAGGTAGGCCTGGGCGCCGCAACGGTCGCAGCGGTCCGCCGCCGTCAGCGGGCTCGCGGGGGTCAGAACTGTAGTCACGTCGCCTCTTCTCTAGCTCGACGAGCTGTCGTACCAGGGTCAACATCCAACCAGGCCGAAACTGTTCCCGCTCGTGCCTTTTTCCTGGAAACCGTTGTTGTAGCGGCTGGATGCTACCGATTGGCGGCGAATGATCCTCTGGTGTGGTTATTTGTCGTCTTCGGGGCAATCAGGCGGAACTGGTCAGATTCTTCAGTTATGTCCCGCCGGCTGGCTTGCCGGTTGTTGATGAGGACGTGCCCGCAGCCTAAATGGTTCATGCCTCCAGTGGAACGTGACATGTGTATCACTCAAACGAGGGATCGAACATCTCTTCGAGAGGGGGCTAGCATGGACCGCATACCGGGTCGCGGCGAAACGGCCGCGCGCGGCCTCGGTACCCTCTGACCGATACGGCTGTAGAACTTCATCGAGGAGACGTCCCGCGTGACCGCCGAAACATCCGTGCCGTCCACCGCGTTGCTGACCGGTGCAGATCGTGACGGCTCCAACTACACCGCGCGGCATCTGCTGGTACTCGAAGGCCTGGAGGCGGTGCGCAAACGCCCGGGCATGTACATCGGCTCCACCGACAGCCGCGGCCTGATGCACTGCCTCTGGGAGATCATCGACAACTCCGTCGACGAGGCCCTCGGCGGTCACTGCGACCACATCGACGTCGTCCTCCACGAGGACAACTCGGTCGAGGTGCGCGACAACGGCCGCGGCATCCCCGTCGACATCGAGCCCAAGACCGGCCTGTCCGGTGTCGAGGTCGTCATGACCAAGCTGCACGCGGGCGGCAAGTTCGGCGGCGGGTCCTACGCGGCCTCCGGCGGTCTGCACGGCGTGGGCGCCTCGGTCGTCAACGCGCTGTCCGCCCGGCTGGACGTCGAGGTCGACCGCGGTGGCCACACCCACGCCATCAGTTTCCGGCGAGGCGTCCCCGGCCGCTTCGCCAAGCCCGGCCCGGAGGCGCACTTCGAGCCGGAGAGCGGGCTCGACAAGCCCAGGAAGGTGCCGCGGACCCGGACCGGCACCCGGGTGCGCTACTGGGCGGACCGCCAGATCTTCCTCAAGGACGCCAAGCTCTCGCTGGACACGCTGCACCAGCGCGCCCGGCAGACCGCGTTCCTGGTGCCCGGACTGACGATCGTCGTCCGCGACGAGCGTGCCGACAACGGCTCCGAGGACGGCAAGCCGGTCGAGGACACCTTCCACTTCGACGGCGGCATCAGCGAGTTCGCCGACTACCTCACCCCGGACAAGCCGATCTGCGACGTGCTGCGGCTGTCCGGCAGCGGCACCTTCAAGGAGACCGTCCCGGTCCTGGACGACCGCGGCCACATGAGCCCCACCGAGGTCACCCGCGAGCTCGGCGTCGACGTGGCGCTGCGCTGGGGCACGGGGTACGACACCACGCTGCGCTCCTTCGTGAACATCATCGCGACGCCCAAGGGCGGCACCCACGTCCGGGGTTTCGAGGGGGCCATCACGCGGACGGTCAACGAGGTGCTGCGCGCCAACAAGCTGCTGCGCGTCGCCGAGGACGACATCGTCAAGGACGACGCCCTGGAGGGCATGACCGCGGTCGTGACCGTCCGGCTCGCCGAGCCGCAGTTCGAGGGCCAGACCAAGGAGGTGCTCGGCACCTCGGCGGCCAACCGCATCGTCTCCAACGTCGTCTCCCGCGAGCTGAAGGCCTTCCTCACCTCCACCAAGCGGGACGACAAGCAGCAGGCCCGCGCCGTGCTGGAGAAGGCCGTCGCCGCGGCCCGCACCCGGATCGCGGCCCGGCAGCACAAGGACGCGCAGCGCCGCAAGACCGCGCTGGAGTCCTCGTCGCTGCCGGCCAAGCTCGCCGACTGCCGCAGCGACGACGTGGACCGCAGCGAACTCTTCATCGTCGAGGGCGACTCGGCGCTGGGCACCGCGAAGCTCGCCCGCAACTCCGAGTTCCAGGCGCTGCTGCCGATCCGCGGCAAGATCCTCAACGTCCAGAAGTCCTCGGTCTCGGACATGCTCAAGAACACCGAGTGCGGGGCGATCATCCAGGTCATAGGAGCCGGCTCCGGCCGCACCTTCGACATCGACCAGGCGCGCTACGGCAAGATCATCATGATGACCGACGCCGATGTCGACGGCAGCCACATCCGGTGCCTGCTGCTGACGCTCTTCCAGCGCTACATGCGGCCCATGGTCGAGGCCGGCCGTGTCTTCGCCGCCGTCCCGCCGCTGCACCGCGTGGAGCTCACCAACCCGCGCAAGGGCCAGGAGAAGTACGTGTACACGTACTCCGACCGCGAGCTGCGCGACACGCTGCTGGAGTTCGAGCGCAAGGGCATCCGCTTCAAGGACAACATCCAGCGGTACAAGGGCCTGGGCGAGATGGACGCCGACCAGCTGGCCGAGACGACGATGGACCCGCGCCACCGGACGCTGCGCCGGATCAACATCAGCGACCTGGAGGGCGCCGAGCTGGCGTTCGACCTGCTGATGGGCAACGAGGTGGCGCCGCGCCGCGAGTTCATCACCAACTCCGCCGCCACCCTGGACCGCTCGCGCATCGACGCCTGAGGTCCGCCCGGCCCGGCAGGGCCGCCCCGCCAGGTCCTTTAGGCGAAGGTGTCGTCCCCCACCCCCCGGGGTGGGGGATCGTCACCTGATGGGGTGAAGGTTTCTGCTTGGGGCCTCCCGGCTCTTCCCGCAATGTCCATGCTTGGGCGCACGGCCGAACGGTCCGTGAAGCGAGGAGAGTCCGTGAAAGAGCACGACGGGGCGGAGCCCAGCGGGCTGCGGGTGGACGACCCCTGGTACGACGCCCTGGCCGCCGGGGACTGGGAGGGACCGCAACCCCCGCCGGCGCCCTCACCCCCACAGGCCGGGCCGTCCGGTCGCGCCGCCGTGTACCGGGAGGTGCAGCGCAGCGGTCCGTTCCAGGAAGTCCGCGGCCGCTACCGGCGGTTCGTCTTCCCGGCGACCCTCGCCTTCCTCGCCTGGTACCTGCTCTACGTCGTCCTCGCGACCGCGGCGCCCCGCCTCATGGCCCGGCCCGTCGCCGGCGAGCTCAATGTCGCCATGGCCCTGGGACTCGCCCAGTTCGCCTCGACCTTCCTGCTGACCTGGGCCTATGCCCGGCACGCCCGGCTGCGCCGGGACCGGGCCGCCCTGGAACTGCGCTGGGACACCCAGGAGCGGATGCGGTGACCGGCAACCACCAGGGACTCGCGCTGGTCCTCTTCACCGTCTTCGTCTCCGTCACCCTCGCCATCACCGCCTGGGCGGGGCGGCGGCGCAGCTCCTCGGTCGAGTTCTTCGCGGGCGGCAGGCTCTTCTCGCCCCTGGAGAACGGATTCGCCATCGCGGGCGACTACCTGTCCGCCGCCACCTTCCTCGGCATCTCCGGCCTCATCGCGCTTTTCGGCTACGACGGCATGCTCTACTCGGTCGGGTTCCTGGTCGCCTGGCTGGTGGTGCTCTTCCTCGTCGCGGAACTGGTCCGCAACTGCGGCCGCTACACCCTCGCCGACGTCCTCAGCGCGCGGATGAAGCAGCGGCCCGTGCGGATCGCCGCGGGCAGCGCCTCGGTCGTCGTCTCCGTGCT
This sequence comes from Streptomyces sp. NPDC088732, assembly GCF_044751205.1. Taxonomy (NCBI): domain Bacteria; kingdom Bacillati; phylum Actinomycetota; class Actinomycetes; order Kitasatosporales; family Streptomycetaceae; genus Streptomyces; species Streptomyces sp. NPDC088732. Next base: position 15,134 of record NZ_JBIVLI010000037.1, read on the forward strand.
CTACCTGGTCGCGCAGATGGTGGGTGCCGGAAGCCTGGTCGCGCTGCTGCTCGGCGGCCAGGGCTCGGCCGCGCGCACCTGGACCGTGGTCGGGGTGGGCGCGCTCATGGTGTTCTACGTGACCTTCGGCGGCATGCGGGCCACCACATGGATCCAGATCGTCAAGGCGGTGCTGCTGATGGGCGGCACGCTCGCCCTCACGGTGCTGGTCCTGATCCGTTTCCACGGCGACCTCGGCGGCCTGCTGCGCGCGGCGGCCGACGGCAGCGGCCACGGGCGCGCCTACCTCGCACCGGGCCTGAAGTACGGCGGGAACTGGACCTCCCGGCTGGACTTCATGAGTCTCGGCCTCGCCCTCGTGCTCGGGACGGCCGGTCTGCCGCACATCCTGTCCCGCTTCTACACCGTGCCGACGGCGCGTTCGGCCCGGCGCTCGGTGGTCTGGGCGATCGGCCTCATCGGCAGCTGCTATCTGATGATCATCGTGCTGGGTGTGGCCGCGGCCGCCGTCGTCGGTTCGGACGCCGTCCGAACCTCCAACGCGGCCGGGAACACCGCCGTGCCGCTGCTCGCCCTCGACCTCGGCGGGGGCGCGGGCTCGACGGGCGGGACCGTGCTCTTCGCCGTCGTCGGCGCCATCGCCTTCGCCACGATCCTCGCCGTCGTCGCGGGCATCACCCTGGCGTCCTCCGCCTCCGTGGCGCACGACCTGTACGCCACGCTGCGCCGGCCGCGCCCCGGCACCACGCGCCGCGAGCACGAGGACGTGCGCGTGGCCCGGCTGGCGGCCGTCGGGATCGGCGGCGTGGCGATCGGGCTGAGCCTGTTCGCGCAGGGGCAGAACGTGGCGTTCCTGGTGGGTCTGGCGTTCGCGGTGGCGGCGTCGGCCAATCTGCCGGTGCTGCTGTTCACCCTGTTCTGGCGCAGGTTCACCACCCGGGGCGCGGTGTGGTCGGTGTACGGCGGGCTGGTCCCGGCGGTGGCACTGGTGGTGTTGTCGCCGGTGGTCTCCGGCAGTGCGGACTCGCTCTTCCCGGGGGTGGACTTCGCCTTCTTCCCGCTCCAGAACCCGGGGCTGGTGTCGATCCCCCTGGGTTTCCTGGCCGGTTGGGCCGGGACGATGCTCTCCCGCGAGCCCGCCGACGCCGACGCGTACGCCGAGGTGGAGGTCCGCGCCCTCACGGGCGCCGGCGCGGCGTAGGAGGCCGTGCGGCGGTCCTGTGGGCCCCTGCCGGCCGGGGGTGGGCGGGAGATCCTCCGCGGGCCCTCAACGGCCCTCCCAGGGGGGCTGTTCGGCCTCGCCGTGATCTCCGTCATCGCCCCGGCGTGGGCGCCGCGGCGCATGTGCCCGAGGGGCTGATGCGTCACGGGGCACATGGCCGGCAGGGTCAGCCGGCCCTGGCCCAGGCGTACCGGTGCTCGGGGCGGCCGGTGTCGCCGTACTTGAGGGTGAGGCTGATCCGCCCCTCGCGCTCCAGGAACTTCAGGTACCGCTGGGCGGTGGAGCGGCTGATCCCCGCCCGTGCCGCGACCTCGTGCGCCGACAGCGGCTGCGCCGACTCGGTGAGAACCCTGCGCACGAGGTCGGCGGTCGGCGCCGAGTGCCCCTTGGGGAGTTCCGCCGGGGCCGCGACGGCGGTGCGCAGTGCGCCGAAGATCCGGTCGACCTGCTCCTGGCCGGCCTCGCCGCCCCCGCCACCGACACCGTCGAGCGTCCGGCGCAGGGCCGCGTACCCCTCCAGCTTCACCCGCAGTCCGGCGAAGCTGAACGGCTTGACCAGGTACTGCAGCGCGCCGAAGCGCATCGCGGCCTGCACGGTCGCCACGTCCCGCGCGGCCGTGACCATGATGACGTCCGCGTGGTGGCCGAGCTGGCGCATGCGCCGCACCAGGGTGAGGCCGGTCTCGTCGGGCAGGTAGTGGTCCAGCAGCACCAGGTCGACGTGCGTGCGCTCCAGCGTCGCCAGCGCCTGCGCGGCGGTGTGGGCGCGCGCGGTGACCCGGAAGCCGGGAACCTTGCCGACGTACGCGGAATTGATCTCGGCGACGCGGAAGTCGTCGTCCACGACGAGGACATCGATCATCGCGCTCCTCCTGCGGACACGGTTTCCGCCGGCGTGGGCCCGGACGCGGCCAGCGCCTCGGGCAGGACGACGGTGAAGACCGCGCCGCCCCCGGCACGGGCGGTGACTCGGGCCGTGCCGCCGTACCTCCCGGCGAGCCGCCGCACGAGTGCGAGTCCGAGCCCGCGGCCCCGGTGCGCGGGGGAGGCCTTGGTCGTCCAGCCCTCGGCGAAGATCCGCTCGCGGGCCTCGGGCGGCACTCCCGGCCCGTCGTCGGACACCCGCAGCAGGGCGGTCGTGCCCTCGGCACGCAGTTCGACCTCGACCGTGGAGCCCGCCGCGTCGAGCGCGTTGTCGATGAGGTTGCCCAGCACGGTGACCAGGTCGCGCGGGTCGACGACGCGATCGGGCAGCAGCGTGGCGGGGGAGACCGTCATGGTCACGCCCCGTTCGGCGGCGATCGCCGACTTGCCGACCAGCAGCGCCGACAGCAGCGGGTCGTGGACGCGTTCGGCCACCTGCTCGGCGGAGGCCCGCCGACCGTCGGCCACTTCGGCGACGAAGTCCACCGCCGCGTCGTACAGGCCGAGTTCGAGCAGGCCCAGCAGGGTGTGCAGGCGGTTGGCGTGCTCGTGGTCCTGGGCGCGCAGTGCGTCCAGCAGACCGTGGGTGCTGTCGAGTTCGCGGCCCAGGCGCTCCAGTTCCGTACGGTCGCGCAGGGTGGCGACGGCGCCGCCGTCCCCGGTGGGCATCCGGTTGGCGACCAGCACCCGGGCACCACTGACGGTCAGCAGGTCGGTGCCCCCGACCCGGCCGGTCAGCACGTCGGTCGTGCGGCCCGCGGGCAGTACGTCGTCCAGGGCGCGTCCGGCGGATTCCGGGCCGAGTCCGAGCAGCCGCTGCGCCTCGTCGTTGAGCAGCCGGATCCTGCCCCGGCCGTCGAGCGCGATGACGCCCTCACGGATGCCGTGCAGCATGGCCTCGCGCTCGTCGAGCAGCGCGGAGATATCGGCGAACGCCAGCCCGTGCGTCTGCCGTTGCAGCCGCCGGGACACCAGCAGGGCCGCCAGCACACCGACGCCCAGCGCGGCGCCCGCGTACAGCAGCAGCACCGGGACGGTCGCCAGGAGCCGTTCGCGCACACTGTCGTACGCGATGCCGACCGAGACCGCGCCCACGATGCGCCCGCCGTCGTCGCGCAGCGGCACCTTGGCGCGCGCGGAGCGGCCGAGGGTGCCCCGGTCGATCTGCATGATCTCCTGGCCGCCGAGCGCCACGCTGGGGTCGGTGGACACATGCCGCCCGATCTGCGTCACGTCGGTGTGCGACCAGCGCACGCCGTGGGTGTCCATGACGACGATATAGAGCGCCCCGGTGGCGCGCCGGATGCGTTCGGCCTCCTGCTGCACCGGGCCCGTGACGCCGGGGCGGCTGCCGAGCAGGTCGCGGGCGAGGCCGGGGGTGGCGGCGGTGGTCTGGGCGATCGACAGGGCCTGGCGCATCGCCTGCTGGTCGAGCTGCGAGCTGAGCGGGGCGAGGAACAGGCCGGTGGCCAGGGTGATCACGCCGGTGGTGAGGACCAGCTGGACCAGCAGGACCTGGGCGAAGACGCGGCGTGGCCACCGGATGCGCATGACGTCCCCCTGTCCTTCCCAGCGGTCCGCGTCCATGCGGAAGTCGCTCGTCCGTTTGCCTGGCTGTGAACGCAACGTAAACGGCGCCGGGGTGCGCTGCCCAGCCCCTGTGGCCCTTTCGTTGTTGTAGCGCGAGCAGAACGAGCAGAACAGGGGGTTGTGGGCACAAGGCGGAGTTGTGACCGCAAGGCTGCCGCGGTGGCCCGGGCCGCATCTAGCGTCCCGGCGCATGAGCACACACCCCAGCCCCGCCATCGAACTGCGGGGTGCGAGCAAGGCCTTCAGGACCCCGTCCGGGGCCCTTCACACCGCCGTGCGCGATCTGGACCTGACCGTCGGGCGAGGGGAGTTCGTGGCCGTCGTCGGACCGACCGGCTGCGGCAAGTCCACGACGCTGACCCTCGTCAGCGGGCTGGAGGAGCCCACCGAGGGCGAGGTGCTGGTGGCCGGCGAGCCGGTGCGCGGCATCGGCGGCAAGGTCGGCTTCGTCTTCCAGCAGGACGCGGTCTTCCCCTGGCGCACCGTGCTGTCCAACGTGATGGCCGGTCCCCGCTTCCGCGGCGTGCCCAAGGCCGAGGCCAGGGAGCGGGCCCGCGAATGGCTCGCCCGGGTCGGTCTCACCGCCTTCGAGGACCGCTACCCGCACCAGCTGTCGGGCGGTCAGCGCAAGCGCGTCGCCCTCGCGGCCACCTTCGTCAACGATCCCGAGATCCTGCTCATGGACGAGCCGTTCTCGGCCCTGGACGTGCAGACGCGCGCCCTGATGTCGGACGAGCTGCTGGAGCTGTGGTCCGGCACGGGCGCCTCGGTCGTCTTCGTCACCCACGACCTGGAGGAGTCCATCGCGCTCGCGGACAAGGTCGTCGTCATGACCGCCGGACCGGCGACGGTCAAGGAGATCTTCGAGATCGACCTGCCGCGCCCGCGCAAGGTCGAGACGGTGCGGCTGGAGCCGCGATTCATCGAGATCTACCGGGAGATCTGGGCCTCGCTCGGCGAAGAGGTCCGCATCACCCGCGAGAGGGGTGCGGCCGATGCCGCCTGAGACCGCGGCGGCCCCGGCGGCCGCTGTCACCAAGGACGCCGGCGGGGGCACCGACCGGGCGCGGTCCCGCGCCCGCGCCGCCCGGAACCGCGTCTACCTCGTCCAGGGCAGCCGGGTCCTGCTGCTGATCGCCGTGCTCGGCCTGTGGGAGTGGCTGGCCCGTGCCGGGGCCGTCGATCCCTTCCACTTCTCGATGCCGTCGCGGATCTGGGAGCAGATGCGCACCTGGGCGGTGGACGGCACCGCGCAGGGTTCGCTGTGGGAGCAGATCTGGTACACGCTCTACGAGGCCCTGCTCGGCTGGACGATCGGCGTCGTCGCCGGTGTGGTGCTGGGGATCGTGCTCGGGCGCATCCGCTTCCTGGCCGATGTGCTCGGGCCCTACATCAAGGTGCTCAACGCGCTGCCGCGCATCGTGCTCGCGCCGATCTTCCTCATCTGGTTCGGCCTCGGCCCGGCGTCGAAGGTGGCCTCGGCAGTGGTGCTGGTCTTCTTCCCGGTCTTCTTCAACGCCTTCCAGGGCGCCCGCGAGGTCGACCGCAACCTGGTCGCCAACTCCCGCATCCTGGGCGCCGGCAACCGCCAGGTCACCTTGCAGGTGGTCGTGCCCTCCGCGACCTCCTGGATCTTCACCAGCCTCCACGTGAGCTTCGGCTTCGCCCTCATCGGCGCCATCGTCGGCGAGTACATCGGCGCCACCAAGGGCCTGGGCCTGCTCGTCGCCGCCTCGCAGGGGACCTTCAACTCCGCCGGTGTGTACGCCGCCATGGCCGTCCTCGCGGTCGTCGCGCTGCTCGCGGAGGGCCTGCTGACCTTCCTGGAGAAGCGGCTCTTCCGCTGGAAGCCGGCCGAGGCCGGCTCCGACCGCTGACCCCCGCTGCCCCACACCCCCTCCGACCGCTTCCCACAAGGACGTGAACCAGATGCGCGCACCCCTCAGAGCCACCGCTGCCGTCGCCGCCTCGGCCGTCGCCCTCACCCTGCTCACCGCCTGCGGCGGCGACTCCTCGGCCTCCGGCTCCGGCTCCGGCGGCAAGGTCAAGATCATGGTCGGCGGCCTGGACAAGGTCATCTACCTCCCCGCGATGCTCACCGAGCGGCTCGGCTACTTCAAGGCCGAGGGCGTGGACGTCGAACTGCTCACCGAACCGGCCGGCGTCCAGGCCGAGACCGCGCTGGTCTCCGGCGACGTCCAGGGCACCGTGGGCTTCTACGACCACACGCTCGACCTCCAGGTCAAGGGCAAGGAGGTGGAGTCGGTGGTCCAGTTCTCGCAGGCCCCGGGCGAGGTGGAGATCGTCTCCAACAAGGCGGCGGGCGACATCGCGGGCGCGGCGGACTTCAAGGGCAAGCAGATGGGCGTGACCGGCATCGGCTCGTCCACGGACTTCCTGACGAAGTACCTGGCCGTCAGCAATGGTGTGAAGACCAGCGAGTTCACGCCGGTCGCGGTGGGCGCGGGCCAGACCTTCATCTCCGCGCTGGAGCAGGGCTCGATCCAGGGCGGCATGACCACCGACCCGACCGTGGCCACGATCCTGGACAAGAAGCTCGGCAAGGTGCTGATCGACATGCGCACCCCCGAGGGCTCCCGGCAGGCGCTCGGCGGGCTCTACCCCTCCTCCAGCCTGTACATGCAGACGGAGTGGGTGAACGGGCACAAGGAGACCGTGCAGAAGCTCGCCAACGCCTTCGTGAAGACGCTCGCATGGATGTCCGCGCACAGCGCCGCCGAGATCGCCGCGAAGATGCCTGCGGACTACGCACAGGGCGGCGGCCAGGAGCTCTACACGCAGTCCATCGAGAGCACGCTGCCGATGTTCACCAAGGACGGGGTCATGCCGGAGGGCGGCCCCGAGACCGTGGAGCGGGTCCTCAAGGCGTTCAACCCGAACCTGCAGAACGCGAAGGTGGACCTGAGCAGGACCTACACCACGGAGTTCGTCAAGAGCGCCGGCTGAATGCCGCTGATCTCCATGCGCAGCGGCGCCCCCAGGGCCGCCCCGCAGCTCTCGGGCCGGGGCGGCTCGGCCGCGACCGCGGTCACCCCGACGTCCCAGACCCTGCCGTCGACGTGCCGTACGCGGGTGCCGTCCACGCTCAGCGCCCCCGCCCGGTCCTCACCGGTCAGCCGGCGGACGGCGAGCTCGGCCGCCTGGCCCGGGCGCTCCCAGGCGGAGCGCCCGCGGCAGCCCTCCAGTACGACGCGCCCCTCGCGGGTGGCCTCCAGCACCTGCCTGGCCAGGGCGAGGTCCACACGGCCGTAGGCGTAGCCGTACGGCAGCACGAGCATCGTCGGCGAGAAGCGGTGGCCGCCGAGGTGGGTCACCTCCCACACGTGACCGAGCTGTGCGGCGGCGAGTTCGGCGGCCAGCGGGCGGCCGTTGAGCGCGCAGCAGCGGTCGCGCCTGCCGTTGGTGCACACCAGGGCGAGCGGGTCGCCCTCGTACGGCACTCCGAAGCCGCGGTGGTCTCCGTGCCCGAGCGCCGCGAAGTCCAGCCCCAGCAGGGTCTCCGGGTCCTCCAGCACCGCCTCCCGCACCCAGGAGCGTCCCGGCACCGTGTGCGCCACGTAGGCTGTGCGCCGGGGGATGTCGCGGCGCCGGTCCGCGTGCGGCCCGGGCCGCCGGATCAGCCCGACGCGCACCCCGGTCCCCGCGGCGGCCCGTTCCAGCGCCCGGCCCACCCGCGGGTCCAGATGGCTGCCGGTCAGCGCCTTGGGCCCCCACGGCCCCGGTTGCTCCAGCAGCAGCCAGGTGCGCGCGGTGGCCGCGGTCGCGGCGACGGGCTCCGCCAAGGAGCTCGACGCGGTCGTGCAGGTGGTCATGAAGGTAAGCCTAACCTTCCGACTCTCGTGCGGCTCTCCAACCCCTCCCGTACGGCGCGGACCGTGGCCCGGGCGTCCGGAATGTCCGCCTCTGCCCCGGGAAGGATGGCGCTCCCGTCCCGGCTGTACCGATGGCTTACCCGGATACCGCGGGTCCCAACGGTCTTGCGCAAGAGCGCAAACCACTTGCATGGCATGTCGTATGCTTGCACGCATGACGCGACGGCTTGCCGAAGTAGCGAAGAAGGTCGGGGTCAGCGAGGCCACCGTCAGCCGGGTGCTGAACGGAAAGCCGGGGGTGTCCGAGGGCACCCGGCAGGCGGTGCTGACGGCACTGGACGTGCTGGGGTACGAGCGGCCCACACAGCTGCGGGGGAACCGGGCGCGGCTCGTCGGGCTGGTGCTGCCCGAGCTGCAGAACCCGATCTTCCCCGCGTTCGCCGACATCGTCGGCGCGGCGCTGGCCCAGCAGGGGCTCACGCCGGTGCTGTGCACGCAGACCGCGGGCGGGGTGTCGGAGGCGGACTACGTGTCGCTGCTGCTGCAACAGCACGTCTCCGGCGTGGTGTTCGCCGGCGGCCTGTACGCGCAGGCGGACGCGCCGCACGACCACTACCGGCTGCTCGCGGAACGCAATCTGCCGGTCGTGCTGATCAACGCGGCCATAGAGCACCTGGGTTTCCCGAGGGTCTCGTGCGACGACTCGGTGGCGGTGGAGCAGGCGTGGCGGCATCTGTCCTCGCTCGGCCACGAGCGGATCGGCCTGCTGCTGGGGCCCTCCGACCACGTGCCGTCGCGGCGCAAGCTGGCGGCGGCCCGCGGCGTGGCCGCGGCGACCGGCTCGTCGCTGCCCGACGAGCACGTGGGGCGGGCGATGTTCACCCTGGAGGGCGGCCAGGCGGCGGCCGCGAAGCTGTGGGAGCGCGGGGTCACCGGGATCATCTGCGCCAACGACCCGATGGCGCTGGGCGCGGTGCGCGCGGCGCGCCGGATGGGGTTGTCGGTGCCGCAGGACGTCTCGGTGGTCGGGTACGACGACTCGGCGTTCATGACCTGCACGGACCCGCCGCTGACGACCGTGCGCCAGCCGATCGAGGCGATGGGGCGCACCGCGGTGGAACTGCTCGCGCTGAAGATCGCGGGCAAGCAGGTCGCCTCCGACGAGCTCCTGTACGAGCCCGAGTTGGTCGTCCGCGGTACGACGGGACCGGTGCGCGCCTGAGCCCCGCGCGCCGTACGACGGCGCAACCCCCGCAGAGCCCGCGGTGCCCGGCACCGCGGGCTCTCGCGCGTCCTGGGCGCCAGGACCCCTCCCCGGTCCCGGCAGGACCGCGGCGCGGCCGCCCGTGGACGGCAGGTCCCGCCGGTCAGCCCCCTCCTCCGCCGTGGAAACGGTTAGCAGCCCACCTGCGCAAGCTCGTCAGTCTTTTGCGAAAACTGCGCGACATCTTGCGGACATCTGCCAGGAGTGCTTGAGTGTGCGGCGCCCCCGCTGTGCGTAGCAGGGGGCCTTCCACGCTCATGCCCGAAGGGGACCACCGATGAGAAGCTCCTGGTTCCGCCCCGCCCGCCGTGCCTCCGCGGCCACGCTCGTCTCCGCGCTGGCCCTGGTCGCCCTCACCGCCTGCGGCACCAGCAGCAGCGCGGACAACGACGAGAAGGCCGGCGGCGGTTCATCGTCCGACCCGGCCGCCCCGCTGGACCCGAAGGCCAAGGTCACGCTCACCATCGACTGCATGCCGCCGGCCGCCAAGAAGGCGGAGCTCAAGGAGTGGAAGGAGGACGTCGCCACCTTCAACAAGCAGTACCCGAACGTGACCATCGACGGTAAGTCGACGCCCGGTCAGTGCGAGGAGCCGGCCCGCTTCACCGCGGCGCTCAAGGCGAAGTCCCAGCCGGACGTGTTCTACACGTACTTCACCGACCTGCAGCAGGTGCTGGACAACGACGGCGCCGAGGACATCTCCGCGTACGTGACGGACAAGACCGTCCCCGCGCTCCAGGACATCGACCCCAACGTGCTGGGCGTCCTGAAGAAGGACGGCAAGCTCTACGGCGTGCCCACCAGCAACTACACCATGGGCCTGCTCATCAACCGCAAGCTCTTCACGCAGGCCGGGCTCGACCCCAACAAGCCCCCGGCCACGTGGGAAGAGGTCCGCACCGCGGCCAAGGCCATCGCGGGCCTCGGCAAGGGCATCGCCGGCTACGGCGACTACAGCGCGCAGAACACCGGCGGCTGGCACTTCACCGCGACGATGTACGGCCTGGGCGGCGACGTCGTCTCCGCGGACGGCACCAAGGCGGCGTTCAACGACGACCTCGGCAAGCAGGTCGTGCAGAACCTGCACGACATGCGCTGGACCGACAACAGCATGGGCCAGACCCAGCTGCTCAAGTGGGGCGACCTGCAGAAGCAGATGGCGACGGACAAGCTCGGCATGTTCCTGGCCGCGCCCGACGACATCACGTACATGGTCCAGCAGCTCGGCGCCGACTACGCCAACTTCGGCATGGGGCCGATCCCCGGCGGCAAGGCCACCCTCTTCGGCGGCAACGACTACATGATCAAGAAGGGCAGCTCGCCCGACAAGATCAAGGCCGCCATCGCCTGGCTGAACTTCAAGACCCTCACCCCGGGCAAGGGCCAGTTCGAGTACTCCCGGTCCAAGGCGGACGGCCTGCCCGTCGGTCTGCCCCAGCCGGCCTTCTTCACCGGAGCCAGCAAGACCAGCGACGACCAGCTGAAGGCGGCCAGCGCCACCATGCCGGTGGAGAACTTCCGCGCCTTCATGGACAACCCGATCCCGGGCAAGGCCGAGCCCGCCAAGGCCCAGGAGATCTACAAGGTCCTGGACAACGTGATGTCCGGCGTCCTGACCAACAAGAACGCGGACGCCGCCAAGCTGCTGTCCACCGCGGAGACCCAGGTCAACCAGGTCCTCGCCAACCAGTAGCTCCGGACCGGACCCCCGGCCCCCCGGCACTCAGGAGTAACGATGTCGGCCCCCAGCGCCCCCACCCTGCCCGCCAGCACTCCCGCGAAGAGCCGGTCGCGCCGCTCGGCACGCCGCCCTGCCCCGGATCCCCACCGTCCGGGGCGGGCCGGCCGCTCCCTGCGCCGCAACCTCACCGCGTACGGCTTCCTGATCGGCGCCGTGCTGTGCTTCGCGTTCTTCTCCTGGTACCCGATGGTCCGGGAGTTCGTACTGGCCTTCCAGAAGACCAAGGACGGGCAGACCACCTGGGCCGGCTGGTCCAACCTGAACTACGTCTTCCACGACCCCGCGTTCTGGCAGGCCTGGCGCAACACCCTGCTCTTCACCGGCCTGGCGCTGCTGCTCGGCTTCGCGGTGCCGTTCTTCGTCGCACTGCTGCTGAACGAACTGCGGCACGCGCAGGGCTATCTGCGGCTGCTGGTGTACCTGCCGGTGATGCTGCCGCCGGTCGCCTCGGTGCTGCTGTTCAAGAACTTCTACAACCCCGAGTACGGCCTGTTCAACCGCATCCTCGAGACGCTGCACCTGCCCGCCCAGCAATGGCTGCAGTCCACCGACACCGCCATGCTGTCGGTGGTCATCGCGTCCACCTGGATGAACATGGGCGGCGCCACCCTGATCTATCTGGCCGCCCTCCAGGGCATTCCCGGCGAGCTGTACGAGGCGGCCGAACTCGACGGGGCCGGACTCCTGCGCAAGATCTGGCACGTGACGATCCCGCAGACCCGGCTGATCCTCTCGCTGATGCTGCTCATGCAGATCATCGCCACGATGCAGGTCTTCACCGAGCCCTTCCTGCTGACCGGCGGCTCCGGGCCGGAGGGCTCCACGACCACCGTCGTCTACCTGATCTACCAGTACGCGTTCAACTTCAACAACTACGGCGGCGCCGCGGCGCTCGGCCTGGTGCTGCTGGTGCTGCTGGCGGTCTTCTCCGCCGGGTACGTGCGGCTCAGCCGTGCCGCGGACGAGTAGGGCGGGGACCCACCGATGAGCAGCAGCACGCGAACGCTGATATCGCCGACGCAACTCGCGAGCCGGCGCGGCAAGATCCTCTACCGGACGGTCCTCCTCCTGGTGGTCGCCGCCTTCACGCTGGTCTTCCTCGGACCCCTGTACTGGATGGCCGCCAACGGCCTGAAGTCCACGCAGGAGTTCGCGCAGATCCCGCCGACCGCCTTCCCGCACTCCTTCCACCCCGAGAACTACAAGAGCGCCTGGTCCGTGATGGACCTGTACCACCTACTGCTCAACACCCTCTGGTACGCGTTCGGGGCGCTCGCCTTCCAGCTGGTCCTCGACGTGGCGGCCGCCTACTCGCTGTCCAAACTCCGCCCGGTGCTCGGCAACGTGATCCTCGGGATGATGCTGGCGACGCTGATGATCCCGGCGACCGTGCTGGTGGTGCCGCAGTACCTGACCGTGCTGGACGTGCCGATCTTCCAGCGCAACCTGCTCGACTCGCCCTGGGTGATCTGGCTGCCTTCGGTCACCAACGCCTTCAACATCTTCCTGCTGAAGAGGTTCTTCGACTCGGTGCCGCAGGAACTGCTGGACGCCTCCGCGATCGACGGGGCCTCCCCGGTGCGCACCCTGTGGTCGGTGGTCCTGCCGATCTCCCGCCCGATCCTCGGAGTGGTCTCCATCTTCGCGATCGTCGGGGTCTGGAAGGACTTCCTCTGGCCGATGCTCACCCTGCCGGATCCGACGAAGCAGACGCTCAACGTCGGCATCTACTCGCTCGCCAGCGGCGTCCCGGAGAACTGGCTCCTGGCGGCCATCGCCATGGCCTCCGTCCCGACCCTGCTGATCTTCCTTGTGTTCCAGCGCAACATCATGAGCGGCCTGACCGCCGGCGGTCTGAAGGGCTGAGGCCCGCACCCGTCCACCGCGACGCCGCTTCCCACCAGCACCACGCCGCCCGCCGTGAGGGCCGGCGGCGTGGTCCCAGCTGCCCGAAAGGACCAGTCACGTGGCAGACACCCAGCCGACCGAGGCCACCGACGAGTGGTGGCGCGGCGCCGCCATCTACCAGGTGTACGTACGCAGCTTCGCCGACGGCGACGCGGACGGCACCGGCGACCTCGCCGGGGTGCGGTCCAGACTGCCGTACCTGGCGGCGCTGGGCGTCGACGCCCTCTGGTTCAGCCCCTGGTACCCCTCGCCGCTGGCCGACGGCGGCTACGACGTCGCCGACTACCGGGCCATCGACCCCGCCTTCGGAAGCCTGGCCGAGGCCGAGAAGCTCATCGCGGAGGCCCGCGGCGCCGGCATCCGCACGATCATCGACATCGTCCCCAACCACGTCTCCGACCGGCACGTGTGGTTCCAGGCGGCGCTCGCCGCGGGGCCGGGCAGTGTGGAGCGCGAGCTGTTCCACTTCCGTCCCGGACGCGGCGAGAACGGCGAACTGCCCCCGAACGGCTGGCGGTCCCAGTTCGGCGGCCCCGCCTGGACCCGGCTGCCCGACGGCGACTGGTACCTGCACCTGTTCGCACCCGAGCAGCCCGACCTCAACTGGGACCACCCCTCGGTCCGCAAGGAGCACGAGGACGTCCTCCGCTTCTGGTTCGACCGCGGCGTCGCCGGCGTGCGCATCGACTCGGCGGCGATGGTCGCCAAGGACCCGCTGCTGCCCGACTTCGAGGAGGGGCGCGACCCGCACCCCTACATCGACCGCGACGAACTCCACGAGATCTACCGGTCCTGGCGCACCATCGCGGACTCCTACGGCGGCGTCCTGATCGGCGAGGTGTGGCTGCCGGACGCCGAGCGCTTCGTCCGCTACCTGCGCCCCGACGAGCTGCACACCGCCTTCAACTTCGACTTCCTGGCCTGCCCCTGGGACGCGGCACGGCTGCGCGCCTCGATCGAGCTGACGCTGTCCGTGCACGCGCCCGTCGGCGCCCCGGCGACCTGGGTCCTGGCCAACCACGACGTGACCCGTACGGCCACCCGCTACGGCCGCGCCGACACCGGCTTCGACTTCAAGACCAAGGCCCACGGGATCCCCACCGACCTGGAGCTCGGCACGCGCCGCGCCCGCGCCGCCGCGCTGCTCACGCTCGCCCTGCCCGGCTCGGTCTACCTGTACCAGGGCGAGGAGCTGGGCCTGCCCGAGGTCGAGGACATCCCGGCCGACCGGCTCCAGGACCCCATGTACTTCCGCTCCGGCGGCACCGACCCGGGCCGTGACGGCTGCCGGGTACCACTGCCCTGGTCCGGGGACGCGCCGCCGTACGGCTTCGGCGGCGAGCAGCTGTGGCTGCCCCAGCCGGACGGCTGGGCGCGGTACACGGCCGAGGCCGAGCAGGCCGACCCGGAGTCCGTGCTCACGCTGTACCGCACCGCGCTGGACCTCCGCCGCGCCGAACCCGGCCTCGGCGAGGGGCCGATGAGCTGGCTCGACAGCACCGGCGAGGTGCTCGCCTTCCGCCGCGACGGCGACTTCGCCTGCGTGGTCAACCTGTCGGCGGCCCCGGTGGACCTCCCCGGCCACCGGCAGGTCCTGCTCGCCAGCGGGCCGCTCGACGAGGACGGCCGGCTGCCCCGGGACACGGCGGTCTGGCTGCGCCTGGGCGAGTAGCCGGCGCCGGGCAACGCCCCCGGGATTCCTCCGCTCCCGCTCAGGGGTGCCGCCTTCGGACAGCGTTGTCCAAGGCGGCACCGACGCCTTCGCGCGGCGAAGGCCGTCCGCCCCCGCAGGGTCACCGGCGCCATCGGACCGACCGATTCACGGCCCGCCCGCCCGCCCTTCCGCGGCGCGGACGCCGAGTCCCGGTCCGGCGGCACGGGTACCTCGCCCCCGGGCACACAGTCCCTCGCGACGGCCGGCGGCGACGCTTCCCCGCCGTCCCTGCCCGTCGGCCGCCCTCCACACGCCCGTTGCGCACGAGCCCGACAACCGGCCGGCCCGCCGTCCGTCACGGCGGGCCGGGGGCGTACGCGTCCTGACCGCGTACGCCGAGGGGCGGGGGCCCCGACCCGGGCCGCGCCCCCCCCCCCCGTGACCCCCCCCCCACACCCCGCCCGCCCCCCCCCCCCCCCCCCTGGGGCGCCCCCCCCCCCCCCCCGACCCCGCCCCCCCGCCGCCCCGTCCGGGGGGGGGGGGGGGTTTGGGTGCGCCCGCGGTTCCCGGGGGGGGGGCGCCCCCGCCGGGGGCCCCCGCCCCTCGCCGCTGTCACGCGCCCGTCACACCGGGCCGGCCACCACCGCGACCCGCTTGGTCAGCGCCACACCCGAGCCGTCCCGGCGCGGGTCCTTCGGCGGAAGGTCGGCGGGGGTACCGGCGGAGGTGGCGGCACGCGCGGGCGCCACACCGGCCCAGGCCAGCAGCAGCACGTCCTCGCCCTTCAGGAAGCGCTGGCAGCGCACGCCGCCGGTCGCCCGGCCCTTGCGCGGGTACTGGTCGAACGGGGTGAGCTTGGCCGTGCTCTCCTCCGCCCCGTCCAGCACCTCGCGGGCGCCGGCGAGGGTGAAGACCACGGCGTCGGCCGAGGGGTCCACCGCCGTGAACGAGATCACCTTGGCGCCCTCGGTGAGCTTGATGCCCGCCATGCCGCCCGCCGGGCGGCCCTGCGGGCGCACCTGGCCCGCCGGGTAGCGCAGCAACTGGGCGTCGTCGGTGATGAAGACCAGGTCCTCCTCGCCGGTGCGCAGCTCCACCGCGCCGACGATCCGGTCGCCGTCCTTGAGGGCGATGACCTCCAAGTCGTCCTTGTTCGACGGGTAGTCCGGCACGACGCGCTTGACGACGCCCTGCTCGGTGCCGAGCGCCAGACCCGGCGAGGACTCGTCCAGCGTGGTCAGGCACACCACCTGCTCGTCCGGCTCCAGCGACAGGAACTCCGCCAGCGGAGCGCCGCCCGCCAGGTTCGGCGCGCCCGTCGTCTCCGGGAGGATCGGCAGGTCGATCACCGCCATCCGCAGCAGCCGCCCGGTCGAGGTGACCGCCCCGATGTCCGCCCGCGCGGTCGTCGGCACCGCCGAGACGATCACGTCGTGCTTGACGCGCTTGCCGTCGCCCGGTGCCAGGGCCTCGCCGTTCGCGGTGCGCGCCAGCAGCCCGGTGGAGGACAGCAGGACGCGGCAGGGGTCGTCGGCGACCTCCAGCGGCACGGCGGCGATCGGCGCCGCCGTCGAGTCCAGCAGGACGGTGCGGCGATCGGTGCCGTACTTCTTCGCCACCGCCGCCAGCTCGGTGCTGACCAGCTTGCGCAGCTCGGCGTCGGACTCCAGGATCCGGGTCAGCTCCTCGATCTCCGCGGTGAGCCGGTCCCGCTCGGACTCCAGTTCAATCCGGTCGAAGCGGGTCAGGCGGCGCAGCGGCGTGTCGAGGATGTACTGGGTCTGGATCTCCGACAGCGAGAAGCGCTCGACGAGCCGCTCCTTGGCCTGGGCCGCGTTGTCGCTGGAGCGGATGATCGAGATGACCTCGTCGATGTCGACGAGCGCGACCAGCAGGCCCTCGACCAGGTGGAGGCGGTCGCGGCGCTTGCCGCGGCGGAACTCGCTGCGCCTGCGAACCACCTCGAAGCGGTGGTCCAGGTAGACCTCCAGCAGCTCCTTCAGGCCCAGCGTGAGCGGCTGGCCGTCGACCAGGGCCACGTTGTTGATGCCGAAGGACTCCTCCATCGGCGTGAGCTTGTACAGCTGCTCCAGGACGGCCTCGGGGTGGAAGCCGTTCTTGACCTCGATGACCAGGCGCAGTCCGTGCTCGCGGTCGGTGAGGTCCTTGACGTCGGCGACGCCCTGGAGGCGCTTGGAGCCGACCAGGTCCTTGATCTTGGAGATGACCTTCTCCGGGCCGACCGTGAACGGCAGCTCGGTCACCACCAGACCCTTGCGGCGGGCGGTGACCTCCTCGACCGAGACCGTCGCGCGGATCTTGAAGGTGCCGCGCCCGGTCTCGTACGCGTCCCGGATGCCGTCCATGCCGACGATGCGGCCGCCGGTGGGCAGGTCGGGGCCCGGCACGTGGCGCATCAGCGTCTCGAGGTCCGCGTTCGGGTAGCGGATCAGGTGCCGGGCGGCGGAGACGACCTCGCCCAGGTTGTGCGGCGGCATGTTGGTCGCCATGCCGACGGCGATGCCCGAGGCCCCGTTGACCAGCAGGTTCGGATACGCGGCGGGCAGGGCGACGGGCTCCTGCTCCTGCCCGTCGTAGTTCGGGGCGAAGTCGACCGTGTCCTCGTCGATCGACTCGACCATGAGCATCGCGGCCGGGGCCGTGCGGCACTCGGTGTAGCGCATGGCGGCCGGCGGGTCGTCGTTGCCGAGCGAACCGAAGTTGCCGTGGCCGTCGACCAGCGGCACCCGCATGGAGAACGGCTGCGCCATGCGCACCAGGGCGTCGTAGATCGAGGCGTCGCCGTGCGGATGGAGCTTGCCCATCACCTCGCCGACGACACGGGCGCACTTCACGAAGCCGCGTTCGGGACGCAGCCCCATCTCGTTCATCTGGTACACGATCCGGCGGTGCACCGGCTTGAGCCCGTCGCGGGCGTCGGGGAGCGCGCGCGAGTAGATGACCGAGTAGGCGTACTCGAGGAAGGACCCCTGCATCTCGTCGACGACGTCGATGTCGAGGATCCGCTCCTCGAAATCGTCCGGCGGCGGGGTCTTCGTGGTGCGGCGGGCCATCAGGGCGCTGCTCCTTCGGCTGGACCTCATCGGGTGTGGACACGTGACTGACGCGGACCATTGTGGACCGCGCCGCCGACAGCCCCGACCACCCCCCGGCTCCTGCGCGCCGGTGACGGGAACTTCGCAGGCTGTTTGTCCGCTGCCTAGAGTGGCAGGTCTACGCACGAAACAACGAGTACGCGACGGGAAGGACAGCTTGCCCATGGGTCACACGGCCACGCCGGAGGCAGAATCCGGCGGCCTCACCGCGACCGAGCACCGCCTGGCCAACGGCCTGCGTGTGGTGCTCTCCGAGGACCACCTCACCCCGGTCGCCGCGGTCTGCCTCTGGTACGACGTCGGTTCCCGTCACGAGGTGAAGGGCCGTACCGGACTCGCCCACCTCTTCGAGCACTTGATGTTCCAGGGATCGGCGAACGTCAAGGGCAACGGCCACTTCGAGCTGGTCCAGGCCGCCGGCGGCTCCCTCAACGGCACCACGAGCTTCGAGCGGACCAACTACTTCGAGACCATGCCGGCCCACCAGTTGGAACTGGCCCTGTGGCTCGAGGCCGACCGCATGGGCAGCCTGCTGTCCGCGCTGGACCAGGAGAGCCTGGACAACCAGCGCGACGTGGTGAAGAACGAGCGCCGTCAGCGCTACGACAACGTGCCCTACGGCACCGCGTTCGAGCGGCTGACCGGCATGGCGTACCCGGACGGGCACCCGTACCACCACACGCCGATCGGCTCGATGGCCGACCTGGACGCCGCCTCCCTGGAGGACGCGCGCGCCTTCTTCCGGACGTACTACGCCCCGAACAACGCCGTCCTCGCGGTGGTCGGCGACATCGACCCGGAGCAGACGCTGGCCTGGGTCGAGAAGTACTTCGGCACCATCGCGTCCCACGACGGCAAGCCGGCGCCGCGCGACGGTTCACTCCCTGGGGTGATCG
Organism: Streptomyces sp. NPDC088732; assembly: GCF_044751205.1. Taxonomy (NCBI): domain Bacteria; kingdom Bacillati; phylum Actinomycetota; class Actinomycetes; order Kitasatosporales; family Streptomycetaceae; genus Streptomyces; species Streptomyces sp. NPDC088732. The sequence continues at coordinate 33,282 of NZ_JBIVLI010000037.1, forward strand.
GCGGGCAGCTCCGCGAGGTCGTCGAGGAGGACGTCCCCTCCCGTGCCCTCATGGCCGCGTACCGGCTGCCGAAGGACGGCACCCGCGAGGCCGACGCGGCCGACCTGGCGCTCACGATCCTGGGCGGCGGGGAGTCCTCCCGGCTGCACAACCGGCTGGTCCGCCGGGACCGCAGCGCGGTCGCGGCCGGCTTCGGCCTGCTGCGGCTGTCCGGTGCGCCGTCGCTCGGCTGGCTGGACGTCAAGACGTCCAGCGGTGTCGAGGTGCCGGCGATCGAGGCCGCCGTCGACGAGGAGCTGGCCCGCTTCGCCGAAGAGGGGCCGACGCCGGAGGAGATGGAAAGGGCCCAGGCCCAGCTGGAGCGCGAGTGGCTGGACCGGCTCGCCACGGTCGGCGGCCGCGCCGACGAACTGTGCCGCTACAGCGTGCTGTTCGGCGACCCGCAGCTGGCGCTGACCGCGGTCAAGCGGGTCCTGGAGGTCACCGCCGACGAGGTGCGTGCCATCGCCGCGGCGACGCTGCGGCCCGACAACCGCGCCGTGCTCGTGTACGAGCCCACCGGCTCCGCGGCGGCCCCCGGCGAGGACTCCGACGAGGACGAGGAGGGCGCGGACCAGTGACCGACGTCCAGAGCACCATGACGTTCCACCCGCAGCCCCGGCCGGGCGACCCCAAGCCCTGGGACTTCCCGGCCCCGGACCGCTCCCAGCTGCCCAACGGGCTGACCGTGCTGCGCAGCCACCGCCCCGGCCAGAAGGTCGTCGCCGTCGAGGTGCTGCTCGCGGCGCCGCTCGACGCCGAGCCCGAGGGCCTGGACGGCGTCGCCACGATCATGGCCCGCGCCCTGTCCGAGGGTACGGACAAGCTCACCGCCGAGGAGTTCGCGGCCGAGATGGAGCGCTGCGGCGCCACCCTCGACGCGCACGCCGACCACCCCGGCGTGCGGGTCTCGCTGGAGGTCCCCGCCTCGCGCCTGGACAAGGCCCTCGGCCTGATCGCCGACGCGCTGCGCGCCCCGGCGTTCCCGGAGAGCGAGATCGAGCGCCTGGTGGGCAACCGCCTCGACGAGATCCCCCACGAGCTCGCCAACCCCGCGCGGCGCGCCGCCATGGCGCTGTCCAAGGAGCTCTTCCCCGCCGAACTGCGGTGCTCCCGGCCGCGTCAGGGCTCGGAGGAGACCGTCTCGCGGATCGACGCGCCGGCCGTCCGCGCCTTCTACGACGCGCACGTACGGCCGTCCACCGCGACCGCGGTCGTGGTCGGCGACCTCACGGGCATCGACCTCGACGCGCTGCTCGGCAGCACCCTGGGGGAGTGGAGCGGCAAGCCCGCCGAGCGCCGCCCGCTGCCGTCGATCACCGCGGACGACACCGCCCGCGTGATCGTCGTCGACCGCCCCGGCTCCGTCCAGACCCAGGTGCTCATCGGGCGGACGGGCCCGGACCGCCACGACCCGGTCTGGCCGGCCCAGGTGCTCGGCACGTACTGCCTCGGCGGCACGCTGACCTCGCGCCTGGACCGCGTGCTGCGGGAGGAGAAGGGCTACACCTACGGCGTCCGCGCCTTCGGCCAGGTCCTGCTCTCCACGCCGGAGGGCACCGGCATCTCGCTGCTCGGCATCAGCGGCTCCGTGGCGACCGACGTCACCGCGCCGGCGCTGGCCGACACCTGGCAGGTGCTGCGCACCCTGGCGGCGGAGGGGCTCACCGACGACGAGCGGGACGTCGCCGTCCAGAACCTCGTGGGCGTCGCCCCGCTGCGCTACGAGACGGCCTCGGCCGTCGCCAGCACCTTCGCCGACCAGGTCGAGCAGTCACTGCCCGACGACTTCCAGGCGCGGCTGTACGAGCGCCTGGCGGCCACCGGCACGGTCGAGGCCACGGCGGCGGCCGTCGCCGCGTTCCCGCTGGACCGCCTCGTGGTCGTGCTGGTCGGTGACGCCTCGGTGATCGCCGACCCGGTCCGCGACCTCGGCATCGGCCCCGTGACGGTCGTCACGGGCGCCTGACGCCACCCCGCCCGCACCGCGGCCCCGGACGCCCCATCGGCGCCCGGGGCCGCGGTGCGTGTGGGCTCAGGGCTCCAGCCGCGCAGGGCGCCGCTGCACCCGGTGGGAACTGGGGTTTTGCCGTTCGGGGAACGGTTGGTGACGGTTGGGGGTCGGTGTGGCATCCCGCACAAAAGCCCGGATTTTTTTGGAACCGCCGCAGGGGCGCGGTTAGCGTCCTCGGGTTGTCCGGCGGAATCAGCCGCCTCCCGCGGCACCGGAGCAACGATCGCCGAGTCCCCGTCGGGCGTGAGCCTGGGGAGCCGGGGACCCACATGAGTCGTCCCCTGGGGTGAATCGGGCCTGCCCTCACCGGGGCTCCCGTAGGAGACCTTCCTGCTCCGAACCCGTCAGCTAACCCGGTAGGCGAGAAGGAAGGAAAGGATCCCCGCCTGCCCATGGCGTTCACCATACGCACCACCGTCGCTTGCGCCGCCGCGTTCACCGCCGTCACCGCCGGTACGCTCACCACCTCCGCGCAGGCCGCGGACACCGAGCGTTCCGCGTTCGCCAAGTGCGCCGCCGTCAGCGGCGACCTGGCGGACCACCTGGCCGAGCAGGCGGACGCGCAGCGCAAGGCGGCGGTCTCCGCGGCGAAGAAGGCCGCGAAGCAGCACGCGGCGCACGTCGCGCACGTGGCGAAGGTGCGGGCGGCCGAGAAGGCCGAGGCCGCCGCCAAGGCCACCGCGGTACGCGCCAAGGCGAGGGCCGCGGCCCGCGACGGCGCGGCGCACGCCTCGCGCTCCCGCGCCCGCACGTCCCTCACCTCCTGGATGCTGCCGGTCCACGGCGCCATCGGCACCCCGTACCACGCGACCAGCAGCCTGTGGTCGTCCGGCTACCACACCGGCGTGGACTTCCAGGCGGCCATCGGCACGCCCGTGCACGCCGCCGGTGCCGGCACGGTCGTCGAGGCCGGCTGGGGCGGTTCGTACGGCAACAACGTCGTGATCCGGCACGCGGACGGCATGTACACCCAGTACGGCCACCTGTCCTCGATCGCGGTCTCGGTCGGCCAGGCGGTGTCCGCCGGCACCCGGATCGGCCTGTCGGGCGCCACGGGCAACGTGACCGGCCCGCACCTGCACTTCGAGGCCCGGACCACCCCGGTGTACGGCTCCGATGTCGACCCGGTGGCGTACCTGCGCTCCCACGGCGTCCTCTTCTGAGCGCTTTCTGATCTCCCGGTCCACCGGTCCACCGTTCCACCGTTCCACCCCCCTCCCCCCACCCCGAAGGCCCCGGCTCCCCCACGCCGGGGCCTTCGGCGCGCGCGGACGTGTGTCCAAAAACGCTCCATGAATTCAGGGCTGCCGCCGGAATCGGCCACGTGCTGGAATAGGGTCGCCACGAAAGCGCCGGCACCTGCGTCACGCGGAATTGAGCCGCAGCCGTCGGCACGCAGGGAAAGGAAACCGGCGATGTGGGACCGGACGTGAACGGGACGGGCGGCGCGGGGCGCCGTATTTCCGCCCAGGCGGTGTGCGCGGCGATCCGTGACGACATCGTCGGCGGGCACTTCGCGCCGGGCAGCCGGCTGACCGAGGAGCAGCTCGCCAAGCGCTACGGGGTGTCGCGGGTGCCCGTCCGCGAGGCGCTGCGCACCCTGGAGTCCGAGGGCTTCGTCCGCACCCGCCGGCACGCCGGGGCCTCCGTGGCCGAGCCCACCGACCAGGAGGCGGCGGACCTCCTGGAGATCCGCGGCCTGCTGGAGCCGCTGGGTGCCGCACGCGCCGCCGAGCGGCGTACGGAGGCGCACGTCAAGGTGTTGCGCGGGCTGGTGCGGCTCGGTCAGGAGCGGTCCGTGCAGGGGCAGTTGTCCGACCTGCCGGCGCTCGACGGCTGGTTCCACGAGACGCTGGCGCAGGCTTCCGGCAGCCCCACCCTGGTGACGCTGCTGACGCAGTTGCGGCGCAAGATCGCCTGGGTGTACGCGGTGGACTCACCGGGCCGCGCGGCGGCGTCCTGGGAGGAGCACGCATCCGTCGTGGACGCCGTCGCCCGGGGTGACGCGGAGCGCGCCCGCGCGGCGATGGCCGGCCATGTGGAGCGCGCCGCGGCGGTGCACCGGTTGCGCCGCCCGGAGCGCGCGGGCCGTGGCGCGACCCTTCGGTGAGGAAACGGAAACATGCCGGACACACGCCGGGTCGTCGGTTTTAACAGCGCTGCCGTATACAACGGGGAGAATAGGGCCGAATTCTGACCTGTGCGCGGTCGCCGCGCGTTTCCGCGGTGCGTCGCGTCGAATTCTTCCGGTGGCCGGAAAAGCCGGTGCCGCGGAATCCGGCCGGATTCCGCGGCACCGGCCCCGGCATGCCGGGCGGCGGGTCAGACGGTCTCGGGAAGCTCTTCCAGGCCCTCGGACACCAGCTTCGCCAGGCTGTCGAGCGCGGCGTCGGCGCCCTCGGCGTCGGAGGCCAGGACGATCTCGTCGCCGCCCGCGGCACCCAGGCTGAGCACGGCGAGCATCGAGGCGGCGTTGACGGGGGCACCGTCGGCCTTGGCGATGGTGACGGGGACGCCGACGGCGGTCGCGGCGCGGACGAAGATCGCTGCGGGACGGGCGTGGAGTCCCTCGGCCCAGCCGACGGTGACGCGGCGCTCAGCCATGGTGTTGTCCTTCGGGTCGTTCCAAGGAGGTCTAGACCAGTCTGCCATGCCGGGCCCACCGGTCGGTCCTGCCCTTCCGTCCCTGACATCGTCGCACCGATCCCGCCCGTGCCGATGCCCGTACGCTGGCCCCATGACGACCCCGCCGTCCACGGAAGAGCGTGAGTACCCGGTCCACTGGGAGGCGGACGTCGTCCTGCGCGACGGCGGGATCGCCCATGTCCGGCCCATCAGGCCCGACGACGCGGGGCGGCTGGTCAGCTTCTACGAGCAGGTCTCGGACGAGTCCAAGTACTACCGCTTCTTCGCGCCCTACCCGCGGCTGTCCGACCGGGACGTGCACCGCTTCACGCACCACGACTACCGCGACCGGGTGGGGCTGGCGGCCCTGGTGGGCGGAGAGTTCATCGCCACCGTGCGCTACGACCGCACCGAGAGCGACGAGGCAGAGGTCGCCTTCCTCGTCCAGGACGCGCACCAGGGCCGCGGGGTCGCCTCCGCGCTGCTCGAGCACGTCGCGGCCGTGGCGCGTGAGCGCGACATCCGGCGCTTCATCGCCGAGGTGCTGCCCGCCAACCGCAAGATGATCAAGGTGTTCACGGACGCCGGCTACACCCAGCAGCGCAGCTTCACCGACGGCGTCGTCCGGCTCGAGTTCGACCTCGAACCCACCGAGCAGTCGGTGGCCGTGATGCGCGCCCGCGAGCAGCGGGCCGAGGCCCGGTCCGTGGCGCGGCTGCTCAGCCCGTCTTCGATCGCCGTGATCGGCACCGGACGGCGGCCCGGCGGCGTCGGCCGCAGCACGCTGCGGCACATCACCGAGGGCGGCTTCACCGGGCAGGTGCACGCGGTGAACCGTTCCTTCGATCCCGGCCTGCGGATCCTCGAACCCGAGGGCGTCCCGGCCCACCGCTCCGTCGCGGAGATCCCCGGACAGGTCGACCTCGCCGTGATCGCCGTCCCCGCGGAGAACGTCGCGGAGGTGGTCGCCGAGTGCGGCCGGCACGGCGTCCTCGGCCTGCTCGTCCTGTCCTCCGGCTACGCCGAGTCCGGCGCGGAGGGCGGCCGGAGGCAGCGCGCCCTGGTCCGCCAGGCCCGCTCGTACGGCATGCGCGTCATCGGGCCCAACGCCTTCGGCGTCCTCAACTCCGCCGCCGGCGTCCGGCTCAACGCCTCGCTGGCCCCCGAGACCCCGCGGGCCGGGCGGCTCGGGCTGTTCACCCAGTCCGGGGCCATCGGCATCGCCATGCTGTCCGGGCTGCACCGGCGCGGCGCCGGGCTGTCGTCCTTCGTCTCCGCGGGCAACCGCGCTGACGTCTCCGGCAACGACATCCTCCAGTACTGGCACGACGACCCGGCCACCGACGTCGCGCTGCTCTACCTGGAAACCCTCGGCAACCCGCGGAAGTTCTACCGCCTCGCCCGCCGCACCGCCGCCGTCAAGCCGGTCGTGGTCGTCAAGGGCGCCCGCCACTTCGCGGCCACGCCGCCCGGCCACACCGTGCCGGTCACCCGCATCCCCGACAGCACCGTCTCCGCGCTGCTGCGCCAGGCCGGTGTCATCCGCACCGACACCGTCACCGAGCTCCTGGACACCGGACTGCTGCTGTCCTGCCAGCCGCTGCCGGGCGGACCCCGCGTCGCCGTCCTCGGCAACTCCGAGTCGCTCGGCCTGCTCACCTACGACGCGTGCCTGACCGCCGGGCTGGAACCCGGCCGCCCCGCCGACCTCACGACCTCCGCGACGCCCGAGGACTTCGCCGCCGCGCTCACCGCCGCGCTGCGCGACCCCGCTCACGACGCCGTCGTCGTCACGGCCATCCCGCGCGTCGGCGACGAACTGCAGGGCCACCCCGAGACCGGTGACGACCCCGAGCTCGCCGCCGCCCTGGAGCGCGCCGTCGCCGAGGCGGGCGGCACCAAGCCCGTGGTGGTCGTGCACACCGCGCTGGAGGCCATGGGCACCCGCCTCGCCGTCCCCGGGATCCCCGCCTACGCCGCCGCCGAACGCGCCGTGAAGGCCCTCGCCCAGGCGGCCGGCCACGCCCAGTGGCGCCGGGACGCCGGGACGCCCGGCCGGGTGCCCGAGTTCGACGACGTCGATGAGGCAGGGGCCCGCCGCGACGTGGCCCGGCTGCTGGAGGGCACCGGGGAACGGGCCGTCGACGGCGCCCCCGGCGTCACCCTGGACGAGCCCGCCACCGCCGCGCTCCTGGCCCGCTACGGCATCGCCGTGCGCGCCGCGCTGCCCGCGCCCGACGTGGCCGCCGCCCTGGCGGCCGCCCGCCGCCTCGGCTACCCCGTGGCGCTGAAGACCACCGCCCCGCACCTGCGCCACCGCGCCGACCTCGGCGCCGTACGGCTGGACCTCGCCGACCCCGACGACCTGCGCCGGGCCTACGAGGAGCTGACCGCGCGCCTCGGCAAGCCCGGGGAGCTGCACCTGGTCGTGCAGGCCATGGCGCCGCGCGGGGTGGACACCGTGGTGCGCGCCACCGTCGACCCCGGCGCGGGCGCCGTGCTGTCGTTCGGCCTCGCCGGCGCGGCCTCGGAACTGCTCGGCGACACCGCGCACCGCCTCGTCCCGGCGACCGACCGGGACGCCGCCCAGCTGGTGCGCTCCATCAAGGCCGCCCCGCTCCTCTTCGGCTGGCACGGCGCCGAGCCGGTGGACACCCCGGCCCTGGAGGAGCTGCTGCTGCGGGTCTCGCTCCTGGTCGACGACCTGCCCGAGGTGGTGTCCGTCGACCTCGAACCGGTCGTCGTGGCCGCGGAGGGGCTGACGGTCCTCGGCGCGTCCGTCCGCCTCGCGCGCCCCCCTGCTCGAACGGACCTCGGACCGCGCGCACTGTCGTCCTTCTGAACACATGCGCCGCACTAGGATGGTGCGCATGGCGAAGAGCGGTACGACCACCCAGGGGCTGCGCGCGGCGATCGAGCGCAGCGGCTACTACCCGACCCTTGTGGCCGAGGCCGTGGAGGCCTCCGTCGGCGGGGAGCCGGTCCACTCGTACCTGGTGCACCAGGAGACCACCTTCGACGCCAACGAGGTCCGCCGGCACGTCACCGTGCTCGTCCTGACCAGCACGCGCTTCATCGTCAGCCACACCGACGAGCAGGGCGCCGACGACACGTCCCCGACGCCGTACGCCACCACCTCCACCGAGTCGGTCAAGCTGGAGCGCATCTCCTCGGTCGTGCTCAGCCGGGTGGTCGCCAACCCCGAGTCCTACACCGTCGGCACCCTGCCCCGCGAGGTCGTGCTCACCATCGGCTGGGGCGCGGTCAGCCGCATCGACCTGGAGCCCGCCGCCTGCGGCGACCCCAACTGCGAGGCCGACCACGGCTACACGGGCTCCTCCACGGCCGACGACCTGAGCCTGCGGGTCAGCGAGGCCGGCGACGGTCCCGAGACCGTCCGCCAGACCCTCGCCTTCGCGCAGGCACTCTCCGAGGCGACAGCGAGCACGGCCGCCTGATGGCCCATCCCGTCCCCCCGTACGAGTCCGCGCCACTGGACCCCGCCGACGCGCCCGCCCCGCGCTACGGCACCGCCTCGCTGAGCGACGTGCTGCCCGCGGTGGCCGCGGGCCTCGGCGTGACCACGGCCCCGCCGACCGCGCTGCGGCTGGCTCCGGCCGACCGCGTCTGCGTCTTCCTCGTGGACGGCATGGGCTGGGAGCTGATCCGGCGCCACCCGGACGAGGCCCCCTTCCTCACCTCGCTGCTGGGCACCTCGACCGGCGGTACCGGGCAGCCGCTCACCGCGGGCTTCCCCTCGACGACCGCGACCTCGCTCGCGTCGGTCGGCACGGGCCTGCCGCCCGGCGCCCACGGGCTGGCCGGGTACACCGTCCTCAACCCGGACAGCGGCGAGCTGATGAACCAGCTGCGCTGGCAGCCCTGGACGTCGCCGCAGGAGTGGCAGCCGCACCCCACCGTCTTCCAGCTCGTCCAGGACGCCGGTGTGGAGACCTGCCAGGTCACCTCGCCGACGTTCCAGCACACCCCGCTGACGAAGATCGCCCTGAGCGGCGGCACCTTCCACGGGCGGCTCACCGGGGACGACCGCATGGACTTCACCGCCGAGCGGCTCGCCGCGTCCGACCGGGCGCTGGTCTACACGTACTACAGCGAGCTGGACTCGATGGGCCACCGGCACGGCGTCGACTCCGACGCCTGGCGCGGCCAGCTCATGACGGCCGACCGCCTGGTCCAGCGGCTCGCGGAGCAGCTGCCGCCGCGCAGCGCGCTCTACGTCACCGCCGACCACGGCATGATCGACATTCCCTTCGACCCGGAGTCGCGGATCGACTTCGACGAGGACTGGGAGCTGGGCGCCGGCGTCGCCGTCCTCGGCGGCGAGGCCCGGGCCCGGCACGTCTACGCCGTCCCCGGTGCCGTCGCCGACGTGCACGCCGTGTGGAGCGAGGTCCTCGGCGAGCAGATGTGGGTCGCCACCCGCGACGAGGCCGTCGCGGCGGGCTGGTTCGGCCCGCACGTGGAGGACCGGGTGCGCGGCCGTATCGGCGATGTCGTCGCCGTCGCCCGGGACGACATCGCCGTCGTCGCCACGCGCCGGGAGCCGGGGGAGTCCTCGATGGTGGGCCTGCACGGTTCGATGACCCCCGTCGAGCAACTGGTCCCCCTGCTCGAAGTACGCTCCTGAGTCCCTTGTTCGCCCCCCACCCCGAAAGGCCGTCGCCCCCTCATGCCTGAGCTTGTGTTCTTCTCCGGAACGATGGACTGCGGAAAGAGCACACTGGCGCTTCAGATCGGGCACAACCGTTCGGCGCGGGGGCTGCAGGGTGTGATCTTCACCCGGGACGACCGGGCGGGGGAGGGGAAGCTGTCGTCGCGGCTGGGCCTGGTCACGGAGGCGGTGGAGGCCGCCGAGGGGATGGACCTGTACGGGTACGTCGTGGACCTGCTGTCCAGGGGCGGCAAGGCGGACTACGTGATCGTGGACGAGGCGCAGTTCCTGGCTCCGGAGCAGATCGACCAGCTCGCCCGGATCGTGGACGACCTGGACAAGGACGTCTTTGCCTTCGGCATCACCACCGACTTCCGCACCCGGCTGTTCCCCGGTTCGCAGCGCCTGGTCGAACTGGCGGACCGGCTGGAGCAGCTGCAGGTGGAGGCCCTGTGCTGGTGCGGGGCGCGGGCCACGCACAACGCCCGTACGGTGGGCGGCGAGATGGTCGTCGCGGGTGCCCAGGTGGTGGTGGGCGACGTGCACGGTCCGGGGGACGAGATCGGCTACGAGGTGCTGTGCCGCCGGCACCACCGCCGCCGGGTGACCGCCGCCTCGGCCCGTGCCTCCGCCCTCTCGCCGGACGTCCTGCCGGTCGCCTCCGACTGAGTTCCGCCGGACGGCCCGGGGGCCGCGCGCGTTCATCGTCCGCCGTGCGCACAGAGATTGACAACGATTCAGGCGGGGTTCAATCGCGCCGGAGCCCGAACACACCTGCGGCCACTAGGTTCTTGACGGTGATGCACTGCGCGCACCGCGTCCCCGTCGGCCGAGAGGGAGGCCCCCATGGCAGAGATCCAGATTCCGGGTGACGAGCTGGAGGATCTGAGCGGGCTCCTGGGCCGCGTGATGGAACTCATCGACACCAAGCCCACGGGCTTCGACGAGACGGCCGTGGGCGCGCCGCTGGCGCACTCCGGCGGCAACTTCGAGAGCGCGTGGAGCGACGGGCGGACCCAGCTCAAGCGCCAGGGGAACCAGCTCAAGGACGCCTGCGACCAGATCGTCAAGGCGTTCACCGACTACGACAACCAGAGCGCGGACTCCCTGACCGCGAAGTAGCCGACCCCACCACCGGTCCACACGGGAATGACAGAGGAGCGCGCGGCGATGGCCCTTGAGGGAACCCTGGCCTTCGGCCTTCGGATACCGGACGGCTGGGTGGAGTACGACCTGTCCGGCGAGGCACTGGCCGGCATCCGCGCCGCGCTGCTGAGGCAGACGCCGGACAAGGCGGAGCGGGACCGGCTCAACGAGACCTTCCGCAATGTGCGGCGGATCGCGCAGGGCGCGCGGCGGCGCGGGGCGGTGTACGCGGCCGGCACGTTCACGATGTACGAGGACGGCCTGCTGATGGCGAATGTGATGATCTTCAAGGTCACGCCGCCGCCGGGACAGAGCTTCTCGCTGCAGGACCTGAGCAAGGAGTTCTCGGCCGCCGGCGGCCGTCAGGGCGAGGGCACGACCCGGACGTTCGGCACCGTGGAGCTGCCGGGGATCGGCCCGGTGGGCCGGGTGAAGGGGATCGAGGAGGCCGAGGTCGCGCACGGGATCAGGACCCGCCTGCTGATCATGCACACGGTGGTGCCGTTCCCGGACGAGAGCGGGCAGGTGCTGGTCATCACCTGCTCCAGCCCGAACCTGCCGCTGGCCGAGCCGCTGTACGACGTGTTCGACGCGATCACCTCGACGTTCAGCTTCGGCGTGATCACCCCGTCCTGAGTGGCGCAGGCGCGACGGGCCCGGACCCCCTGGGGAGGTCCGGGCCCGTCGCTTTGTTTCAGCGCGCGCCGCCCGGCTCGGGGACGCGCACGGTCACGTACTTGCCGTCCCCGAGGTGCAGATGCGCCTTGCCGGGTTCGGGATCGGCCCCCAGCAGGCCGTGCGGCAGCCGGGCACCGACGGGTTCGCCGTCACTGAGGTTGCGCGGGGCCAGGATCGCCCCGCAGCGGTTGCGGCGGAGCGCGACCTGCCAGCCGGTCATGCTGCTGAGGAACGCCTCGTTGTTGCCGGCCGCGATCAGGCCCCAGCCGTCGCCCGCCGCGCCGCGGGCGAAGGTGGTGAGGTCGGAGTCGATCTCGGAGTGGGCCAGCATGTCGGCGTCGTCCAGCAGGATGGCGCCGGTCGGGCTGTCGACACCGTGCAGGGCCCTGCGGAAGTCGGCCAGGGCCACGTCCGGGTCGGTGAGGACGTCCACGACCCCCGGCCGGCCGGCCAGCGAGCGCAGCGGTGAGGGCCGGGGCGCGACGACGACCAGCTTGTTGCCGCGCGCGAGCAGCGACCGGGCCATGGTGAGCAGGACCGTGCTGCGCCCCGAGCGGGGCGGGCCGGCGATGACGAAGGTGGGGACGGCGGCCAGGTCCGTGCCCACGGCGGCCAGTTCGTCGCCGCCCACACCGACCATCGCCCACAGCGGGGAGGCGCCCTCGGGGACGCGGGCCAGGGCGTCCTCGAAGGAGAACCGGTCGGGGAGCACGTCCACCCGGAACGGGCGGAGCTGGGCCGGAACGGCCCGGTCCCGCTCGGTGGTCAGTTTGGCGATCCGGTCCAGGGCGGCCGCCTGCGCCGCGCCACTGGGGTCGGCGTCGACGAGGGCGATCTGGACGCTGCAGGTGTCCTTGAGCCGGATCGCGCGGCCGGCGGGCAGCTCGGCGGGTATCTCCCGGTAGGGCACGCCGACGGCGGAGTAGTCGTTGCGGTCGTTGAGCCGCAGCACGAGCTTGTCCTCGGTGGTGGAGACGAACCGGGACGAGGTCAGGATCCGGTCGCCGGTCAGGACGAGATGGATGCCGACGGCGGCGCCCTCGCGCAGCAGCAGGAGCATCTTCTCCATGACGCTGCCCTGGTCGTAGGTGCCGAAGTCGCGCTCGAACGCCTCGAAGCGGTCCACCATGACCAGCAGGTGGGGCGGGCGCTTGAGGGGGGCGCGGCGGCGGCGCAGCTCGGTGAGGTCGGCGAGGCCGCCGCGGCCGAGCTGGGCCCGGCGGCTGTTCAGTTCGGCGACCAGCCGGTTGAGCAGCCGGACGACGCGCTCGACCTGACCGCGGTCGACGACGGCGCCGCAGTGCGGCAGCCCGGCCAGCGCCTGGAGGGCTCCGTTGCCGCAGTCCAGGCCGTAGAGGTGGACGTCGGCGGTGCTGTGGTCGCGGGCCACGGCGGCGGCCAGGGTGCGCAGCGCCTGGGAGCGGCCGCTGCGCGGGGCGCCGATGAGGTGCAGGTGGCCCATCTGGTCGAAGTCGAAGGCGAGATCGGTCCTGGCCTGTTCCGCGGGCACGTCGACCTGGCCGAACACGACCGGGGTGAGGCGGCCTTCGGCGTCGTAGGACGGGCCGCTGCCCTCGGGCAGCGCGTACGCGTCCGGCAGGGGCGGCAGCCACGGGCGGCGGGGTTCGGGGATGCCCAGCAGTTCGGTGGCGGCGCCGATGCCCTGGACCAGGACGGCGAGGTCGGTGACGGTCTGGACGGCGCGCTGCTCGCCGTCCCCGCGGCGGGTGGGCGGCGGGTCGCCGAGCTCCTCCCAGTGCAGTTCGGTGACGAGGGGAGCCGGGTGGCCGCCCTCGGCGGCGGCGGTGAGGTCGGGGCGGCGGCCGCCGATCCGGCCCGTCTGGAACGGCAGCAGGACGGCGTGGCCGAGCCGGGCGTAGGCGCGGCCCGGGGTGCGGGGCGAGAGCTGCCCGGCGTCGGGGGCGTCGATGATGTCGCGGCTCTCCGCCGGGTCGGTGGTGCGCAGCGCGATCCGCAGGTTGGTGTTGGCGCGGATGTCGGCGGTGACGGCGCCGGAGGGGCGCTGGGTGGCGAGGATCAGGTGGATGCCGAGCGACCGGCCGCGCTGGGCGATGTTGACCAGTCCGGAGACGAAGTCGGGCAGTTCGCGCACCATGGAGGCGAACTCGTCGATGACCAGGACGAGCCGCGGCATCGGGCCGAGTTCGCCGCGGCGGGCGCGCTTGTCCGTGTATTCGTCGATGTCCTTGGCGCCGGCGTCGGCCAGGATGTGCTCGCGGCGGCGCAGTTCGGCGCCGAGGGAGGTCAGGGCGCGCTCGACGAGATGGGTGTCGAGGTCGGTGACCATGCCCACGGTGTGCGGGAGTTGTTCGCACTCGGCGAAGGCGCTGCCGCCCTTGTAGTCGACGAGGACGAAGTTCAGCTCGTCCGGCCGGTTGGCGACGGCCAGCGAGGCCACGAGCGACTGCAGCAGCTCGGACTTGCCGGAGCCGGTGGTGCCGGCGATCAGGCCGTGCGGCCCGTCCGCCTTGAGGTCGACGGCGAACGGCCCGTCGACGCCCTCCCCGAGGACGGCCCGGGTGCTGCGCGCGGACACCGCCCATCCGGCGGCGACGGCCTCGGCGGTGGGCGGTTCCAGGCCGAGGACGTCCAGCAGCCGCGCCGACGTGGGCAGCAGGCCCTCCTCGCCGTCGTCGCCGACGTCCCGCACGGGAGCCAGCGCGCGGGCCACGCCGGTGAACCAGACGGGCTCCGGCGCGTCCATGAGGACGCCGGTCACCGGTTCCACGCCGGCCTGGCGGATCCACAGACCGCCGACCCCGGCGACCGCGACGGCCTGGCACTCCTCGGGCAGCAACCGTTCCTCGTCGTCCAGGCAGAGCGCGTACACGCCGACCTCGGGGCCGTCGCGGAGGATCTGGATGACACCGGGCAGGGCGCGCAGCCGGCGGGCGCCGTCCAGGACCACGAGCACATCGGGCTCCCCGGCGGCGCCACCGCGCGGGGCGCTGCGGCCCGCGGCCTTGCGGGCGGCGATCAGCGCGCTGAGCTCGGCGACGCGGCGGCCCAGGGACTCGGCGCCGGAGCCGACGAGGCTCACGGTGTCCTCGCCCTGCGGGGCGCAGTGCGGCAGCCAGTGGACCCAGGACCAGCGGTCCGCGCCCGACGAGCCGGACAGCACGTGGATCCGCAGGTCGGAGGGGCTGTGCAGGACGGCGGCCTGGGCGACGAGCCAGCGTGCCAGGGACGCCATGATGTCGGCGCCGCTGCCGTCGGCGGGGGCGCCGCCGACCCGCAGCGCCGCGTCGGAGGCGCGTACGTCGGCGGCCAGGCCCACGACGCCCGCCTCGCGGAACGGGACCGCGACGGGCACGGCGTGCGTGGTGCGGGTGACCCGGCGGCGGTGCTCGGCCTCGGCGGGGTCGTCCAGTTCGACCCAGGCGGGACGGTCGGCCACCCCGAGGCGGAGCAGCAGGAAGTCGTCGTCCCGCCACCGGCGTTCCCACAGCCGGCGGCGGGGGCCCGCGGCGATCAGCAGGGCGGTGGCCGGGTCGGGGCAGGCCGCGCGGCGGGCGGCCTGTTCGGCGAGCACCGCCTCCTCGACCTCCTGGTCGAGCTCGGCCTTGGTCTCCTTGTACACGGCGAGTTGCTCCGCGTACGTCTCCTTGCCGCGCCGTTTGGCGGTGAGCTGGCTGACCAGGGCCATGACCGGCGAGAGGAGGCCGAACAGGAGCATGCGGGAGTTGCCGGTCAGCGCCGTCATGGCACCGGACATGACGAGCGGTGCGAAGATCATCGGCAGCTGGAGTCTGCCGCGGGCCTGCTTGCCGGGCGGTCGCGGCAGCGTGAAACGGTTCTTCGGGGCGGGCGGGAGCAGCCGGGGTGGCCGGTTGTAGTCGAGCCCGGTCCCGTCGGCCGAGGGGACCACGGCGGCGTCGGGCGCGGAGGGTACGGCCCGTTCCAGCAGGACGGGCCCGCAGGTGAGCACGCCGCCGACGGGCCAGTCCTGCCAGTCGTCGCCGGTCAGCTCGGTGCCGTCCAGCCGCAGGCTCTGGCCGTGCGCGGCGCGTACCGAGACGCCGCCGTTCACGGCGACGACGAGATGGGCGGCGACGGCGGGGAGGTCGCCCGCGGGCGGGCGGACGCGGGCCGTCGCGGCGGAGCCGATGTCGAAGTTGCCCGGCGGCAGCCGGAACACCGATCCGGCACCGGTGCCGCCGATGGCGCGCAGCTCGGCCACGCCCTCGGGCTCCCGGCCGGCCGGCGGCACGTCGAGCGGCGTCCCGAGCGAGAGCAGGCCGCCCGCGCGCAGTCCGGCGGCGGCCACGGCCTGCTCCTCGGGAAGCCGCTCGGCGCCCGCGTACAGGGCGGGCGGGTCGTCGTCGGGAGCCGTACCGCGCACGGACCGGGCGATTTCTCCGGCGAGTTCGCCGACCGGGACACCGGGCTCGGTGTCGATCACGATGTCGGCCGCCCGGCCCGACCGGGGATCCGGGTCGACGACGGTGACGGTCAGGCGCATGGGGCTGATCCTCGGTTCCTTCCGAAGCGAACGGACGGAGCGGCACGGGCCGGACCGCAGGCATGTCCGGCCCGTCCGCCCCTTCGGGATGTCAGTGGGGGAGGCTGTTGCCGAGCTGGTTGTCGGTCTCGGTGAAGCCCTCGCCGACGCTCTTGACGTACTGGGAGATGCCGGGGAGGCCCTCGATGACGTCGTTGTAGCCCTTGTGGAAGGACTCGAAGAAGGGGCGGAACTTCGTCTCGGCGGCGGGGGTGCGATAGCCGTCGGCGAGGAGGTTGTCGATATCGGTCTTGATCTTGCGGAGCTGGGCGATGGCCTGGTCGTACTCGTTGGTGACCGTCGCCGACGTGGAGTCGGTGATCTCGGTCTTGACGTCGAACTGGGGCATGGGGGCTGGTCCTCTCCTGTGGTGCGGGCTGGTGGGTCGGTCAGTGGCCCGGGGGCTGCCCGCTCTGCTCGGCCCGGATGTGGGCGAGTTCCTCGGGGGTGAGCGACACCGGGCCCTCCGGCTGCGGGGGGTTGAGCAGTTCCCGGTTCTGGTTGTCGTTGGCGGTGTTGATGAACTTCACCGGGATGTCGGTGTAGAGGACCTCCGGGCCCTTGGTGTTGAAGATGTGGCTGTTCTCCAGCTGCTTGTTGGTGACACCGTTGGCGACCGAGGTGCCCACCCCGAGGCCGGCGTTCTCCAGCGCGGTCGTGGGGTCCGCGCCCAGGCCGATCTGGACACCGGCGACGGAGAAGTTCTGGATGACGCCCTTGAGCGCGCCGCGGGCGGCCTCCCAGGCGAACTCCCGGTAGTCGTCGGGCTTCAGGGTGCTGCCCACGTTGAAGTCGTAGTCGTCCACGGCCGAGTGCTGCTCGGTGAAGCCGCCGGCGCCGTCGATGCCGGCCACCTTGGTGCCGCCGGCGTCCCGGACGGTGACGGCGCTGCTGTCGCCCGCGGTGAAGGTGTGCGTGGTGCCGTTGCTGTCCACCGACCCGGTGACCCCGCTGTGGCCGACGTGCAGCGTGGTGGTCTCGCCGTTGCCCGTGTACCGGAAGTCGGCCGAGCCGTGCGGGTTCTGCGTGATGGTCACACCGCCGGCGGGGTCGGTGGTGGTGGCGGTGCCGTGGTCGACGGTGGTGCCCGGGGCCCCGCCGGGCGGGGTGAAGGCGGCGGGACCGCCGAGGGTGGTGACCGTGGTGCCGTCGCTGAGCGCGGCCGTCTGGTGGGCGGGGACCGACGGCCCCTGCTGTCCGGGCGGCGGGGTGACGGCGGGGTGGTCGGTGACATGGACGCCGGGGCCGCCGACGAGGCTGTTGTCGGGCCGTACGGTGACGGAGTCGCCCGCGCCGCCCGGGCCGCCCACCTGGAAGGTCCCGTTGCCGGTGTGGCCGACGTGGAGGCCGCCGCTGGTGACGCTTGAGCCGCCGCCCCAGATCGGCACCTGCACGGTCGGGCCGCCCGGGTGGTTCGCGCCGACGGTGAAGGTCGCGGGCGGTCCCTGCGGGGCGAAGGGGCTGTCCTTGCCGGGCAGGACACCGGACTTCTCGGCCGGGGTGGTCGCGTTGGGGAAGCCGCTGTCGGACTTGGTGACCGTGACGTTGCCGGTGTCCACCGTGGACCGGCCGCCGAAACCGCCGGTGTGATGGATGGCGGGACCCCCGCCGGGCGTCCGCACGGTGATGCCGCCCTGGCCGTCGCCGGTCACGGTGGACACGGGCGTCTGACCCGGTCCGTTGCCGATCGGGGTGCCGCCGGTGTCGACGGGACTGCCGTGCGCGTCGACCGGGCCGTTCGGGTTGGGACCCAGGTGCGTGACACCGCCGGGGCTGTAACTCCCGGTCCCCGCGCCGTGTTCGACGGTCACGTGCCCGTCGCCGTTGTGGGTGACGGTACTGCCGGGCGCGGCGTACGGGTGGGCGCCGTGGGTGGTGACGGTGGTGCCGGCCGCTCCGTTGGTCAGCGTGTTGTCGCCGCCGACGAGCGGGGGGCCGCCGACGTAACCGGGGCCCTTGCCCGGCGGGGTGTGGACCGCCCCGCCGTCGTGCGTGGCCGTGATCGTCGCCCCGCTGGGTGAATTCTCCACGCTGAGCTGCCCGTTGCCGTTGACGGTGTGGCCGGTGCCGGACCTGTCGTCGACCGTCCGCGTGGTGAAGTGGCCGTTCCCGTCCGGGGTGAGCGTGGTGGTGTGGCCGTTGCCTGCCGCCGTGACCGTGCCGTGGGCGCTGCTGACGCTCTGCCCGGAGGTGTTGGTGACGGTGACGGACGGCCCGCCGACCTCGACGGTGCCGTCGGGGCCGGTCACGTGCACCGAGCCGTCGGCGGAGGAGGTCGTGGTGGTGGTCCCGCTGTTGCCCTGCTGGCTGAAGCTGACGCCGTTGCCGCCCGGCCCGCTCTGCACGGTGACGCCCTGTGAGCTGATCCCGTTCGCGCCTACCTGGGCGCGGACCGGGGCGCCCTGACCGTCGGGGTGGGTGATGTCGGCGGTCGGGTGGTGGGCGCCGTCCGTGCCGGGGCGGACGGTGAACGCCCCGCCCTGGCCGTCGTTCACGGTCGCGGCCGCGCCGCCCGCGCCGCTGTCGACGGTGGTGCCCTGCCCGACCGGCGCGCTGGAGACCGTGCCGTCGCCGGTGGCCACCAGGCCGCCGTTGACGTGCGTCGTGGCGCCGTTCGGGCCGAGCGTCGTCGTGCTGCCGCCGACGGCGACCGTGGCCCCGCCGTTGTGGCCGAGCGTCACCGACACCGCGGGCGGCCCGCCGGGAGCCCCCGCCGTGATGCCGCCGGGGCCGCTGTGGGCGGTGAACCCGGGCCCGGTGGCGGTCGTGCCGTTCGGGCCGGTCGTCACGTGGAAGCCGCCGGAGTCGAGGGTCGTGGTGCCGCCGGAGACCGAGGCCGTCGTGGTGACGACATGCCCGCCGCCGTCCACGGTGCTCGTTCCCTGCACGCCGACCGTCGGCGTTCCGTGGCCGTCCACGGAGACCGTGAGGTTGCCGTGGGTCACCGGGTGGCCGGGGGCCGCCTGGGCCGGCGGCGGGGGCTGGGTGGGGACGCCGTCCGGCCCCGGAGGGCCGATCTGGCCGGGGACAGGGGTGATCGCACCGTCCGGGCCGACGTGGTACTGGAACCCGCCCTGGGTGAAGTCGGCGGTGCCGTCCGCGTGGACGGTGGTGCCGCCCGCCGTGATCGTGCCGTCCGCGCCCCGGTCGATGCCGCCGGCGGTGAAGGCACCGTCCTGGCCGACGGTGAAGTGGGCGCCGTCGGCACCGGTGAGCGTGACGCCGTCCGGGGTGAAGAACGCCGTGCCGCCGTCCCCGCCCGGGCCGCCCTGCACGGTCACGATGCCGTCGCTGTCCGTGCTGACGGACGGGCCGTCCTGCGTTGTCACGTGCACCGCGGAATCGAGTCCGTAGTGCCCGGCGCTGCTGTCGAACTGCACGGTGGTGTGCGGGGAATGGGGGTCGGGGACGACCGTGAAGCCGTCGCCGCTCAGGTGCGTGGCCGGTCCGCCGATCGAGCTCACCGTCGCGGTGCCGTCCGGATGGAGCGTGCCGGTCACCCCGTTGTCCTGGACCGGGACACCGCCGTCGGCCTGCGGCGGTGCGACGTGCTGGTGGCCCGGCAGGTCGACACCGCCGCCGATGCCGTTCGCGGGAGCCGTCACGTGGTGCCCGGCGAGACCGACGTCGACCGTCCCGCCCGGCCCGGCCCCGGTGTCGTGCGTGACCACCGGGGGATTGCCGGGGGCGCCGTGGAACACCGAGGTGACCTGGCCCTGGTGCTGGACCGAGACCCCGTCCCCGGACACCGTGGTGGTGCCGCCCGCGTCGTGGACCGTGAGGCCCCCGGTGTGGATGTCGCCGCCCGCGCCGACCGTGAAGGCGGGCGGGTTCGGGCCGTGCGTCCCTGCCTCCACGGTTCCGCTGAAGGCGACCGTGCCGTCGGCGCCCTGGGTGACGCCCCCGCCGAACGGGCCGTTGGCGGTGCTGAACCCGTGGTCGGTCAGCGTGGTGGTGAGGTGCGAGCCGTTCCCGGCCGGGGTGTCCACACTGGTCCGGGTGCCGTTGTACGTCACCTTGTCGCCCTGCGGGCTCTCGATCGTGTTGGTGCCGCCCGAGGTCTTGGAGGTGAAGCCGTCCGGGGTGGTGGTCTTCGTCGTGGTTTTCGGATCCGGCGGCGGGTTGCCGTCCGCGGTCGCGGCCGGCTTGGGCGTGGGCGGCTCGGTCTTGGTCTCGGTCGTCGTGCCGTCCGGCGTGGTGACCTTGGTCTTCAGCGCGCCGGTGGTCTGGTCGCCCTCGGTCTTGCTCGTGATGCCGTGGAAGCCGGTCTTCTGCGGCATCTCCCGGCCGTTGACGTGCAGGAGGCTGCCCGGGGTGAAGCTCGACGCGGAGAACGCCTTGCCGATGTTGCTCTTGAACTTGCCTTCCGTGGTGAAGGCGTCCTTGAGGTTGTTGGCGAACTTGGTGCCTCCGAGCACGGCGAAGCCGCCGCCGACGGCCGCGCCCACCGCGGCGCCGGCGAGGATCCTTCCCGCGTCGAGCTGCTTGCCCGCGGCGAGGTCCGAGATGACCGTCGCGGTCGCGCCGAGCGCGAACTCGGTGGTTCCCTCCGCGACCGCCTTCTGCGTCACCACGAAGGCCGGTCTGACCTTGAGTCCGTCGTAGTTGACACCCCGGCCCAGCGGGGTGAGCACCTTGCGGGTGAAGGTCGAGGTCTTCATCCAGCCCTTGACCGCGGCCGACATGGTGCCCGCGCCCCGGCCCGCCGTCGCCAGCGCCTTGCCCAGCGGCGCGAACTTCGAGACGACGTTGCCGAGCCTGCCCAACTGCCCCAGCAGTACCCCGCCCGGGACGATGGTGAGCAGGCCGACGATCAACTCGCCTATCTCCAGATGGCCCTGGGAGACCATCCGGATCACCGACAGGCCGAAGGCGAGGGCGCCGATGAGGATGCCCACCACCGGGAAGAAGATCGCGACGAGACCGGCGAAGATGCCGATGATGATCTCGAAGATGGGATGGTCGGCGAGCCAGTCGCCGATCTTCTGGAAGATGTTCCGTGCCGGAATGGCCTGGTCCGCCGCCTCGTCCAGGGCCCGGGACGCCGCGGCGGACCCGTCCGCGCGCATCTGCTGGGCCTGCTGGGCCAGCGCCGTCGCCGCCGACAGCTCCGACTTGGCGTTGCCGACCTCCGTCACCCGCTCGCCGTGACGGGTCGTCTCCTCGGGCGTGGCGTTCTGCGGCAGGTCGGGGACCACGACGGAGGCGGTCGTCGCGACGGGCCCGCCCTGGTCGATCGCCCGGTCGAGCAGGCTCTGCGCCTCGGTGAGCACACCGGCGTAGACGGAGTACGCGTCGGCCGCCGAGTGGAAGGACGTCCGCGTCTGGTCCAGGAAGCGCGGCATGTCCTTGATCTTGTCCTGCAGGGCGGCCATCGCCTGGCCCTTGCCGTGCCGGATCGCGGCGTCGGTGCCGAGCAACCGGTAGGCCTGGTCCGCCTGGTCGCCGAGGTCCCGGTACGTCCGGGAGAGGGTGCGGATGGCCTCCGGGTCGCCCGGGGTGGGGTCGCTGTCGAAACCGAGCGCTTCCCACCCCGTGGTGTGCCGTCTCGCCATAGCGCAGCCGCCCTTCTCCGATCGTTCACCGCTCGGCCGTGCCAGTAGTAACTCCGGTATGGCTAGGCTCAGTTCACAACTCAACTTTCTCGCGCCCGGGTGAACTGTCCATGACAGCAGTGTTGCGGGCGAGCACTGCTCAGGAGGATGGAGATTGCGCTCCGCACACGATCCGGACACCCGCGCCGCGGCCGCGGCCAGGCGCCCGGTCGCGCTCGTCCTGGCCCTCGGGATCGCCGTCGCCGCGACCGCCCTGCTGCCCGCGCGGACGGCGTCGGCGGCCCCGGCCCGCGCGGCCGTCACGGCGAGCGCCGCGGACGACGTCAGGTACTACGTCGTCACCTCCCCCGAGGAGAACGGCGGGCAGGCGGAGACCCTGCGCACCCTCGCCGAGCGCACCCTCGGCGACGGCGACCGGTTCCCCGAGATCCTCGGCCTCAACACCGGCCGCACGCTCCCCGGCGGCGCCACGTTCACCAGGCCCGAGCAACTGGTCCCCGGCTTCGCGCTGCGCCTGCCCGACGACGCGACCGGTGACGGCGTGCAGGTGGGCCCGCTGCCCGGGGCAACGGCCGCCTCTACGGTGTTGACGTCCCCGGGACGGACCGAGAACGTAACGGCTTCCGCCGGCGCACGGATTCCGGTCGGCCCCCTCGTCCTCGGCGGCGTCGGCCTCGCCCTGCTGACCGTCCTCATCACCGCCCGCCGCCCCCTGGCCCGGTTCGCCCGCCGCGCCGGCACCGCCGTGCGCGCCGCCGCCCGGGTGCT
This sequence comes from Streptomyces sp. NPDC088732, assembly GCF_044751205.1. Taxonomy (NCBI): domain Bacteria; kingdom Bacillati; phylum Actinomycetota; class Actinomycetes; order Kitasatosporales; family Streptomycetaceae; genus Streptomyces; species Streptomyces sp. NPDC088732. The sequence goes on from NZ_JBIVLI010000037.1 coordinate 55,301, forward strand.
GCGCCCGCGCCTGCCGCGCGCCGCCCAGCGCGCGCTGCGCCGCCGGCGCCGGGCCGCCCTGCGGCGTTCCCTGGTCACCGACACCCGCACGCTCGCGGTCGTACGGCACACCCTGCGCGAACTGCTGGCCGCCCCCGGCACCGGCCACGGCGGCGCGAGCACCCGCGTCTACAGCGTGCTCGCGCTCCCCACCAAGATGCTCGCCGCCGTCTCCTCCGCCGCGCCCGCACCGCAGGGGTGGAACGCCCTCGACGCAACCCGCTGGGAGCGCAGCGGAGTTCCCGCCTCCGTCGAGGACGGCGACCTGGCCGCCGGCCTGCCGCTCCCGCTCCTGGCCCGGGTGGGCGTGACCGAGCGCGGCCACGCCCAGGTCCTGGTCGACCTCGGCCAGCTCAACGGGACCCTCAGCATCCTCGGCGACCTGCCGGTCGCCCGGGACACCCTGGCGGCGATGGTGCGCAGCCTGCTGGAGACCGTCGGCCGGGACGGCGACGCGCTGACGGTGGTGGCCGTCGACCCGGCCCGCACCGTACTGCCCGACCTGCACGCCCAGCACGGACTGCTGCGCGTCCCCGGCCTGGAGGACGTCAGCGGCGGATCCCGGTCCCCGATGGCCGTCCCCGCACCGGAAGTCGGCGCCGGCCTCATCCGCAGCGCCACCCGCACCGGCCCCGTCACCGGGGTTCTCGTCCTGGCCCGGCCGCCCGCCGAGAAGGACCTGCCCGCACTCGCCCGGCTCTCCTCCCGGGACGGCGGCTGGATCGTGCTCGCCGCCGGGGACGTCCCGGGCGCCCACTGGCGGTGGTACGCGGAAGAGGACGGCACCGTCGACACCGGGATCCTCGGCCACAAGGCCTTCGTCCCGGTCCAGAGCGCGCCGGCGCACGCGGGCACGGGGTGACGCCGGGCGCCGTCCGGGCCGTCCGCGAGGCGGCCCGCGGACCGGCTCAGGCCGGCAGCGGCTCCGTGCGGATCACGGTGAACACCGCGCCCTCGGGGTCGGTGACGGTCGCGACCCGCCCGTACGCGGAGTCGCGCGGCGCGCGCAGCACGCTGCCGCCGAGCTGGACCACCTGGCGGGCCGCCGCGTCGGTGTCGGCCACCTCGAAGTACGCCATCCAGTGCGCGCCGCGATCGCGCGGCAGACCCTGGCCGACGCCGTGGATGCCGCCCACCGGGCGGCCGTCGAGCTGCAGGGTGAGGTAGTCGAAGTCCGTCGAGACGATGTGCTGGGTCTCGAAGCCGAAGACCAGCGAGTAGAAGGCGGCGACCATCGACGACTCACGGGTGACCAGTTCGTTCCAGACGGGCGAGCCCGGTTCGCCGGAGGTCTCGATGCCCCGGTGGCGCACGGCCTGCCAGATCCCGAACACCGCGCCCAGCGGGTCCAGGGCGATGGCCAGCCGCCCGGCGTCGTCCGCGTCCAGCGGGCCCACGCCGACCGTGCCGCCGCAACCCCGGACCAGTTCGGCGGTCTTGTCGGCGTCGTCGGCGGCGAAGTACGTGGTCCAGGCGTGCGGCAGATGCCGGTCCCGGGGCAGTTCGCCGATGCCGGCCACACTCTTCCCGTCCAAGGTGGCGCGCACATAGGTGCCCAGCGAGGACGGACCGGGGTGGAACTCCCAGCCGAACAGGTGGCCGTAGAACTCCTGCGTGGCCTCGACACCGCGTGCCAGCAGGCTGACCCAGCACGGTGTCCCGTGCGGGTGGCGGTTCCCTACCTCGGTCATCGGTTCTCTCCTGGAAGCGGCGCTCGGGGGTGCGGAGGAGGTACCACAGCAATGCTCGCACCACAGGGCGCGCCGCTACGGGGGCCGCGCCGCAGGGTCCCCGCGCCGGGTGACCACAATGGGCTTATGCATCCTGTCATTACCGTAACCGAATTGGCCGCGCAGCCGAAGGGCGCGTCAGACGGCGGGCCCGTCCTGCTCGACGTGCGCTACCGGATGGGCGGGCCGCCCGGACGCCCCGAGTACGAGGCGGGCCACCTCCCCGGCGCGCACTACGTCGACCTGGAGTCCGAACTCGCCGGGGCACCCGGTGACACCGGCCGCCATCCGCTGCCGGACGTGGAGGTGTTCGCCGCCGCCATGCGGCGCGCCGGCGTCGGCCGGGACCGCGACGTCGTCGTCTACGACGACTGGCAGGGCTGGGGGGCCGCCCGCGCCTGGTGGCTGCTGCGCTGGGCCGGGCACGAGCGGGTACGGGTGCTGGACGGCGGCCTCTCCGCCTGGACGGCGGCCGGCCTTCCCCTGGAGACGGACGTCCCGGCCGACGAGGACGGGGACTTCACGGCCGTCCCCGGCGGGCTGCCGCTGCTCGACGCCGACGGCGCGGCGGAACTGGCGCGCAGCGGTGTACTGCTCGACGCGCGGGCGTCCGAGCGCTACCGCGGTGAGGTCGAGCCGATCGATCCCGTCGCCGGGCACATCCCGGGTGCGGTCAGCGCCCCCACGACGGAGAACGTCGACCCCGCCACCGGGCTGTTCCTGCCGCCCGGCGACCTTGCCGCCCGCTTCCTGGGCGTCGGCGCCACCGAGGGCACCCCGGTCGGGGTCTACTGCGGTTCGGGCGTCTCCGGTGCCCACGAGGTGCTCGCCCTCGCCGCGGCGGGTGTCCCCGCAGCCCTCTACGTCGGCTCCTGGAGCGAGTGGTCGCACACCGGCCGGCCCGTCGCGACGGGCCCCCAGCCGGGCTGAGGCCCGGGTCTCCCACCTGCCCGCCCACGGCGCGGCACCTCGCGTGGCCCCGCGAGGCACCGGCCCGGGGGCGGGTGGGAGACCGGGCGGCCTTCACGGACCCGCCCGGTGATGCACCGTCACATCCCGTGCACCGGCGGCGGTGCGGCCGGGTCAGTCCTGCTTCTTGCGCCGGCTCCCGAAGACGATCTCGTCCCAGCTCGGGACCGTCGCCCGCCGTCCCGGCCGCACCCCGTCCGCCTCGGCCTGCCGGTCGGTGGACCCGACCAGCCGGTCCCGGTGGGCGCCCACGGACCGGGGCATGAGGACGTCCGCGTACGCCGACCCCGCGCTCGCGGCGGGAGCCGGGGGCGCGGCCTCCTCCGCCTCGGGGTCGTCGACCACGCCGTCGGTCCCCGCGGCGGCCGCCGGGGGAATCTCCGGCGCCGCGGGCGACGCGGTCTGCGAGGGGACGACCATGTCGCCGCGGAAGCTCGGCACGGCCTCCAGGAGGCTGGTCAGGGAGTCGCGTTCCTCCTCGGCCCGCTCCTCGGCGCCGCCCGCGCGCTCCGGCCGCTCCAGCGCCCGGTCCCGCGGCAGCCGCGCGATCCGCGGCACGAAGGGGTAGCTCGGCTCCTGGGGCTCCTGCGTGGCCTCGCCGATCAGCGCGCGCGCCTCGTCGTCGACGGCCTGGACCAGCCGCCGCGGCGGGTCGTAGGTCCAGCTCGCCGAGTGCGGCTCACCGGCGACGCGGTAGACGAGCAGCACCTCCCAGGTGCCGTCGTCGCGCCGCCAGGAGTCCCAGACGACGGAGTCCTTCTCGGCGCCCCGCAGCAGCAGGCGTTCGGCGACCGCCTCGCCGAGCTGCGGCCCGGTGCTCTCGCCCTGGCGGCGGACCGGGGTCTTGCGCGCCCGCTCCGCCATGAAGGCCCGCTCCGCGAGCACGGGGCCCTCGAAGCGCCGCACCCGCTCGACGGGGATGCCGGCGAGCTGCGCGACCTCCTCGGCGGTGGCGCCCGCTCTTATCCGCGCCTGGATGTCGCGCGGGCGCAGGTGGCTCTCGACCTCGATCTCGATCTGGCCCAGCCGCGCCCGGTCGTTGCGGATGGCGGCACGCAGGCGCTCGTCGATCGGGAGTGTGTACTCCGTGCTGTCGGCAGCCTTGAGCACCAGTCGTGTGCCGTCGTTGCTGACGGCCACGACACGCAGTTCGGGCACGGTTACCTCCCGGGTGGTGCCTGCCGACGTCACGTGCGTCGCTGCTCCCGATGGACGAGTGTGACCTGCCCGGGTGCAGCCTGCCACAACCTTGCTGAGTTTCCCGGCGTGTCGGGCATGTGCCGTGACGCGCCGTTATGGCACGGTTACCTCTTTGCAACGCTGAGTGACCAAACGCATCACTCGGCGTCACGTGTCTCCGGGTCGCTCGACAGCACCCCGGGATGAAGTGCGCCGTCTCCCCCCGGAGCCAGGATTTGTCACAGTACTCCATTTGGGCCACGCCGGTGGGGCGCCGCGCCGTCGAACTTTGAGCGGGTCAAGGGAGTTGGCCGGGGGCCGTTACGAAATCTCCACAACTGGAGGCCTGTGGTCTACGCGCCCAGGACCCGCCGCAGGTAGTCGTTGCGGAACAGCCGGTCCGGGTCGAGCCGGTCCCGCAGCGCGGTGAACTCCCCGAAACGCGGGTACGCCCCGGCGAACCAGTCGGCGTCCCGGGTGTGGACCTTGCCCCAGTGCGGCCGGCCCTGATGCGCCGTCATGATCTGCTCCACGGCGGTGAAGTACTCCTGGTACCGGCTCCCCCGGTACATGTGGACCGCCACATAGGCGCTCTCGCGCCCCGAGGCCGTCGACAGCGCGATGTCGTCCGCCGGGGCGACCCGCACCTCCACGGGGAAGCTGATCCGCAGCGCCGAGGAGTCGACCATCGACTTCAGCTCCCGCAGGACCTCCACCGCGGCTTCCCGCGGGACGGCGTACTCCATCTCCACGAAGCGCACCCGGCGCGGGTGGGTGAAGACCTTGTACGGGATGTCGGTGTACGTGCGCGCCGACAGTGCGCGGCTGGAGACCTGCGCGATCCCCGGGATCAGCGACGGCGCGGCCTGTCCCACCGCGCAGGCGGCCCGGAAGACGCCGTTGGACAGGAACTCGTCGTCCAGCCAGCCGCGCACAGGGGGCACCGGCGCGGCGGGTCCCTGGCTGCGGTTGTTGCGCTTGGTGTTGCAGCCGTCGGTGTGCGGGAACCAGTAGAACTCGAAGTGCTCGTTCTCCTCGACGAGTTGGTCGAACTCCCCGAGCACCCGGTCGAAGTGCATCGGCTCCTCGCGCGCGGTGAGCAGGAAGAGCGGTTCCACCGCGAAGGTGAGCGAGCTGACCACGCCGAGGGCGCCCAGCCCGATCCGGGCCGCGGCGAAGACGTCCGCGTTCTCCTCGGCGGAGCAGGTGAGCACCGAGCCGTCGGCCGTCACCAGTTCCAGTGCGGTGATCTGGGCGGCGATGGAGGCCGAGTCGCGGCCGGTGCCGTGGGTGCCGGTGCTCGTCGCCCCTGCCGCCGTCTGCTCCATGATGTCGCCCATATTGGTGAGCGACAGGCCCTCGGCGGCGAGGAACGCGTTCAGGTGCTTCAGCTGGACGCCCGCCTCGACGGTCACGGTCCCGGCGGCGCGGTCGAGTGAGCGTATGGAGCTCATGCGCTCCGGGCGGATCAGGACGCCCGCGGTGGCCGCGGCGGAGGTGAAGGAGTGCCCGGTGCCGACGGCCTTGGCCGGCAGGCCGTCCTCGGCCGCCTTCCGTACGGCGGCGGCCAGTTCCTCCACCGAGGCCGGGGACACCTCGCGTGCCGGGACGGCCCGCACGTTGCCCGCCCAGTTATGCCATGTGGCCTTCCCGGCGGTTCTGTTCGTCGTAGCCATGCGTACGCGATCCCTCCAGCTCCGGCGCCGGCTCCAGCCGGCGGTACCCCAGGAAGGCCGCCACCACGGCGAGTGCCGCGGCGGAGGCGGGTACCGCGAACGCCGCCCGGGCCCCCGCCGCGTCGATCACCCACCCGGCGAGCGAGGCCCCGAGCGCCACACCGACCGCGAGCCCCGTGCTCGTCCACGTCATGCCCTCGGTCAGCTTCGCGCGCGGTACCAACTGCTCGACGAGCGCCATGGTGGTGACCATCGTCGGCGCGATGGACAGGCCCGCGACGAACAGCGCCACGGCCAGGAACGGCAAGTTCCCGACCAGTAGTGGCGGGATCATACTCACGCCCATGGCCCCCACGCCCAGCAAAAAGCGACGCGAGGCCGTACCGCGCGGTCTCATCAGGCCGAAAAGGACTCCCGCGAGGCAAGATCCTGACGCGTACACGGCGAGAACGAGGCTGGCCGCGGCCTTGTGGCCCTGCTCCTGGGCGAACGCGACGGTGGTGACGTCCACCGCGCCGAAGATCGCCCCGGTCGCCACGAAGGTGACCACCAGGACCTGCAGACCGCGCGAGCTCATCGCGGAGCCCCGCGTGTGCTGCTCCCTCGGGTGCGGCGGCGGCTCGGTGGACCGCTGCGCGGTGAGCAGGAAGGTGCCGGCGGCCAGGAAGAGCGCGGCCAGCAGGGGGCCGGCCTCGGGGAACCAGACGGTGCACAGCCCGATGGACAGGATCGGGCCCACGATGAAGCAGATCTCGTCCACCACGGACTCGAAGGAGTACGCGGTGTGCAGCAGGTCCGGCGAGCCCCGGTGGATGGCCGCCCACCGCGCCCGCACCATGGCGCCCAGGCTCGGCGTCAGCCCGGCGACCGCGACGCAGGCGAAGAGCGTCCAGTCCGGCGCCCCCTCCCGTACGCACACCAGCAGCGCGGCGACGGCCAGCACCGTGATGCCGGCAGCGGGGCGCAGCACCTTGCGCTGCCCGTACCGGTCCACCAGCCGCGAGACCTGCGGCCCGAGCGCCGCCCCCGACAGCGCCAGTACGGCGGCGAGCGCGCCCGCGATCCGGTAGCGGCCGGTGACCTGCGACATCATCGTCACGATCCCGATGCCGAGCATGGACAGCGGCATCCGGCCGATCAGGCCGGCGGCGGCGAAGCCCCTGGTCCCCGGGGCGGAGAAGATCGCGCGATAGGGACTGGGCAAGGGGCGCTCCTCGGCCTCGTCGCCGGTGTACGGGTGCGGGGTGTACGGGGTGTGCGGGTAAGGAATGTGGCTGCTCATCACAGCTTACAAATGGAACGCAAGCGATTTTCCCGCCGTCCGGCGCCGCCCTTGGTGCAGTCCGTGCCGTTCCGCGGCCGTCTGCGGGCGGTGGGAGGATCAAAGACATGTCCGATCACACCGAGGCCGACACCGCCGCTCCGTACGACGCACTGCTCCTGCTGTCCTTCGGCGGCCCCGAGGGGGCGGACGACGTCGTCCCCTTCCTGGAGAACGTCACGCGGGGGCGCGGCATCCCGCGCGAACGCCTGAAGGAGGTGGGGCAGCACTACTTCCTGTTCGGCGGGGTCAGCCCCATCAACGCGCAGAACCGCGACCTCCTGCAGGCGCTGCGCAAGGACTTCGCCGAGCACGGCCTCGACCTGCCCGTGTACTGGGGCAACCGCAACTGGGCGCCCTATCTGACCGACACCCTGCGCGAGATGGCCGACGACGGCCGCCGCCGCGTCCTGGCGCTGGCCACCAGCGCGTACGCCTCCTACTCCGGCTGCCGGCAGTACCGCGAGAACCTGGCCGACTCCCTTGCCGCGCTGGAGGCCGAGGGCCGCCCGGTGCCGCGGGTGGACAAGCTGCGCCACTACTTCAACCACCCGGGCTTCCTGCGGCCCATGGTCGACGGTGTGCTGGCCGCGCTCGACGAGCTGCCGCAGGAGGCACGCGCGGGTGCGCACCTGGCCTTCACCACGCACTCCATCCCCACTGCCGCCGCCGACACCTCCGGCCCGGTCGAAGCGCACACCAAGGACGGGTCCGGCGGCGCCTACGTCGCCCAGCACCTGGACGCCGCCCAGGTGATCGCCGACGCTGTCCGCGAGGCCACCGGCACCGACCGGCCGTGGAAGCTCGTCTACCAGTCCCGCAGCGGCGCCCCCCACATCCCGTGGCTGGAGCCCGACATCTGCGACCACCTGGAGGAGCTGCACGCCTCCGGGGCGACGGCCGCCGTCATGGTGCCGATCGGCTTCGTCTCGGACCACATGGAGGTCCGCTACGACCTCGACACCGAGGCCACCGCCAAGGCCGCCGAGCTCGGGCTGCCCGTGGCCCGCTCGGCCACGGTCGGCGCCGACCCCCGGTTCGCCGCGGCCGTCCGCGAGCTGGTCCTGGAGCGGGCCGCGGCCGAGCGCGGCCTCACCCCCGAACGCTGCGCGCTGGGCCGGCTCGGCGCGAGCCACGACGTCTGCCCGGTGGGCTGCTGCCCGGCCCGCAGCCCGCGTCCCGCCGCGGCGGGCGCCGAGTGACCGACACCGACACCATCCGCAGCACAAGGAGCGCCGTGACCGACCAGCTGAAGGACGAACTCCTGGCCGTGGCCGTGGAGGCCGCCCGCAGGGCCGGGGAGCTGCTGCGCGACGGCCGTCCGGCCGATCTCGTTGTGGCCGCCACCAAGAGCAGCCCGATCGATGTCGTCACCGAGATGGACATCGCCGCGGAGAAGCTCATCGCCTCTTTCATCGGCGAACGCCGGCCGGACGACGGACTGCTCGGCGAGGAGGGCGCCAGCGCGCCGGGCACCACCGGCATCCGCTGGGTGATCGACCCCCTCGACGGCACCGTGAACTACCTCTACGGCCTGCCGGGCTGGGCGGTCAGCATCGCCGCCCAGGTCGACGGCGAGACGGTCGTCGGCGTCGTGGAGGCGCCCATGCGGCGCGAGAGCTACCGCGCCGTCCTCGGCCGCGGCGCGTGGGTGGGCGACGTACGGGCCCGGCCGCGCCCCGCGCCGCCGTTCGAGCAGGCGCTGGTGGGCACGGGCTTCGGGTACAGCACCGAGGTGCGCGCCGGGCAGGCCGAGGTGGCGCGCCGGCTGATCCCGCGCGTGCGGGACATCCGCCGGGCCGGGTCGGCCGCCATCGACCTGTGCGACGTGGGCTGCGGCCGGCTCGACGCGTACTACGAGCGCGGGCTGAACATCTGGGACTACGCGGCGGGCGACCTCTTCGCCCGCGAGGCGGGCGCCCTCACCGGGGGCCGCCCGGGGGAGCCGCTGTCGCGGGAGCTGACGGTGGCGGCGCCGACGGGCGTCTTCGAGCCGTTGCAGGCGCTCCTGGAGGAGCTCGGCGCCTGGCACGACTGAACCGGGTGGGTGCCGGGGCGCGCGAACGCCCCGGCACCTTGTGCGGTGTCCGGGGCGCGGCGCTTGTGTCCGGATGCCTCAGGCGATCTTGGGCAGCACCTGTACGCCGTGGTCGGCGGCGAGGCGGCGCAGATCGGCCAGTTCGGCCTCCTCGACTTCGGCCAGGAACTCGTCCCCCGCCTCCCGGGCGGCGAGCAGGTCCGACTCAGTGCTGTGTATGCGCTGCAGGATGCCAGTGGTGAATGCGTCCATCAGGTGGCGCCCCCTCGTCGTCGATAGGTGACACAGGGTGTGGGTGGGTAAGGGTCGATCGGCTGCGGTCAGGTCGTTCCGAGGTCCCCGCGGATCGCGCGACGGCTGCCGCCACAAGTCGACTGCGAACGCCCAGGGGGCGCGATCGGGGGTGTGCAGTCGTCCTCCCCAGGCCTGCCGGAGCGGAAACCTCCGCAACCCGGGGAATTCCGTGCCGTCCTCCCCACCGCGCCGCGCGCGGCCGCGACCGGCGCGGATGCCGCTCCCGGCGGCGCACGATGTGGCCCGCGTCACGTGCGGTGACGCCTCCGGCGCGGGGCGCCGGTTCGCTCCCGCGCGGCCCGGGGACGCGCTCTTACCGCCGGTTTACGGCCTCCAGGTGCAGGATGGAGACGCGTTCGGCCTGCGCACAGGCCGTTGGGAATGTTCACGGAAGGAACGGCGCCTTGCGCGTACTGGTCGTCGAGGACGAACAGCTGCTCGCCGATGCGGTGGCCACGGGACTGCGCCGCGAGGCGATGGCCGTGGACGTCGTCTATGACGGTGGGGCGGCCCTGGAGCGGATCGGGGTCAACGACTACGACGTCGTCGTCCTCGACCGGGACCTGCCCGTGATCCACGGGGACGACGTCTGCCGCAAGGTCGTCGAGCTCGGCCTCCCCACCCGGGTCCTGATGCTCACCGCCGCCGGCGACGTGAGCGACCGCGTCGAGGGCCTGGAGCTCGGCGCCGACGACTACCTGCCCAAGCCCTTCGCCTTCACCGAGCTGATCGCCCGCGTGCGCGCGCTCGGCCGGCGGACGACCGCCCCCCTGCCGCCGGTGCTGGAGCGCGCGGGCATCCGGCTCGACCCCAACCGCCGCGAGGTGGTGCGCGAGGGACGGCAGGTGCATCTGGCGCCCAAGGAGTTCGCGGTGCTGGAGGTGCTGCTGCGCAGCGAGGGCTCCGTGGTGTCCGCGGAGCAGCTCCTGGAGAAGGCCTGGGACGAGAACACCGACCCCTTCACCAATGTGGTCCGGGTCACCGTCATGACGCTGCGCCGCAAACTCGGCGAGCCCGCCGTGATCGTCACGGTGCCCGGCTCCGGCTACCGGATCTGATGCGCCGTGGCCACTTCCCCGGCGTCCCCCTCGCCCCAGTCCTCGTCCTCGTCGCAGGCGTCCTCGCCCGCGGCCCCGCCGCGCGTTCCGCCCAAGCCCACGTGGGAGCCGGCGTCGCCGGCCGGCCGCGGCCCGCTGTTCCGCCCCACGATCCGGATACGGCTGACCCTGCTCTACGGCGGCATGTTCCTGATCGCCGGTGTCGTCCTGCTGTGGATCATCTACCTGCTGGCCGCACAGGCCCTGCACGACGGCAATGAGCTGCCCTTCCGCCTGCTCAGCGGCCATGTGGCCACCACGACGCCTAGCTGCCAGCTGCCGAGTTCGGGGACGACCGACGAGTTCACCGATGCCATCAACGGCTGCATGCAGAACCGGCGCGAGGTCGCGCTCGACACCCTGCTGCGGCGGTCGCTGTTCGCCCTGATCGGTCTCGCCGTCCTGGCCTTCGCCTTCGGGTACCTGCTGGCGGGCCGCGTGCTGTACCCGCTGGGCCGGATCACCCGCACCGCGCAGGCCGTGGTCTCCTCCGACCTCAAGCGCCGCATCCACCTGGACGGGCCGGACGACGAGCTGAAGGAGCTCGCCGACACCTTCGACGAGATGCTGGAGCGGCTGGAGCGGTCCTTCGACGCGCAGCGCCGCTTCGTGTCCAACGCCTCCCACGAGCTGCGGACCCCCCTGGCGATCAACCGCACCCTGCTGGAGGTCCAGCTGTCCGACTCGGCGGCCGGTCCGGAGGTCCAGCAGCTCGGGAAGACCCTGCTGGCCACCAACACGCGCAGCGAGCAGCTCGTGGAGGGCCTGCTGCTGCTCGCCCGCAGCGACAACGAGATCGTGGACCGCAAGCCCGTGGACGTGGCCGAGGCGGCCTCCCAGGCCCTGGAGCAGACCCGCAGCGAGGCCGACGCCAAGGGCGTGGCGCTCCGCAGCGAACTGCACGAGGCGGTGGTGCAGGGCAACGGCGTGCTGCTGGAGCGCATCGCGCTCAACCTCGTGCAGAACGCCGTCCGCTACAACGTCCCCGAGAACGGCTGGGTCGAGGCCACCACGGGCCTCGAACCGGGTCTCGCGGTGCTGACGGTCACCAACACCGGACCCGTCGTCCCGGCGTACGAGATCGACAACCTTTTCGAGCCGTTCCGGCGGCTGCGCACCGAACGGACCGGGAGCGACAAGGGCGTGGGACTCGGCCTCTCGATCGCGCGATCGGTGGCCCGGGCCCACGGAGGCACCATTTCCGCGGTGCCCCGCGAGGGAGGTGGCCTGGTCATGCGGGTCGCCATCCCCGTCTGAGGCACCCGGGAACGGTTCTCCGACACTCCCGGGGCCGTGTTCGCTTTGCGCTGAATTTTGCGGTCTGATCCCGGCGGCGGCATGCTGTGAGCGATTACACATACGATTCCGGCCGCGGGTACGCTCCGTGATCGCAAGTCCGGGAAAAGAGCGGAAAAATCCATGTTTCCGCAGGTCATGATCACGGGAAGTACACGTGGAGGCGTGAGCAAGGTGCGACAACACGGCCCTTTCCGGTCATGACCGGCAGTGGATCCGATCACCTCTTCGGGGGTGCGGTTGGGTGTCGATTGAGTAACGGCACTTGATGTAAGGCAAAATCTCCGCTTCGGGCCGGGCACAAGACCGGCCTCCCATGCGTTACGTGCGCTGGAGACACCGCAGACACCCAGAGGGGGAGAGCGATACATGGCTACTGATTACGACACACCACGCAAGACCGACGACGATGTCAACGAAGACAGCATCGAGGAACTGAAGGCCCGCCGGAACGACAAGTCCACGTCCACGGTGGACGTCGACGAGTTCGACCAGGCCGAGTCCCTCGAACTGCCTGGCGCCGACCTTTCCAACGAGGAGCTCTCGGTCCGGGTCCTGCCCCGGCAGGCCGACGAGTTCACCTGCATGAGCTGCTTCCTTGTGCACCACCGCAGCCAGCTGGCCTCGGAGAAGAACGGCAACCCGATCTGCCGCGACTGCGCGGCCTGACGGGACACCGGCATCGTGGACAGCGACGACGAGCGAGGCCGCGCGGCCTCGCTCGCGGGCGCATCGGAGGAACCGGCGGTCGACGGTGCCCAGGCCGGGCCTCCGAGCCGTGCCGCCCGCGGGCGTGCCCGCGCCAGGGCGGCGCTGACGACCCTCGCCGAGGGTTTCCTCGAGGCGGCCCCGCGGATACCCGTACGGGACCTGGAGACGCTCCGCCGGCACTTCCCCGGGCTCGGGCCCGAGGAGCTGGCGGACAAGCTCGTGAACGCCGCCACCCTGGGCACCGCGACGGTCGGCGCCGGTGTCGGCGCCGCCGCCATGCTGCCGACTCCGCCCGCCATGCCCGCCGAACTGGCGAGCGAGACGATCGGGGTCGCCCTGATCGAGTACAAGCTCATCGCCGAGCTGCACGAGGTCTACGGGCTGCGCGCCCCGGGCACGCTGCGGCAGCGCGCGATGATGTACGTCGCCGAGTGGACCGAGCGGCGCGGGATCGACTTCTCCAAGCCGTCCACGCTGAACGTGGCGCTCGGCGGCCGGATGAAGCGCGAGCTGCGCCAGCAGCTCATGAAGCGCAGCCTGCGCAATCTGCCGACGCTGGCGCCGTTCATGGTCGGCGCGGCCGTCGGCGCCGTGATGAACCGGCGCGACACCAGGAAACTCGCCGAGCAGATCCGCAAGGACCTGCGCGAACGGCAGGTGCCCTGGGCGCTGCTCTCCGCCGAGGAGCCGCCGCCCGCCCTGGAGGCCGGCGAGCCCGGCGCGGACGACTGAGGCCGCCGCGGACGCCTCAGGCGGTCCGCATCTCCCGCAGCGCGGCGGCCAGCCGCTCGGGGGCCCGGGTGGAGAGGTACAGATAGGGCGTCGGATCCGCGGGGTCGGTGACCTCGATCCTCAGCGCGGTCGGCACATACGACCGCAGGAGCATGAACGCGCGCGGATCGGCCTTGTAGGAGCGCCAGGCCAGCGCTTCCTCGTGGTCCAGCACGGTCGCCTCGCCGAGCGCGCCCACCGGGATCCGCGCGTCGCCCGCGACCAGCGACCCGGCCACCACCCGCAGCCGCGCCGAGCCGTACGAGCTCACCGCGACCGCTCCTGCCGCCGTGCCCCCGACGAGGCCGCCGAGCAGCGGCAACGCCCCGAAGGGCAGCAGGATCAGCGCCAGGGACACACCCGCGCCGAAGGCGAGCAGCCACCACGAACGCGGCGCGGTCAGCCGCTCGTCATAGGTCATGCCGGTCATGCCACCCAGCTTGTCATGCCGCCCTGTCAGTACCCGCCGCGGGACCGCAGGCGCGTCAGGGCCTGCGCGGCACGCGGCGCCGTGCGCAGGCCGACGGCGACCTGCTTGGCCCAGTCGGTGGCGGCGGTGGGCAGGGCGGCGTCCAGGACGGCCGAGGAGCGGGCGTCGCCGCCCACCAGGTAGCGGGGGAGCGGCCGGGGCGCCGACAGCGCCTTGAGGACCGTGCGGGCCACCGGGCGGGGACCCGGCAGCTCGCGTCCCAGCCGGTCCTCCACGGCCTCGTACTGGTCGCGGTACGGCGAGGTGGTGCCCTGCGGCAGCCGCGAGGCACCGCGCTCCCAGATGTCCGTCCCGAAGGACCCGGGCTCGACCAGTACCACCTTCACCCCGAACGGCGCGGCCTCCATGCGCAGCGCGTCCGTGACCGCCTCCAGGCCCTGCTTGCTCGCGCAGTACCAGCCGAGCAGCGGCGTCGAGACCCGGCCGGAGACCGAGGAGATGTTCACGATGCGGCCCGCGCGCCGGGCGCGCATGGTCGGCAGCACGAGCCGGGCGATGCGCGCCGGTGCCACCAGGTTGATCTCCAGCTGCTGGCGCACCTGTTCGTCGTCGACGTCCTCGATCGCGCCGGGCTGCGCGATGCCGGCGTTGTTGACCACCGCCCAGGGACCCCCGTCGGTCACCGTGGCGATCTCCGTGAACGCCCGTACGGACGACGTGGCGTCCGCGACGTCCAGCAGCACCGTGCGCACCGACGCACCGGTCCTGGCCACCGCCGCGCGCAGGGCCTCGGCCTTCTCCTCGGTGCGCACCGTACCGATGACGTCGTAGCCGGCGTGGGCCAGTTCGAGCGTGATCGCCAGGCCGATCCCGCATCCGGCTCCGGTGACGACGGCGGACCTGGGGGTCATGGGGTGCTCCAAGGGATGGGGGACACGTGCCGCGTGGCCGGAGGGAGAACGGGCGGGCGGCGGGAAAGGATCCCGCAGGAGGGTAGGGTCTCCCGCGTGAACGGAGCCACACCCGACGTCCCGGCCCGCCCGGGCCTGACGCCGCCGCAGGACGCGTCGCCGCCCCTGCGGCACCCCGACGCGCCCGCGCCCGGCGAACCGCTCGGCGCGCACTACGAGCACTGCTTCGGCTGCGGCGGGGCCCAGCCCCACGGCCTGCACCTGGAGGCGCGGGCCGGCGAGGGCGTCTCGGTCACCGCCGAGTTCACCGTACAACCGGCACACCAGGGTGCTCCCGGCCTCGCGCACGGCGGTGTGCTGGCGACCGCGCTCGACGAGACACTCGGCTCCCTCAACTGGCTGCTGCGCCGGATCGCGGTCACCGGCCGCCTGGAGACCGAGTACGTCCGGCCCGTCCCCGTCGGCGCCACCCTCCACCTGGACGCGCGCTGCACGGCGGTCGCCGGACGCAAGATCTACTGCACCGCCACGGGCCGGATCGGCGGCCCCGACGGCCCGGTCGCGGTGCGCGCGGACGCGCTGTTCGTCGAGGTCAAGCCCGCGCACTTCACCGAGCACGGCCGCGCGCGGGAGATCCGGGCCGTCGTCGGGGATCCCGGCCGGGCCGGAGCCGCCCGCGCCGTCGAGGTGAACCCGTGAGCCGCCCGCCGCTGGACGTACTGATCAGGCGGCTCGACGCGGACGTCCCGATTCCCTCGTACGGGCACCCCGGCGACGCCGGCGCCGACCTCGTCACCACCCGGGCGGCGGAGCTGGCCCCCGGCGAGCGGGCGGTGCTGCCGACAGGCGTTTCGATCGCCCTTCCGGAGGGGTACGCGGCCTTCGTGCATCCGCGCTCCGGCCTCGCCGCGAGGTGCGGAGTGGCACTCGTGAATGCCCCAGGAACGGTTGATGCCGGGTACCGTGGGGAGATCAAGGTGATCGTGGTCAACCTGGACCCGCGCGAGACCGTGCGGTTCGCCCCGGGGGACCGGATCGCGCAGTTGGTCGTCCAGCAGGTCGAGCGGGTCCGCTTCCACGAGGTGGCGGAACTGCCCGATTCGGCGCGGGCGACGGGGGGCTTCGGCTCCACGGGGGGTCATGCCGCGGTGGACGGCCCGCCGGTCGGTCCGTCCGGCCATGGATACGCATCGGTCATCGCTGACCGGGAAGGACAGTGACGTGTTCCGTCGTCGTCGCAAGGAGCGCGAAGACGCCCTCGACGAGCTCGAGGCCGAGAGCCCTGACGAGCTGGCCGAAGACGCCGAGGAGTCGGACGACTCCATGGAGTCCCGTCGGTACAACCTTCCGCCCGCCCCGAGGCCGGACGGTCCGTGGGACGTGAGTGAGGTCGGCACACCCGGCGAGGGCCGGGTCGACCTCGGTGGCCTGTTCGTGCCCGGTGTCCAGGGCATGGAACTGCGGGTCGAGGTGGCCGGCGAGTCCATCGTCGCCGCCACTGTGGTGCTGCGGGACAGCGCCATCCAGCTGCAGGGCTTCGCCGCGCCGAAGTCCGAGGGCATCTGGGGCGAGGTCCGTGACGAGATCGCGTCCGGGATCACCAAGCAGGGCGGCATCGTCGACGAGGTCGAGGGCCCGCTCGGCTGGGAGCTGCGCGCCCAGGTGCCGGTCCAGCTGCCCAACGGCACCAACGGTGTGCAGGTCGTGCGCTTCGTCGGCTGCGACGGACCGCGCTGGTTCCTGCGCGGTGTCATCTCCGGCCAGGGCGCCGTCCAGCCGGAGACCGCGGGCCTGCTGGAGCAGATCTTCCGCGACACCGTCGTCCTGCGCGGCGACACCCCGATGGCCCCGCGCGACCCGATCGTGCTGAAGCTGCCGAACGACGCGCAGATGGTTCCCGAGGGCATCGCCCAGGACCACGACGGCGGACGCTTCTCCGACGGCATCGACCCGATGCGCCGTGGACCGGAGATCACCGAGGTGCACTAGCGCCGCCTAACGACCCGACCGACGTGGGGGGGCCCGGGCGCGGGGGGGGCCCGGGGGGGGTTGGGCGGGGGAAACCGGTGGGGGGAGGGGGGCGGCGAGTCGGCGCCCGGGCCCCGCGGGGGGGGGGGGAACCCGG